>JBLHGN010000001.1:0-55551 GCA_047616325.1 Lentisphaeria bacterium
CCAAAAACCTTCGATAACCTAGACTTCCAAATAGATGTTAGCGGCCGTCCTTGCTGTGCTTGATTCGGCACAAATTGAAGTGTTGTCGCAGGGTTGAACTGAGGTCGAGTGAATCAAGTTAAGGCGAACGAATCTGCTTATTTTGGATTCTGTTAGGTGTTTTTTCGTTTAATTTTAGAGGGTATTAGCTTGAAACGTGTAAACGTTGGCATATGTGGTTTAGGAACTGTCGGTAGTGGCACTTTTAATGTTTTAGCACGTAATAAAAGTGAAATTAGTGCTAGGGCAGCATGCGAGATTGTTGTAAGTCACATCGGCGCACGGCGATCGAATCCTGCAAGTGATACTAGCGGAATGCAGCTGAGTGCAGATATTTTTTCGGTTGCCGAAGATCCCGAAGTAGATATTTTGGTAGAGGTTATTGGTGGTACAACAATCGCCAAAGACTTGGTTGTGCGCGCTCTGCAAAATGGCAAGCACGTGGTTACGGCGAATAAGGCACTTATTGCAGAATTTGGTAATGAGTTATTTGAAATTGCTAGAAGGCACAAAGTAACCATCTCTTTTGAGGCGGCTGTCGCGGGAGGTATTCCTATTGTCAGTGCTTTGCGCGAGGGCTTAACAGCGAACAAAATTGAATGGCTTGCCGGCATTATTAATGGCACAGGAAACTTTATTCTTACGGAAATGCGCGATAAGGGAAGAGCGTTTGAAGATGTACTCAAAGAGGCGCAAGCCTTGGGCTATGCAGAGGCAGATCCCACCTTTGACGTTGAGGGTATAGATGCTGCCCACAAACTTGTCATTCTTGCATCCATCGCTTTTGGTATTCCCTTACAAATAAACAAGGTATTTACCGAAGGGATTAGTAATATTTCACCGGCAGATGTGGGCTACGCGTCTGAATTAGGTTACTGCATTAAACACTTGGGCATTGCCCGTCACCGAATAGACGAAGGGATAGAGCTTCGTGTACACCCTACGCTTATCCCCAAAACGCGTTTAATCGCCAATGTCGACGGTGTAATGAATGCCATCGTGGTGAAGGGCGACGCCGTTGGGCCGACTCTCTACTATGGTGCTGGTGCAGGAGCTGAACCGACCGCGTCTTCTATAATTGCCGATATTGTTCGGGTAAGTCGTTTGGTCGGTGAGCGTTTTGAGCTGAATGTTCCGCATTTGGGCTATTCTTCTTCGAGCTTGAGCAATATTAATATTTTACCTATCGAAGAAACAAAGACGGCCTATTACATGCGTATTTCGGCCGTAGACAAGCCTGGAGTGCTGTCACAAATATCGCAAATATTGAGTGAGGCTGGCATTAGTATCGAGGCGCTTATTCAAAAGCAGCCAGTAGACGGGCAGATACATGTTCCCTTAATTCTGCTGACCAATACGGCCGTCGAAAAAAATATTGTGGCGGCTATTTGTAAAATTGAGGATTTGGAAATGGTTCAAGATACCGTGGTGAGAATCAGAGTTGAATCGCTCAAATAGCAGGTAACTTCTTGATTTCGAAAGCGTTCTAAATAAATTGTATTGAATATGGTGAACAACAGTGAAGTATATTAGTACTCGTGGTGAGGCGCCCAGCTTGAGTTTTGAAGATGTGGTATTAACAGGTTTGGCCAGCGATGGCGGGCTTTATGTACCTGAAAAACTGCCAAAATTTACTCAGCAAGAAATTGCCGGGTGGGCGGGTTTAAGTTATCGCGATTTAGCGTTTAAGATCATCTCGCCCTTTGTAGATGGCGAGATTCCCGATGCCGATTTAAAAGACCTTATCGATCGATCCTACGACGGCTTTCGTCATCCGGCCATCGCGCCCTTAGTGCAAAGCGGTCTCAACGAATGGGTACTTGAGCTTTTTCAGGGGCCTACGTTGGCGTTTAAGGATTTTGCGCTACAATTTTTGGGTAACCTACTCGATTATGTGTTAAAAAAACGCAATCAAAAAGTGGTAATTATGGGTGCCACTTCCGGCGATACAGGCTCCGCGGCCATTGAAGGGTGTAGGCATTGCGAAAACGTTGACATATTTATTCTGCATCCAGATAAACGTGTGTCAGGTGTGCAGCGCAAGCAAATGACCACCGTTATCGAAAAAAATGTACACAATATTGCGTTAGGGGGAAATTTTGACGATTGCCAAAATATGGTCAAAGCCAGTTTTGCCGATCAATCCTTTTTGCCCGAAGGCCGTCAGCTCGTTGCCGTGAACTCCATTAACTGGGCAAGAATCATGGCTCAGATTGTGTACTATTTTTACGCTGGGCTATCATTGGGAAGCCCCCATAGGGCGATATCTTTTTCCGTTCCCACCGGTAATTTCGGGGATATTTTTGCCGGTTACCTAGCCAAACAAATGGGTTTGCCTATTGATCAATTGATTGTGGCTACCAACAGCAACGACATATTGCATCGTTGTTTAAGCGCCAATGATCATTCAAGGCAGCCTTTGCGTCACTCGCTTTCGCCCAGTATGGATATTATGGTGTCGAGCAATTTTGAGCGACTTCTATTCGATGCCTATAACAACGATGGTGCGGCTATCAGGCAATTAATGGAGGATTTTAAGTCTGGCTCGATGACTCTGAGTGACGAAGTTTTTACAAAATTGCAGGGATTATTTAGTAGTTATCGTATGGACGACGAAGAGCTTGTCGAAGTGATTCGCGGCGTATTCGAAGTAAGTGAATATCTGTTAGATCCACACACCGCCATTGGTATTCAGGCGGGACGTAAAAAACGCCGGTCGCACGAGGTTCCGATGGTGTGTTTGGCTACCGCCCACCCGGCAAAATTTCCGGAAGCCGTGAAAAAAGCTGGCCAAGAGCGAGACCCTGCATTGCCACACCATATGCGCGATTTGTTTGAGCGCGAAGAAAAGTATACAGTGTTAGATAACAATATTGCGGACGTTCACCATTTTATGGCCGAGCATATTGGTTAGTGCTTTGCTTTCTTCGTGCCAATTAGCAGAGCGTTGACTCTTAGACTTTGCAGCATGGGGTAGGGTTGGTGCAAATAAAAATATTTACAAAGAAACTTCTTCGATGAAAAAAACCATAGTACGCCGAGGCGGAGATTCTTCAGATTCGGCGCTCGTCTTAGCTGAACGCAATGGCGGTGAGTACAATGGAGGTGAGCAGGGGCTAGAAGCGCTTATTCAAATGCTTTATCGCCATCGCGGTGTTAAATCCGATACGCAAAACAACTGTAGCCAGCAATACAGCCTACAAAAAATTCTTCGACCTGACACGCTGTTGGGCTTGGAGGCAGCGATCGATATTCTGGTCGCAGCCCTAATGGCGCAGGAAAAAATTGTGGTCGTCGGTGATTTTGATGCCGATGGTGCTACCAGCACCGCATTGGCCGTGTCGTGTTTGCACGCCTTTGGTTTTCGTCATGTGGATTATTTAGTGCCCAACCGATTTGAATTTGGCTATGGCCTCACGCCGGAAATCGTCGAAGTTACGACATCCTTATCTCCCAATATTATTATCACGGTGGACAACGGAATTTCCAGTATCGATGGCGTGGCCTATGCCAAATCCAAGGGATACAAAGTCATCGTCACCGACCACCATTTACCGGGTCGAGAGACCCCAGATGCCGATGCTATCGTGAATCCTAATCAGCGCGGTTGTCCCTTTCCCAGTAAGCATCTCGCTGGAGTGGGGGTGATTTTTTACCTTATGTCAGCACTTCGAAGTGCCCTGAGAAAGATGAATTGGTTTGAAAAAAAAGCTATTCCAGAACCCAGTATGGGTCAGTATCTCGACCTTGTCGCCTTGGGAACCGTCGCCGACGTAGTACCCTTGGACTATAATAATCGTATTCTGGTGGCGGCTGGTTTGCGAAAAATGCGCAGCGGCAATGCTCTGCCGGGAATTCAGGCCTTGTTGAGCATTGCCGCAAAGGATGCAAAAAGCATTGGCGCATCAGATTTAGGCTTCGCGGTCGGACCGCGCCTAAACGCTGCGGGGCGTTTGGATGATATGTCGCTAGGTATTCGCTGTTTGCTATCGGTGGGCATTGCCGAAGCGCTTGAATATGCCCGTGAATTGGATGATTTAAATCGAGATAGAAAACTGATTGAATCGTCTATGCAGGTTGAGGCACAGAAAATACTAGATGAAACCTTAGCTGCTGCAGCCCTCGATACTGGTGTTTCTGGTGTGTGTTTGTATAAAGATGACTGGCATCAAGGTGTCATCGGTATTCTGGCGTCTCGTATAAAAGACGCCGTGCATCGCCCCACCATTATTTTTGCAAAAACGGAATCTGGCGAATTAAAAGGATCTGGGCGCTCCATCGGGGGAGTTCATCTTCGCGATGTACTCGATGAAATTGCCACTCAGAATCCGGGGCTTATAGAAAAGTTCGGCGGCCATGCGATGGCCGCCGGTATGTCATTGGTCGAGTCTCGATTGGAGAATTTTAAAAGGCTTTTCGATGCTTGCGTGAAGCGGCATTTAACTGACGAAAATGCTAAGCCTGTGGTTTTTAGTGATGGTCAACTACCCGAAGCGTTGTTGACGCTCGCAACAGCGACTGCAATTCGGGAGGCGGGCCCTTGGGGGCAGCACTTTCCAGAGCCTACGTTTGACGGTGTTTTTTATATTGTTCAGCAGAGAATTGTTGGGGGGAAGCACCTGAAATTAATGCTCAGTGCCGAGCCGTATTCCAACTTGGTATTTGATGCAATCGCCTTTAATATCGACGCGGCGCAGTGGCCAAACCCAGAGTTGAGAGAAATGCACATAGCCTACAAACTAGATATAAATGAATATCGAGGCAACAAAAATGTGCAGCTTTTGGTGGACTATATCGACGTATAAGTGCATTAAAAAGGTAGGTTAGCAGGCCCAAGAGAGCGCGGCCCCGCGGCGCTCAAGATAGGCGAATTCGGTTTTTCTGCTGCATGGGTGAATGGCGTGACGGAAGTGATGGTGGTCGGCAGTAGAACCCATGTATTCCCAGCACTTACCCATAAACAAACACATAGGGTCGCCTCTGTTTATTGATTCGAGCGAAAGGTTCTCCCACATCTGACACCACTCTGGGTGTATGGCTTCTAGAAATTCCACAAATAAACTCTCCGAGACGTCAGCTTTAATCGCTCATTGTAGTTTTCTAATGTGGTTTGTCAAGAAGATACTCTAACGTATTGTTTTAAATAAAAAATATCTTTTATTTTTGTAGTCGAAGTTTGTCTTTTGGCGGTAAATGTTGCGGTGATGCGCCCAGGCTTGCCGCGAATATTTGAACTTGAGTGGATTTTTTGTCCGCGTTAATGATAATGAACTCTTCTAATGGCGAAAAATTTGATATTTGCACTAGTTTTTGCCTCCGTAATAGAGAAGTTAGGCCAGCTAAGGTACAATCCGCAGCTGGCTGAAAAGTGCTAAACAACACCGAACACTTCGAGAGAAATAAAATGGAAATCAACCCCTTACTCAACAAACTCACTGATCTTAAGGCGCGTACCGACGTGCTTAGGGGGTATCTTTGAATACGCTGAAAAGAAAGAGCGTTTAACTGAAGTTGAGTTGGAGTTGGGCGAGCCCAATGTTTGGAATGACCCAGAGCGCGCTCAGGCGCTAGGACGAGAGCGTTCGTCTTTAGAGACCGTGGTTCATACCATTGACGTGCTAGACCAAGGCGTATTGGACTGCCGTGATCTGATTGAAATGGCGGTAGAAGAAGGAGACGCCGGTAGTATTGCCGATGTAGAAGGCGAGACTGAAACGCTTGATCAAAACCTAGCTAAACTGGAGTTTCGCCGCATGTTTTCCGGCGAAATGGATCTGAATAATGCATTTCTCGATATTCAGTCGGGGTCAGGTGGAACAGAGGCGCAAGATTGGGCCGAAATGGTGTTGCGCATGTACCTTCGTTGGGGGGATGCCAAAGGGTTTAAAGCTACCTTGGAGGAGGCTTCAGCGGGTGATGTGGCCGGCATAAAAAGTGCCACTATACGCTTTGAAGGCGAGTATGCCTTTGGTTGGCTGCGCACAGAAACCGGTGTTCACCGCTTGGTTCGCAAGTCCCCCTTTGACTCTGGCAGCCGCCGTCACACGTCTTTTTGTTCGGTCTTTGTGTCGCCTGAAATTGAGGATGACATTGAAATAGAGATCAACCCAGCCGATGTTCGCACGGACACCTACCGCGCGTCCGGTGCAGGGGGCCAACACGTTAACAAAACAGACTCGGCTGTGCGTTTAACCCATGAACCCAGCGGTATCGTGGTTGAATGTCAGAGCCAGCGCTCCCAGCACGCCAATCGCGACCAAGCCTGGAAAATGTTGCGGGCGAGAATATACGAACAGGAAATACAAAAGCGAAATGCTGAAAAACAGGCCATGGAAGACAGTAAATCCGACATAGGCTGGGGCAGTCAAATACGTTCCTATGTGCTGGATGATCAACGTATTAAAGACTTGCGGACTAATGTCCAGACCAGCAATTGCCAGGCAGTACTCGACGGAAAATTGGATGAATTCATTGTGGCAAGTCTTAAAGCTGGACTGTGATCTGCCAGTGCTTACTGTACGCCGACTGGCCAACACCCTTTAACTTAGTAAACGTATCAAAAGCGAATCAATTGCAATGAATGACCACAACCAAGAAGTTCACCAGGAAGAAAATAAATTAATCGCAGAGCGCCGGACAAAATTGGCAAAGCTGCGACAGGATGGCAATGCCTTTCCCAACGATTTTCGACCGGATAGTAAAGCCCAGGACCTTCAAAACCAATACGGTGAGCAGAGCAAAGAGTCGCTGGAAGACCTAGGCAAAGTGGTGAGCGTGGCCGGACGTGTGATTCGCGATCGCGGCTCTTTTATAGTCATTCAAGACGGATCGGGCCAGATTCAGCTATTTGTAGCTAAAGCGGCGCGGCCGTTTGCCAAAACCTTAGACCTGGGAGACATTGTTGGCGTTAAAGGGAAGTTACAAAAGTCGGGTATGGGCGATTTATATGTCAGTCTAGATCACTATGTTCTACTCACCAAGGCTTTGCGGCCGCTTCCCGACAAGCACAAGGGGCTAGCCGACCAGGAAATTCGCTATCGCCAACGCTATGTGGATTTGATTGCCAACCCTGAAGTGCGCGATACCTTTAAAATTCGTACGCAAACAGTGGCTTATCTTCGCGATTACCTGAATCAACACGATTTTATGGAAGTGGAAACACCTATGTTGCAGGTGATTCCCGGTGGCGCCACCGCGCGACCATTTAAAACGCACCACAATGCCCTAGATATCGATATGTATTTGCGTATCGCCCCAGAATTGTATTTAAAGCGCTTGGTGGTGGGAGGTTTTGAGCGGGTGTACGAAATCAACCGCAATTTCCGCAACGAGGGGCTAAGTACGCGTCACAACCCAGAATTCACTATGTTGGAATTCTATCAGGCCTACGCGGATTACAATGATCTTATGAATCTGACCGAGGATATGTTGCGCGGACTTGCGCAGAAAGTTCTCGGCACCACCGAAGTGGTCAATACAATTAAAGACGAGCACGGGGAAATCAGCAGTACCGTCACTTATGATTTTGGCAAACCCTTTGAGCGATTGAGCGTTTTTGATTCAATTCTTAAATACAATGCTGATATTGCCCCGCAGAATCTAGCCGACGAAGCTGGGGCACGAGATATCGCCACTAAACTGCATATCCCCTTGAAGGATAGCTGGGGTCTGGGCAAGGTTCACATCGAAATTTTTGACAAAACTGTAGAGCATTTATTGCGTCAACCTACCTTTATCACGGAATATCCCACCGAAGTGTCGCCCTTGGCTCGCCGCAGCGATAGCAATCCATTTGTGACCGACCGCTTCGAATTTTTTGTGGGAGGGCGCGAATTGGCCAATGGCTTCTCCGAGCTGAACGACGCCGAAGATCAAGCAGAACGCTTTAGAGTGCAGGTGGCAGAAAAAGATGCGGGTGACCTGGAGGCCATGCACTACGATGCCGATTATATTCGTGCACTTGAATATGGATTGCCGCCGACTGCTGGAGAGGGAATAGGTATTGATCGTTTGGTAATGCTGCTAACCGATTCACCGTCTATTCGCGACGTGCTCTTATTCCCGCATATGCGCCCGGAATAAGTGAGCGTTACTAGTATGTTTTTCTGGTTTGATGGGTTTGACAGGCTTAAAAAAACGGAGCGATACCCCTGTCTACTAGTGTAAACCACGATACCGAATTAAAGTTAGACCCATCTTGGCAGGAGAAACTCTGGCCCGAGTTTGATCTGCCCTACATGAAAGCGCTTAAAGCCTTTTTAAGGGCACAGAAAGCGCAAGGAAAAAATATTTACCCCGCTGGCGATAATATTTTTGGCGCTTTAAACACTACCCCTTTTGATAAAGTTAAAGTGGTGATACTGGGGCAAGATCCTTATCACGGGGCTGGCCAAGCACACGGCTTAAGTTTTTCTGTGCCAGCCGGGGTAAGAGTTCCCCCCTCGCTGCTCAATATATTTAAGGAAATTCAGCGAGAGTACAATTTGCCCATTCCCAAAAATGGCTGTTTGCAAGCCTGGGCAGAGCAGGGCGTATTATTGCTAAATGCCACACTCACAGTTGAAGAGGGCAATGCCGGCTCGCATCAAAGGCAGGGCTGGGAAGTTTTTACGGACGCAATTATTCACCGTCTCGCCGAGCAGAAGAGTGGGTTGGTGTTTATATTGTGGGGAAACTATGCGCAAAAAAAAGGAGCTTTTATAGACCCCTCTCGGCATTGTGTTTTACGCTCCGTTCACCCTTCGCCGCTGTCGGCCCATCGGGGGTTTATAGGTAACGGCCACTTTGAAAAAACCAACGACTATCTTAAAGCTCATGGGAATGCTGCCATCGACTGGTCGATAACAGAATAACTTTGTTGGATTTTTGGAGATATCTTTGTGAACGTATCGTACTAAAGCTCTAATTTTACACGTGAGCCTAGTCGTAACGGTAGTTATTGAAGTTTTTTAAAGTAGATGTCAGAAATGTTTTTTACAGATGCTCTGCGCTATTGCAGCATCTTCATGGCGGCTTCCATATCGGCACTCAAATCTTCAGCTTCAGCTGCATCGATATTTGGGTCTAGTCCAAGGCGTTGAAATGCGGTGACGCTTTCCATATCTACATTATTGAATCGGCTTGAGCCCGCATGGCTCTGAAACATTGCCACCGTAACCAAGTCTGCATAGTCGGCGCTTGGCACTTGGCGCGTGTAGTCGAGATGTTGCTCGGGAATTTTTCGCAGTTCGCTTGGGAATTCCCATGCAGTTAGAATTCTTACGCCAATTGCGGGGTGAGCTTGAGCAACAACAGAGTCGAGAGTAATACTGTCTTTCATAAGTGTGGGGTGATCCTCGGCGTAAGACAGCACTGGCAGAATACCAATTTGGTGCACCAGTCCTGCGAGCGCGGCTTGGTCAGGTCGCAGCTTGGTAAAATGTTTGCAGAGCACGTGGCAGATACCGGCAATTTCACTGGATTTACTCCACACTTCTCGCATTCTTTGATCGATGATGTCGGAGGTGGCTTGAAACATTTGTGACATCGCCAAACCGGTCGCCAGGTTGCTGGTGGTTTGCATGCCCAGCCTAGACAAGGCCATATTCAAATCTTCTATCTCCCTCGGTGCACGAAACAGCGGGCTATTGGCAACCTTAATAATTCTCGCAGTCAGCGCAGCGTCGTTGCTAATAACGTCACATAGTTTTTTAATGCTGGCGTTGGGGTCTTCGGCAACCTCTCTTACTTTTATCGCCATTTCCGGCATCGTAGGGAGAACCAATTGATCGGAAGCGATGGCTTTTAGAATGTCTGCAGTGACTTTTTGGGCGATTGGATTCATAGGATCTAGTTTCTCCTGTACACAAAATAGCAAAGTGATATAAGTGGAATGCATGCGTTCGGGCATGCTTAAATTACTTCCTTAACTTATAGCATACGGAAGGGTTAGCCACTGGATTTCTGCGGACAAATTTCCCTCGACCACAGAACGGGGTAAGTTGATTAAATTATCGTCACATAGCGCCAGAAACTCACAATGATGCTCATCCGATCGTGCAACAGTAACAATTGATCCCCTTATTTTGGGCGCGTCGCTTTGTGCAACTTCTTCGCTTTCAAAAAGTGATGCCCCCACGTTTGGAGGCGTTGTAACCGGTAGTATGCCGCGATACATATGCTTCTTTAAGTGTGCGCGGTAATGCATGCGTGCCACGACCTCTTGCCCTGTATAGCATCCTTTGCTGAACGAAATACCATCGACGAGTTGAAAGTTTATTTCTTGTGGAATAAGCGACTCGGTGATGTTGCTTGTGACCTCGCCAATACCACGAGCGATATTTTGTAAACGCCACAAATTACTTGTTTTCTGTACCTCCAAGTTTTCGATGGCGCTATTCTTGTTGAGGCTAGGCACCATGTCGTGTAATTTTTCCTGTGTGAGCCAAACTTCGTATTGTTTGATAGAGTGGCACAGTACTGTAGCTCCGTCGAATTGGGCTGCGCGATTCTCTGAGGGCAATTTTTCTGAGTTTACACTCAATAGCGAGGCGCAGAGTGCCTCGGCTTCAGGGCCGCATACGCCAAATATTCCCAAGTCATTAGCCGCTGTCAAAGTAACTTTAGAAAACGTAGCGTATTTCTTAAGTGCCACCAGAGCTGTTTGTTCAACACTCTGATGCAGACGCAACGCGATAGTGTCGTGGTTGATTTTTGCGGCAACAAAACTGCACAACATACGTCCCTTATGGTTGCAGTGGGCGCCGTGTAAAAATACTTGCTGCTCAGAGTCTGAGAGCTTGGCTTTATCCGTGTTAATAGTTAAGCGAGAAAAATCACAGGTACATTGGCCCTGTAAAAATTTTTCGCTCTCGGGTCCACGCACCAGAATTAGCGAATAGTCTTCCAGCGGAACCATCCAGGTTCGGTCGCGCTGAATATCCTCTGATGCAGTCGTTTGAGAAAACAATGGATTCCAATCAAAAATAACAGATTCGCTCATAGTAGTGGCAGTCTAGTTAAAGGTGTGTGTAAAGGTGTGTGCGGTGCAGAGAGATAGTAGACCTCCTGAGTTAACAAGTGAAGTGTAATAAAGACGCAATGTGATGATTGGCGTATACTGGTAGACGACGTTTAAAGGCATTTTTAGAGGTATTATGAATACTAATCGATTGAAGTGGGCGTGCCGAAGGGGAATGTTAGAACTCGACCTGATTTTATTGCCCTTTCTCGAAAATGTGTTTCCTCGTCTTGAAAAAAACGAGCAACTTTTATTCGAGAAATTGTTAGAAGGTGAGGACCAGGACATGTTTAATTGGTTTTTACGCAAAGCTGACCCAGAAGAGGAAGATCTAAAAATTATAGTGGGAATTATTCGTGACAATACAGGACTCAAGGTCAAGAATTGACATTCCATTCGGAACCTCGAAGGTTCTTCTTGCCGCATACGTAATACTTTATCTTTTAGTCGCGCTTACGCTCATGCGATCAAATCTTCCGTTTTATGTGAGTACAGGTGCCTGGTTATGTTGTGCTGCTGGGCTGATATTGTCTTGGCGATTATTTGTTCGAATATATTCGGTAAAGGCTCTGATACTCGAACAAAATGAACTGTCGCTTGAGTGCGGAGGAGAAAGAAAATCCGCCATCGTAGTGGGGCAGCCGCTAGTGACAGATTTTCTTGTGGTACTTTCCTTGAAGTTCGACAAGGGTGGTTTCTTGAAAACTAGAGTTACCTTGTTAATAACGCAGGACTCCGTCTCCCGCCAGCACCACAGAATTTTGCGTGTTTGGTTGGCGCCGTAAGCGTGTTTTATTGGGGTTGCGAGTCAAATTGTTGGCCACTGATGTTGTCGCTATCTCTACTCATCAAAAATAAATAGCCATTCATTATTGCAGTGGGTTCGGTCACCGTCGTGGGGTTTTCTGCCGGATAGGCGGAGGCGCGCATGCGCGTTTGTGTGGCACCCGGATTAATTGAATTTACGCGAATATTTTTGGTGCCGTCACATTCATCACACAGAATTTCTACGAGG
Organism: Lentisphaeria bacterium; assembly: GCA_047616325.1. GTDB lineage: Bacteria > Pseudomonadota > Gammaproteobacteria > Pseudomonadales > Cellvibrionaceae > JBLHGN01. The sequence goes on from JBLHGN010000001.1 coordinate 12,054, forward strand.
TTTTCGCAAGCCGCCTTGCTAACAGAATAGGCGCCCCAATAGGCTCGACCCATTAAACCAACAGACGAGCCGGTAAAAATCACACTGGCATTGTCTGAATTTTGCATAAGTGGAAGCAGGGTTTTGGTTATCATAAACGGTGCGGTAATATTCACCTGCAGAACCTTTTGCCAGGCCTCGAGGGGATAGTTGGCAATGGGTGTTTGCGGGCCCAGCTCCGCAGCATTGTGTAGCAAGCCGTCGAGTCGGCCAAATTCGTTATTTAAACTGTCGAACATTGTTTGGTAATCATGCTCGCTTGCGCTCTCAAGATTCATGGGGAATATGGCGGGCTTAGCATAGCCTTTATGTTCTATTTCGTCGTAGACCTGTTCGAGCTTAGATAACGTTCTGCCTAGCAAAATCACAGTAGCGCCATATTGTGCAAATGTAATTGCTGCGCAGCGACCAATTCCGTCGCCGGCTCCGGTAACCAATATAATCCTACTTTCGAGTAGGTTGCCAGCGGGGCGGTAGTCTTGAAAACGGGATAAATTGTCTTTGCGTATTTCGGTATCTGTTTTGTGTGAGGTTGTGTTCATATCAATTATTCCGATGTGCGCGAACAGTGGATTTTTTAGTGAAAGCTGTTCGGTCAATTTTTTTATAGGTAGGAGAAAATTACCGGCCACAGGTCGCTGCCACTTTCAATGGCGTGATCTGCTTTCCATAGTTTGTGGCTGTCTCCAGGCGAGATATAGCCATAGCCAACGGCAATGGTGGTCATGTTGGCGCGCTGGCCGCATTGAATGTCGCGCAGGTGGTCGCCCACGTAGAGGGCTTCGTCGTTATTGCAGCCTGCAGTTTGACACGCGAGTATAAGTGCTTCGGGATGAGGTTTTCGTTCGCTCACGTGATCTGGGCAAATAGTACAGATAGGAGCGCTTGCAAAATCAAAACGTTCCATTAGTGGTTTTGTGTAAGTCCATGGTTTGTTGGTGACTATCCCCCAGGCAAGACCGTGCTCATGCAGTTTGTCGATAACTGCGCTTATGCCTGGAAAGGGAATCGAGTGGGTGGAAAGATCCTCTAGGTAAAAATCCAACAGCTCCTGACGCAAAGTAGGAGTGTCGGGATGATCTTTGTCTACGCCAAAACCAAGCTCAAGCATGGCGTAGGCACCGTCGGAAACCACGCTGCGAATACTGGCGTAAGTTAAGGGTAATTTTCCGCGGCTGAGGAGAAGGTGATTGAGCGCATTGGCCAGGTCTGGGGCAGTGTCCAGTAGGGTTCCATCTAAATCAAAAAAAACAGCTTTGAGTGTCATGGTTAGCGGATATTCCTGTGAAGCGTTGGTTTATGCGTAGTTGAGCAAATGTTTTCACACCACTTTTTTTGCGTGAATTAAATAGTTTACGTCCACGTCGTTGGGGTTCAAGCGAAACTTTTTCGTCAGTGGGTTGTAGGTGATACCGCTAACATCCACCAGCTCAAGGTTTGCGTTGCGAATCCATGCCGACAGTTCCGAAGGGCGAATAAATTTTTTGTATTCGTGAGTGCCCTTGGGCAGCAATCGAGCAATATACTCTGCGCCTAAAATCGCCAAGGCATAGGCCTTTGCGTTACGGTTAATGGTGGAGAAAAACAAATCACCGCCGGGTTGGGCGAGATTAGCACAGGCTTTTATGACTGCCCCCGGATCTGGCACGTGTTCGAGCATTTCAAAACAGGTTACTATCTCAAACTGTTCGCGGTGTTTGGCGGCAAACGCTTCGGCTGTTGCTTTGTAATATGCCACAGAAACGCCGCTCTCAAGTCCGTGCAGTTTAGCCACCTCCAAAGGGGCGTCTCCCATGTCTATACCCGTTACGTCCGCGCCGCGAAGGCTCATAGCTTCGCACAAAATGCCTCCGCCGCAGCCCACGTCTACAAGGGTTTTCTCTACCACTGCAGATCGTGCGTCAACATAGTTGCAGCGCAGGGGGTTCATGTCGTGCAGTGGTTTGAATTCCCCGTCGAGGTCCCACCATTGACTCGCCATGCGTTCAAATTTAGCAATTTCACTGGGGTCTACATTGACGGAAGGCTTGTGTTGAGAGCTGTTCATGTTTTTTTTCGCTTATGCCTGAGATGCATGGCCGGCTAACTTTTTCTGCCACTGGCCAGCTTTTGATTTTATGTGTTTTATATCCAATGTCGTGAGTGCGTAATCGTGCAAAAGCAAGTTACCCTGTACCCACACATGCGATACTTTGTGGCCCGCTTGAGTGTAAACCAGCTGGCCAATGGGGTCGTACATAGGTTGGTGTTGAAGGCCGGATAAGTCGATAGCGACAATGTCGGCTTCTTTACCGGCTTCAAGGGAGCCGATAAGGTCCGCAAGTCCCAATGCTTTGGCGCCATTTATGGTAGCCAATTCGAGGGCCGTCATTGCGTCGACAGCGCTAGCGTTATCGGCTGCGAGTTTTCCTATAAGCGCCGCTGTGCGCATTTCGTCGAGCAAATCCAGGTCGTTATTGCTAGCAGCGCCATCCGTTCCAAGGCAAACATTTATCCCGTTCTTAAGAAGTTTGTCTACCGGGCACAGGCCGCTAGCGAGTTTTAAGTTGGATTCCGGGCAGTGAACTACATGTGCGCCCGTCGCTTGCAGCAGGCTAATGTCAGCATCAATAATTTGCGTCATGTGAACGCACTGACTTAGCGGAGAAAGAATGCCAAGCTCGTTTAGTCGCTCAATAGGGCGCATAGCGTGTTGGTGTTCTGAAACAGAGATTTCTCCAGCAGTTTCGTGCAAATGAATTTGGATGGGGGCCTGTAGCTCTTCCGCGTACATGGCAATTTTTCTAAGCGGTTCATCCGATACCGTGTATGGGGCATGTGGACCAAATCCCACAGAAATTAGCGGGTGGGTTCGATAGCGGTCGTGCAGCGCGATGGCTTTTTGTAGGTATTCATCGGCATCGGTTGCCCAGCTACTGGGGAAATCTAGAACAGGGCTTGTGATCTGTGCGCGTATACCAGTCTTTAGGGCTACCTCTGCTGTTTCTTCGGGGTAGAAGTACATGTCTGAAAAACAGGTGGTGCCACTGGCGATCATTTCTGCTAGGGCAAGTTCGGTACCGTCCCGTACAAATTCTTCACTCACCCATTTTTGTTCTGCGGGCCATATATGGTGTTCCAGCCAGGTTTGCAGAGGTTGGTCGTCGGCTATCCCGCGAAATAGCGACATGGCAGAGTGGCAGTGGGCGTTGATAAGCCCCGGAATTAAGGCGTGACCGTCCAGCTGGAAAATACTCTTTGATGTATATTTTACGGCGATATTTTTCTGATCGCCAATTTCAACTATTTTGCCCTGGTCGATAACCAGGGCACAATTGTTTAGTACGCGCAGTCGAGGAATCACCGGAATGATCCATGAGGCATTGATTATCAGGTCTACGGAGCTTGGTGTGTTCATTTTTTGGTCGAATTGGTGGAGGTGTGAGCGCCTTTCTGCCGAAATTAACAGTGACGAGTCATTTTAATGAATGTCGTCAGTATACTCTGAAAAACTCACGCTTAAGAGCGTCGATAGTATGTACTGGTGGGTGATTAACAAAGACGCCAACTATTCTGCCTACCTCACTGATTTTATGGTAATATTTCCCGTTTAGCGTCCTAAAAACAACTTCCAGAATTCAAATTACAATAACACAGGAATAGCTTAGCTTCATGGGTGACATTGCGAAAGAAATCCTACCGGTAAACATTGAAGACGAACTCAAGCAGTCCTACCTCGATTACGCCATGAGCGTAATCGTTGGGCGGGCACTCCCAGACGTGCGAGACGGACTAAAACCCGTGCATAGACGTGTGCTTTACGCCATGAGCGAACTCAAGAACGACTGGAATAAGCCTTATAAAAAGTCCGCTCGTATCGTCGGTGACGTCATCGGTAAGTATCACCCTCACGGTGACTCCGCTGTGTACGACACCATTGTACGAATGGCTCAGTCATTTTCTCTGCGTTATATGCTGGTGGATGGTCAGGGTAACTTTGGTTCTGTGGATGGGGACAGCGCAGCGGCGATGCGATACACAGAAATTCGCATGGCGAAGATCTCCCATGAGCTGCTTGCCGATCTGGATAAAGAGACGGTGGATTTCGTGCCCAACTACGACGAATCTGAAACCATCCCCTCTGTATTGCCTACCAGAGTTCCAAATTTACTGATCAATGGTTCGTCTGGCATTGCAGTGGGAATGGCAACCAATATACCGCCCCACAACCTGCGCGAAGTGGTGAAGGGGTGTATTCATGTCATTGATAATCCCGACGCCACCATTGACGAATTGATGGAGATTATCCCAGGTCCAGACTTTCCCACAGCGGCAATAATCAATGGCCGAGCCGGCATATTGCAGGCTTATCGCACGGGTCGTGGTCGTATATATGTTCGCTCAAAAGCCGAAGTGGTTGTGAGCGAAAAGAATAATCGCGAATCGATTATTGTCCATGAGCTTCCTTATCAAGTAAACAAGGCGCGCTTGATCGAAAAAATTGCCGAATTGGTCAAAGAGAAAAAAATCGAAGGCATTTCTGAAATTAGAGATGAGTCGGATAAAGACGGGCTGCGCATTGCAATAGAGATAAAGCGCGGCGAAATGGGGGAGGTTGTACTTAACAATCTCTACGCACAAACCCAAATGCAAAACGTGTTCGGCATCAATGTGGTAGCGCTGGTTGATGGTCAGCCCAAGCTGCTTAACTTGAAAGAATTGCTTGAGCATTTTATAACCCATCGCCGAGAAGTGGTGACACGTCGCACGGTATACCTCTTGCGCAAGGCCCGCGAGCGAGGGCATGTATTGGAGGGTTTGGCAGTTGCCATTGCCAATATAGATGAAATTATCTCGCTGATTAAAAACTCAGCTACGCCGGCCGATGCCAAAGAGGGCTTGTTGGCTAAGGGCTGGAGCCTTGGCGCCATCAGTGACTTTTTAGAAAGAGTTGGCCCCGATGCCTGTAAACCCGACGATTTGGGCGAGCAGTATGGTCTTAATGACCAAGGCCAATATTATTTGTCTCCGGCTCAAGTACAAGCCATTCTCGATTTGCGTTTGCATCGTTTGACGGGAATGGAGCACGACAAACTATTATCGGAATATGACGAAAAGCTAGTGGCTATTGCGGAACATTTGGAAATTTTGACCAATCCACTGCGCCTAATGGAAGTGATTCGGGAAGAGTTGGAAAGCATTTTGGCCGAGTATGGCGATGATCGTCGCACCGAAATCATTAATTCTCAGTTGGACCTTACAGAAGAAGACTTGATTACCGAGGAAGATCGTGTCGTCACTATTTCTCACGGTGGCTATGCCAAGAGTCAACCGCTCGATGCCTATCAGGCGCAGCGCCGAGGTGGCATGGGCAAGGCGGCAACCAGTGTTAAAGACGAAGATTTTGTAGAGCATCTTCTTATAGCCAATACGCACGACTATATATTGTGTTTTACCAGCTCCGGTAAGGTGTTTTGGTTAAAGGTATTCCAAATTCCTGTTGCTGGGCGCCAGTCGCGCGGAAGGCCTGTGGTCAATTTGCTTCCTCTGGAAGCGGGAGAAAGAATTACCTCGATTTTACCGGTTAAAGAGTTTGATGAAGATCATTTCATCTTTATGTCAACAGCCAATGGTACTGTGAAGAAAACGCCTTTATCTCAGTTCGCGCGTCCTCGTTCAGTGGGTTTGCGGGCAATTGACTTGGTGGAAGGCGATCACTTGGTTGGAACGGCCATTACCGATGGCAAGCAAGACATTATATTATTTTCGTCCTCGGGTAAGGCGGCGCGTTTTGCTGAAGAGCAAGTGCGTTCTATGGGGCGAACTTCACGCGGTGTGCGTGGTATTCGCTTGAGTGAAGAGCATGCGGTTATTTCTATGATTGTGCCAGTAGCCGATGGCAAAGTGCTCACCGTGAGTGAAAATGGATTCGGAAAACGCACTCAGGTCAGCGATTTTCCCGCTAAGGGGCGCGGTTCGCAGGGCGTTATCGCTATGCAGAGCTCTGAGCGCAACGGTGTCTTGGTTGGTGCTGCCCAGGTGCTCGATGGAGAAGAAATAATGTTGATCTCAGATCAGGGTACGCTAGTGCGAACTCGGGTAGACGAAGTTACTGTTGTCAGCCGCAACACCCAGGGCGTGCGTCTAATCAAGGTTAAGGGCGATGAGCACATCGTCGGATTGCAGCGTATCGAGGAATCTGTCATAAATGATGCGAGCCAGAGTCTCGTTGGAGAAGGTCATGGCGAAGCTGCTCCGAACGAGGAAGGCGTGCAGCCTGAAGGCGGAAATTTGGGCGAGGGCGACGCACCCCAGCAGCTTGAGGATGGTGGCGAGCCAGACAACGACTAATTCATTGACACTTTGTAATGCACTACAGCGCTTGGCGCTGTAGTGCATTGATGCCAATATTAGTCACTACATACATGAAATAACAACACAATCTACATGGCACCTATGAACGAAAAAGAAGCGGCATTATTAACTGAGCTGCGCGACAAAATCGATGGTATTGATTTAAAGATTGGCGAGCTGATTAGTGAGCGCGCACAGTGTGCACTCGACGTGGCCAAGGTTAAAGCAAAGTTTTCCGGCGACGCGGCCTCTAGCTTTTATCGTCCAGATCGCGAAGCGCAGGTCTTGCGCAGAGCGATGGAACGTAATCATGGCCCGCTTAAAAACGAGGAGGTGGGACGTTTATTTCGCGAGTTAATGTCGGCGTGTTTGGCTTTGGAAAACCCTATCCATGTGGCTTATCTCGGCCCAGAAGGTACGTTCACGCAGGAAGCGGCCCTAAAACATTTTGGTAACTCCGCGCTTACTCAGTCGATGTCGGCGATAGATGCGGTTTTTCGCGAGGTTGCCTCGGGTGCGGTGCAATATGGCGTTGTGCCCGTTGAAAATTCCACCGAGGGTGTGGTTACGCATACTCTCGATAGCTTTATGGAAAGTAATGTAAAAATATGTGGTGAGGTGGTGTTGCGAATTCACCATCATCTGTTAGTTTCTGATGTTACTCATATCAGCAGTATCACCCGCATTTATTCACACTCCCAGTCCCTTGCGCAATGTCGAAAATGGTTGGATGAACACTACCCAAAGGCGGAGCGCATTGCCGTCAGCAGCAATTCTGAAGCGGCCAAACGCATCAAGGGTGAATGGAATTCAGCGGCCATTGCCGGAGAGGTAGCCGCCAATCTTTACGGCTTAACTCGACACGAAAAAAATATTGAAGACCGGCCAGACAACTCAACCCGTTTTCTTATTATTGGGCGCGATGAAGTGGGCGCCAGTGGTGACGATAAAACATCTATCGTGGTTTCCATGAAGAATCAGCCGGGTGCATTGCATGAGCTGCTAGAGCCCTTTCAACGGCACAGTGTTGATTTAACTCGGGTGGAAACAAGGCCTTCACCCAGCGGTACGTGGAATTATGTGTTTTTTATCGACTTTAGTAGTCATGTTTCTGAGGCCAAAGTAAAGGCAGCTTTGGATGAAGTTAAAACTCGAGCCGCAGATATAAAAATTCTGGGCTCTTACCCTGTGGGTGTGCTGTAAAAATGCTAACTGCGATCGGCACTACTTGTAATAAATATGCACATATTATTAGGCCTTAATTCAGCTGTGACTCTTTCTTCAGACGACACCTTACAAACTCGCAGGCCGGTTATTAGCAAACTGGTTGTGATGGGTGTTGGACTTATTGGCGGCAGTTTGGCAGCAGCCCTAAAACAGCAAAACCAATGTCGCGAAGTTATCGGAATAGCGCGCAGCGAACACACCTGTAAGCGTGCGTTGGACTTGGGTATAGTCGATAGGGCATACGGCGATCTAAGTGCGATTGCCGCTGAGCTTGGCAGTGACGATGTGATTTTTATCGCCGTGCCAACTCTAGCGGTCAAAGCTGCTTTCAGCGACATAAGGCGGCTTGTCAGTGACACCGTCACCATTACCGATGGTGCTAGTGTTAAAGGCAGTGTCTTACAGGCGATGATGGAAGTGTATGGAGCAGAGCAAGCCCAAGTGGTGCTCGGTCATCCGATAGCGGGTTCGGAAAAAAGCGGCATCGAAGCGGTGGATAAAGATCTTTACTGTGACCATCGGGTAATACTCACACCCACCGCCACAAATACTAAGGCGCATCTGCAAAAAGTGCGGGATATGTGGACATGTGTCGGTGCCGACGTCGTTGAAATGAGCGTTGAAAACCACGATGTAGTTCTGGCGTCTACCAGTCACTTGCCCCACGTTATTGCTTTTTCACTAGTGGATACCCTCGCCCACGACAGCAATAATAAAAATATTTTTCGCTATGCCGCAGGTGGCTTTCGCGACTTTACCCGTATTGCCTCGAGTGACGCCACAATGTGGCGAGATATAATGCTCGCCAATAAAGACGCTGTGATTGGCGCAATCGATATGTTTTCCACTAATCTCGCTCGCCTCAAAGAGGCCATCGAGCAACAGGATGCAACACAAATAACCGGTATTTTTACTCGGGCAAAATCAGCTCGAGATCGCTTTACTCTTATGTTAATGAACCAGGCCTATACCACCACTATGCGCAAGACAGAAAATCAAACTTCTCCTTTAGCATCTCAAAATCCAGACTATTCGGTAAATCATGATAGCGGCAGCAATGTAAATTATCGCGTATCGCCAGGCGGCGCTTTAGTCGGCACCGCACGAGTGCCCGGTGATAAATCAATCTCTCATCGCTCGATTATGCTCGGCTCTCTGGCGCAGGGCGTCACGGAGATAGAGGGTTTTTTGGAGGGTGAAGATGCGCTTGCCACGCTGCAGTGCTTTCGGGATATGGGTGTTGTAATCGAGGGCCCTGATAACGGTCGTGTTACTGTGAACGGGGTTGGCTTGCAAGGGCTGCAGCCGCCCTTGGCGACGTTATATGTGGGTAACTCGGGTACTTCCATGCGCTTGTTGTCGGGCATATTGGCCGGACAAAAATTTACCAGCGAACTTACCGGTGATGAATCGCTCGCTAAGCGACCGATGAATCGCGTCGCTAATCCGCTTAGAGCGATGGGTGCTAAAATTGAGACGGCCGCTGAGGGCAAGCCTCCCATGAAAATATTGGGGAGCTCGCAGCTAAGCGGTATTCACTACGATATGCCAATGGCTAGCGCCCAGGTAAAGTCTTGCCTGTTGTTAGCCGGTCTTTATGCCGAAGGCACTACCAGTGTCAGTGAGCCAGCGCCAACGCGCGATCATACGGAGCGTATGTTGCAGGGCTTCGGCTACATTGTTCGGCGAGAGGGCAACACGGTTTCGTTGACTTCCGGGGGAACGCTAACCGGCTGTGCTATCGATATACCTGCCGATATTTCTTCGGCGACATTCTTTATGGTGGCGGCGGCAATCGCTCCCGGCTCGGACGTGATCCTTACTCATGTGGGTGTCAACCCCACCCGTATAGGAGCCATTAATATTCTTAGGCTTATGGGGGCGAATATAAGCCTCAGTAACGAACGTGAAGTTGGCGGTGAGCCAGTTGCCGACATTCGGGTGCAGTACGCGCCACTGCAAGGCATAATAATTCCTGAAGACCAAGTGCCTCTGGCTATTGATGAGTTCCCCGCTATTTTGGTTGCCGCCGCGTGTGCCAACGGGCGTACGGTGTTAACCGGTGCTGAAGAGCTTCGTGTAAAAGAAACGGATCGTATTCAGGCAATGGCGGATGGCCTGACTATTCTGGGCATACAGTGTGAGCCAACGCTGGACGGTATAATTGTCGACGGCGGTGAGCTTCAGGGTGGCGAAGTGGAGAGCTTTAGCGATCATCGCATCGCGATGTCATTTACAATTGCTGCGTTGAGGGCTGCGGCTCCCATTACTGTAAATAACTGTGCAAACGTGTCTACATCGTTTCCAAATTTCGCAGAGCTTGCTTTGGCCCTTGGTATAAGCATAGAAGTGATTCGTTCTTAATAAAATTATTCGTTAAAGGTATACTCGCTGTTATTTCGGGGCCAGAGTATTCGTATCGAGCCATTAGCGGCGAAAATCGCAAAAATTACTTTAAAGGTGTGTTTAATACATGAACTCAAACTACAACATGACCCATCTCAAGCAGCTGGAAGCCGAAAGTATTCACATTATTCGTGAAGTCGCGGCTGAGTTTGATAATCCAGTAATGCTTTATTCTGTGGGCAAAGATTCAGCGGTAATGCTGCATTTAGCGTTAAAGGCGTTTGCTCCCGGAAAATTGCCATTTCCTTTGATGCACATTGATACCACGTGGAAGTTTAAAGAAATGATTGCCTTCCGTGATGATATGGTAAAAAAACATGGCTTTGATCTGATTGTCCATATCAATCAAGAAGGCGTGGACATGGGTGTTGGCCCGTTTACTCACGGCAGTGCCAAACACACGGACATAATGAAAACGGCTGGATTGAAGCAAGCACTGAACAAGCATGGCTTTGACGCGGCATTTGGTGGGGCGCGGCGCGATGAAGAAAAGTCGCGAGCTAAAGAACGCGTATATTCGTTCCGAGACCAAAACCACCGCTGGGACCCCAAAAACCAACGTCCCGAACTGTGGAATATATACAACGGCAAAGTCGACAAAGGTGAAAGCATTCGTGTGTTCCCGCTTTCCAATTGGACGGAGCTGGATATTTGGCAGTATATACATCTAGAAAGCATACCTATCGTTCCACTCTATTTTGCAGCCAAACGACCCGTAGTAGAAAAAGACGGCACCTTGATAATGGTAGACGACGAGCGTATGCCGATCGGTAAAGACGACGTTGTCGAACAAAAAATGGTGCGATTTAGAACGCTAGGTTGTTACCCGCTCACTGGCGCTGTGGAGTCTACAGCAACGACTTTACCTGAGATTATCCAGGAAATGTTGTTAACAACCACTTCCGAAAGACAGGGTCGTGTTATCGATCACGACAGTTCTGGCTCTATGGAAAAGAAAAAGCAGGAAGGGTATTTTTAAAATTTAGGAGCCGAACCTGAAAATTGAACTTAGATCTTATTTTTAGCAAAATTGCTTACAAGGTCTAAAACCTGCCAACATAAATCAAACCAAGTAAAGCATATTATGAGCCACCAATCAGACTTAATTGAAAGCGATATTAACGAATATCTGGCGCAGCATGAACAAAAAGAATTACTGCGTTTTCTTACCTGTGGTAGCGTAGACGATGGTAAATCCACACTTATCGGTCGTCTGTTGCACGATTCCAAAATGATTTATGAAGATCAATTGGAAGCCGTTCGTGCTGACACATCGAAACATGGGACCACCGGCGGAAAAGTCGACCTTGCTCTGCTCGTTGATGGTCTTCAAGCCGAGAGGGAGCAGGGAATTACCATCGATGTGGCCTACCGCTATTTTTCCACAGCGAAACGCAAGTTTATTATTGCCGACACTCCCGGGCACGAGCAATACACGCGCAACATGGCCACGGGTGCTTCTACCTGTGATATGGCGATAATACTTATCGATGCTCGTTACGGCGTGCAGACACAGACCCGCCGGCATTCATATATCGCGTCATTATTGGGCATTCGGCACTTAGTCGTGGCGATTAATAAAATGGACCTGATGGAGTACAGTCAAGAAACCTTTGAAGATATTAGAAATGACTACATAGAGCTAGCCAAAACGCTGGGACGTCATGAAGATATTTACTATGTGCCCATGTCGGCGCTAGACGGCGACAACGTGGTGAATAAAAGCGAACATATGCCGTGGTATAGCGGGCAGTCGCTGATGGAGATTTTGGAAACCGTTGAAATTCTTGGCGATCGAAATTTTGAGGATTTTCGCTTTCCTGTGCAGTTTGTAAACCGCCCCGATCTTAACTTTAGGGGGTTTTGCGGTACCGTGGCTTCTGGTGTTATTAAGCCAGGGGATACAGTTAGAGTGTTGCCTTCAGAGAAATCGAGCAAAGTGAAGGCCATCGTTACCTACGAAGGAGATCTAGATGAAGCCTTTGCGGGGCAAGCGGTAACCATAACGCTTGAAGATGAAATTGATGTTAGTCGAGGTGATATGTTGGTAAAAGATGACGCCGAAATTGAGTTTTCAAATCGATTGAGAGCGCACATGGTATGGATGTCGGAAAAAGCCTTGGCGCCCGGAAAACAATACTGGTTTAAATTTGCCAGTAGGGTTACCAACGGTGCAGTTGACAAAGTGGATTATCGTATTGACGTCAATACTTTTGAATATCTGCCAGCTGGCCAGGTTGAGCTGAACGATATTGCAGTTGTTGAGGTTAAGCTCGAGCAACCCGTGGTAATTGATGCTTATCAGGACAATCGTGCTACCGGCGCCTTTATCGTTATTGATCGTCTCTCCAATATAACCGTCGGTGCAGGCATGGTAAGTGAGGGTTTAGATTCCAGTGAGGGCGATGCTGCAGAGTTTTCTGCTTTTGAATTGGAGTTCAATACCTTGGTTCGCAAGCACTTTCCTCATTGGGAAAGTCGCGATATCAGTAAACTTTTAAAATAGACATTTATTGGTGAATCACTTAAGTCGACATGTGTAATCAAATGAAGCTCACGCTAGTACTTCCTTTGTCTTTTTTTCTTTTATGGCCCAGTGTTTCCGAGGCATCTAAGGATAGAGGCGTTTACATCGGAGGAGGCTTTAATTTAGTGAACGTTGGCGCACAAGATCGCTACCGCAATGACGTTCAATTTAAAGTGGGTGAGGTCTTCCTGGGGTATAAACGCAATCGCTTTGTGGGAATAGAGGTGAGAACGGGTTACAGCTTAAATGATGAAGTGATCGCCTTTGAGTCGGACGAGAATCAAGGAATAGATGCAACGTCAAAAGCAAGTTTTTCCAATTACATATCTGTTTATTATCGCGCAGAGTTTGCCAATGAAATAGCAAAACTTTATTTATTGCTTGGGCAGACACAACTGACTACTGTGAGTGAATTCGCTGACAGCCCTGATATTACACAGACCGATACGGGCTTCTCCTACGGTTTTGGTTTTGGTTTGTGGCTGGATGAAAGGATGAACCTAAATTTTGAAATTAAGAACTTAGTCACAACCGATACCGACTCGTTTTTCAGTGGCGGCATAAATGCTGATTACCGCTTTTAAATTCTCTCGATAATTGGATTGTAGGATATGTCTCACGCATTTTAGTGTAAATGTCTGCTTTAAGTCACTTTTACTTCTTGTTAATCTTACCTGGTTCTTTACGAGAACAGCACCAATACGCGCGCATTGCCGTGCGTAATTAATGGACTATTCAACCAAATATAAGGAAGTTTTATGTCTATATTGTCGTTTAAAATTTGTTTGCCTGTCAGCAAGTCTCTCATGAATAGTGTCAGCGTTTTAGTGTTAACGTTTTTTGTTGCGGTGGCGCCAGCCTCTTTTGCTGCAGATAAGTCAGACAAAAAAACGCACTCTTTTGTTGTGCAAAATCAGTCGGCGCCGGTAAATATTAATAAAGCAAGTATAAAAGAGCTAACGCTTTTGAAGGGGGTCGGCGAAAAAAAGGCAATTGCTATTGTTCAGTGGCGCACCGCTAATGGGAAGTTTAAAACGTTTGACCAGCTGGCTAAGGTCAAGGGCATAGGCAAGGCAATTGTTGAGCAGAATAAAGGTAAGATGGCCTTGTAGAGTATCGAAGCAACGCATTCGAATTTAACACTCGAATAAGGGAGTTTCTTTCCTAAATGAAAAAGCCTGGCTCACCGCCCAGGCTTTTTTTGTGTAAAATGATCGCTATTGAGTCACCCCGAAACTGATCACGAGAAATAGCCCCGTTTATGCCTATTAGTAGCACCATCAAAAGCGCTTCCCTAGACCCTAAAATAATTATCGCTTTAGACTATGACGATAGAGGTCAATGTATCGCCTTAGTGGGGCAATTGGACCCGATAATGTGTCGGCTAAAAGTGGGTAAGGAGCTTTTTACTCGGTTTGGTCCTGCGATTGTGGAAGAGTTGCAAGGGCTTGGTTTTGATGTGTTTTTAGATCTAAAGTTTCACGACATACCCAACACCGTTGCGAAGGCGGTGACGGTCGCAGCGCAGCTCGGCGTTTGGATGGTGAATGTACATGCTGGTGGCGGCTCGCGAATGATGGAGGCCGCAAAAAATGCATTATCGCATTTTCAGTTTGCGCCAAAATTAATTGCGGTTACTGTGCTGACTAGCATGGATGAGAACGACCTTCGCGGAGTTGGATTGCAAAGGTCGCTTAGGGAGCAAGTGCTTCTGTTGGCGCGCCTCGCCCACAGTGCTGGTATGGACGGTGTGGTTTGTTCTGCATTGGAAGCGTCTGCAATAAAAACAGCGTGCACCGAAAGTTTCTGCTGTGTGACCCCAGGTATCCGTCCATTGCAAAGTCAGGCCGATGACCAGCGGCGAATTATGACGCCAGAGCTTGCACTTCAAAGTGGTAGTGACTATTTGGTTATCGGGCGACCTATAACGAATGCCGAAAATCCTTTAGCTGCACTTTCCGATATCCATCGTACGATAGTGTAGGGTATATTTACTTAGGCAGTTCGGTTGACAAATAATTAGGAAGTAATCGTAGATGATTCCCGTGATCACCATAGATGGCCCGAGTGGGGCAGGTAAAGGAACTATTTGTAGGCTTCTTGCCGAAAAGCTGGGTTACGCTTTGCTCGACAGTGGCGCCCTTTATCGTCTCACCGCTTTAGCGTGTTTGAATAAATCGCAGGACCTTGGCGATCAAGCTGCCGTCGCTAGCGTGGCACTTGCTTTAGATGTCGTATTTGATGGGTCGGGTTGCGGGACTAGGGTTCTACTCTGTGGTCACGATGTGACAAAAGCCATTAGGAGTGAAGGCATTGGAATGGCCGCTTCTAAGGTGGCGGCCTATCCTTCAGTGCGCTCGGCACTATTGCAGCGGCAGCGGGATTTTGCCCAGTTTCCTGGCCTGGTAGCCGATGGCCGAGACATGGGCACGGTGGTGTTTCCCCTGGCGCCAATAAAAATATTTTTAACTGCCAGTGCTGAAGCGCGCGCTGGGCGGCGAGTACAGCAACTTGCCGAGGCGGGATTTGTGGCAAATTACAGTGACATTCTCAAGGATATTGAAGCGCGCGATGAAAAAGATAGTTCGCGAGTGTTGTCTCCTTTGGTGCCGGCGGCGGACGCCTTATATCTTGATTCTACCGACCTGAGTATTGAAGAGGTGCTGTTTGTGGTTTTGGATAGAATACAGCAAGTAAAATAAGGTGGCTGAGCTTTAAAGTGTGAATTTCTCGTGACTAAATAGCTATCGTAGCTAAGTTCGACAGCTTAGCGTCATGGCTAGATTTAATAGTTATGGTTGTCAATTAGCTTCTAATAAACCAAGTGGTGAGAATGATTTATGTTGAAGTGGCCGAAGCGATTAATACTGTTTGCGTGGTTTGTTGTCATGGTGCTGCTCGGCGCTTGGATCCTGCAAGAAAACAAAACGCAAGTAACGGTAACTTTTTTGGGGACTGAGCTTGAAGGTCAAAGTTTGGGCTTGGTGATCTGCAGTATGCTGGCCCTAGGGGGGGGGGGTGGGTTTATCACCAGCTTTTTATTGTCGCAAGGAAAGGTGTATTTTCACCGACGCAAATACATCAAAGCTACTAAGGCTCTTCAGAAATTGCAGGCCGAACCGCAGGCGCGGTCTAAGGTAAAGGTCTAATTTTTGTGGCTGACTTGGGAGTTTTTGGCATCATTGGGCTGGCCTTGGGGATAGGCTTTTGTGTTGGCCTCTATGGCCAGCGTCTTTTTACACGCAAGCAAACGCTTATGGCGGGAACTGGCGGAATCGCCGCGCTGACCCATTTGATAGACGGTAAACCGGATGCCGCAATAGATGCCTTTGTTTCAGCTCTAGAGGTCAATGCGGAGACCCTAGACACTCATCTTGCTTTTGGCAATCTGCTTGGAAAGCGAGGGGAGGTGGTTCAGTCAGTCAAAGTGCATCAAAATATTTTGGAACGGCGAGATCCCTCAGAAGGGCAGCGACAGATAGTTCGTCTAGAGTTGGCAAAAGACTATGTGCATTCGGGCTTGCTGGATAGGGCTGAGTCACTGTTAAAAGAGCTTGCAGAAACAAAAAACATGGAAAGTCCACTTCGTGCACGTGTATTAAAGTATCTGCCTGAGGTGTACCAAGAGTTGCACGAGTGGCTTCCTGCAATTGATGTGGCCGATCGACTGACAACCCGAAAATTTGGCGTCGAGCCAGATCGGTGGCGAGAGGCTTAGGTGCAATACTGTTGTGAATTGGCGCAGCAAGCACTGCAAAATAAGCAGGGTTTCGAGGCGCTTCGCTGGATACGATAAGCGCTCAAATATGACGCCAGCTGCGTGCGAGCGAGTGTGCTGAAAGCTCAGGCCGATATGAAAGAAGGCGCATATCCCGCAGCCATTGCCGTACTGAAGCGCATACCCAAGCAAAATCCACTATTGGTGTCGGAGATGCTTGAACCCTTATGCGAATGTTATCAGAAGTTGCACGACTAGCCGCAGCTTACGCGAGAGTTGAAGTATTATGTGCAGCACAATATAGATCTGCGGGCCCTCAACCTATTGGCAGACACTATCGAGCCCCAGAAGGCACAGAAGTATATCTGGATATTCTGGCGCAAGAGCTTCCAAAATACGGGCCACTTTACCCCCATGTTGAAGTCGCTGGGGCTCTGGTTGATATCCTTAAGCGTGACACGGTTGGCCGCGATACGCTACACTCCTTATTGCGCCCCGTAATTAAATACCTAATGAAAGCTCAAAATAAAACGCTTTGCCAGCACTACGGGTTTAGTGGCACCCAAATGCACTTGCAATGCCCAAGCTGTAAAACCTGGGGTCAATTGTTGAGAGTCTAGACAATATATAGATCATTCACTCCCTCGCCACCTTGTCATCCCCCCGCCCCCTTCTTTTCTGTCTCCCATCGTCAAAGCCCCCAGTATTTTCTAATACGGGAATGAGCCTGAAATAGCTGGAACTAGGCTCCAAGATGATTTGTAGGTTGATAGAAGAGCAAAGTATGCACAAAATGGTTGGATTGTACTTTGTTGGGAGCTATCAGTTCACGCTGAGCTTGCAGAGCCACTGCGGATTCTAGGCCGTTGCTGAGTATGTTTTTGTAAAAACACCCCGTTTTTCTTTCTGAAGATCTGGCGGCCTTGTTGATGAATTCAGAACCATTATCGGAGTGAAATCCTATTATTCTAAAGAGTAATCTCACCATCGCACTTTCCAGGGCGGGAAGTAAAAAAGACTCGCTGATCTTTTCGACCGTCACACAAATTGCAATTTGCGTGACTTCATCCGCCAGATTAATGTGATACACCCTTTTCGTTTATCTTGATCGCCTTGGTGTGCGGTGTCCACGAGAAGGTAGTCCGGTTGATCTTGATGAAAGAGTTTGCGACGTTCACCAATGGGCGACTTTTTTGCTTTCGTTTTTGTGAAATGGCGGCGGGTTGTTTTATAGGTGTAGGAGCGACGTAAATTGTAAATATGGCTCACCAAAATCGAGGCTAAGCGTTCGTACCGAAGATCGTTCGTCTGCTTTAGGGCGCGTTCACACAGTTTCTTGATCACGGCACCACAGGGCGTCTCATGAAGGGCATCCAGCTCAGCCAGCAGACGAATATCATCCTCCGAAAAACGTCGTGCAAACCCCTTCAGTGTGCGCTTGCCTCGTATGCATTTTCGGGTCTCAACATATTGACGAATAAGTCGCATCACCTGTTGCCGTGAGTACCCGCTGATTTTATCAAATAGCGAATAACAATCCCTTTTTCGCGCTTACCAAGGGTTGTGTATCGGAATTGGATAAGGGTTTTTTGTTGCCATGTATAGCGCTCATCTTTGCTATTCAGTGACTGGTAGTGGTAGATCTCTGCGCCAGTTAAAAAACTGTTCAAGTTGATCAATTGCTGTGAAGGTGTCGATGGTCATCGATAGCTCTCATTTAGCCATCATGGTATCGATTCCTGCCGTTTCAGACTCATTCCATTCTGGAAACGGGGTGCTCGTTCAGGCTCATTTCATATTGGACAATGCTCCCCCTTGCCTCTTTCCGTCATTTTTGCTACCCTCGCGACCCTCTCAAGGGCCCACCTGAAGCTTCTGTTTCACATTGTCGCTGTTGAGGAATTTGTTTGTTAGTGGCCTGATGCCAGATAAACGCCCACTAAAAACTTCTGTTAACTGAACCACGTCTGGTAACGTGGCTGACAAATCTGACGGGAATCGCATAGCGGCCGCGTCGGTTTTGTTTTCAAATCCTAAAGGTATTTTCATGAGCGAAAGCTTTGCAGAACTCTTTGAAGAAAGTTTAAAAACCGTTGATATGGTCCCCGGTACTATTATTACTGGCGTTGTTATCGATATCGACCAAGACTGGGTGACTGTTCACGCCGGTCTAAAATCTGAAGGCGTCATTCCCGCTGAGCAATTTCTAAACGAAAAAGGCGAACTCCACCTAAAGATCGGTGATGAAGTTCAAGTGGCGCTCGAATCCGTTGAAGATGGCTTCGGTGAAACTCGCCTTTCTCGTGAAAAAGCAAAGCGTGCTGAGTCATGGAAAGTGCTTGAAACTGCTCACGAAGCAGAAGCCGTGATTACAGGTGTTATCAATGGCAAGGTTAAGGGCGGTTTTACCGTTGATGTTGCTGGCATCCGCGCGTTCTTGCCCGGATCGTTGGTTGACGTTCGTCCAGTGCGTGAAACCAACCATTTGGAAGGCAAAGAGCTCGAATTTAAAGTTATTAAGCTCGACCAGAAACGCAACAACGTTGTCGTATCTCGCCGTGCCGTTATGGAAAAAGCCAACTCAGAAGAACGCGAAGAGTTGTTGGCTAACCTGCAGGAAGGTATGACAGTTAAAGGTATTGTTAAAAATCTTACCGACTACGGTTCGTTTGTGGACTTGGGCGGTGTAGATGGCTTGTTGCACATTACCGATATGGCGTGGAAGCGCATCAAGCACCCAAGCGAAATTGTTGCCGTAGGTGACGAAATCGACGTTAAAGTATTGAAGTTCGATCGAGAGCGAAATCGTGTTTCTCTTGGTCTTAAACAATTGGGTGAAGACCCATGGTTGGCTATTATGAGCCGCTACCCAGAAGGTTCGAAGGTTAAAGCTAAAATTACTAACCTTACGGATTACGGCTGTTTTGCCGAAATTCAAGAGGGCGTTGAAGGCCTTGTTCACGTATCTGAAATGGATTGGACCAACAAAAACATTCATCCATCCAAGATTGTTAATCTTGGTGATGAAGTGGAAGTGATGATTCTTGATATCGACGAAGAGCGTCGTCGTATATCCTTAGGGATCAAGCAGTGTCAAGAGAATCCCTGGGATGCGTTCTCAGGTCAGTATGAGAAAGGCGATAAAATCTCCGGCAAAATCAAGTCAATTACCGACTTCGGTATATTTATCGGCTTGAATGGCGGTATCGATGGTTTGGTTCACTTGTCCGATATTTCTTGGAATGAAGCCGGTGAAGAGGCTGTTCGCAAGTTTAAGAAGGGCGACGAGATCGAAACCGTAGTATTGGCAATCGATCCAGAGCGTGAGCGAATCTCTCTGGGTGTTAAACAGCTGGATGAAGACCCATTCTCAGCTTACGTTGCTGAAAACGATAAAGGCTCAATCGTAAAAGGCACCGTTAAGTCGGTTGACGCTAAAGAAGCGATTATTACATTGGCGGACGATGTTGAGGCCACTTTGAAGGCGTCTGAAATTAGTCGCGATAAAATAGAAGACGCGCGCAATGTTCTGAAAGAAGGTGATGAAGTTGAAGCGAAAATTACCAATGTCGATCGTAAGAACCGCACGATGATGTTGAGTGTTAAGTCTAAAGATGTTGCAGACGAAAAAGAAGCTATCAAGGAACACAGTAGTAAGCAGACAGAAAGTGCTTCGCCCTCGACCATCGGCGACCTCATTAAGGCGCAGATCAAGAGTCAGGATAACAAATAAGACATCCAGATCGTTTAAAATTTACACTGCATGTTAAAAACGGCCTTTGAGCCGTTTTTTTTGTACTGAAAATTGGCTTGTCTCTTGTCTTTTGGAGGCGATTTGTAATGTGTCGTTGGTAGTTTGGGTGCAAACATTGTCTTGATGTTGAGTTGCTGGCTAACGTTTTTCTTTATATCTAGGTAAAATTGTTGTATAACAATAACTTATGTTGATAATTTAAGATAAACTATTGTTACTTTACGAAAGATTATGATTCTCAAGGTAGTCTGTTTGGGGTGGCTTTATAAGCAAGGACATGAGTGATGTAGTCTAACTTGCGCCAGATCAGCTAGTGAGGATGAAATAAGCCCAATAGCAGCTGAGTATTGGTTTTATCTCATGTCGACTCGAGGCTCTTTAGCGGCGCCGGAAGTAAGGCATGCGGATCAATTTAGTGAAGTTACAAGCTAAGCCAGTTAATTTTATATTTAGAGCGGTAATAGCCATTAAGCAGTATTAAAAACGCATTCGATGCAGGGCGCAGTCAATGACCAAATCTGAGTTAATAGAGAGAATAGCGGAGCGACAAGATCAGCTCTCGGCAAAAGACATAGAGTTGGCCGTGAAGCTTGTGCTTGAATATATGTCGCAGTGTCTGTCTGCTGGAGAGCGAATTGAAATTCGCGGGTTTGGTAGTTTCTCGCTGCACTACCGTGCCCCCCGCACCGGGCGGAATCCTAAAACCGGAGAGTCTGTCGAACTCGAAGGCAAATATGTGCCTCATTTTAAACCTGGGAAAGAAATGCGGGATCGGGTTAATGAAAGCCTAGCCGTCAGAAAATGAGCAAAATCACAACGATTATTGGGTTCCGCTTATGGGTCAATTAACTTGGGGTACGAAATTCTCCACAGAGATTGCCGTAGTTAGATGCGTAAATATGTCCCAGCTACAAAGTGTTAACTTCGTCACTTTTTCTTGATAATTTTATTTTTATGTCTTTTTTTTACTTTAAGCTAATTATTCTTATGTTTTAGGGGAGAATGTTCACTTTTTACACGCTTAGGTATTACAGATTTGTGATCATTTCGCTATAATCCCGCCCGAAATTTAACTAAGGATATCTAGATGCTAAATGATCACGCTTCATTAGCCGTACCGGTGATACTCTCTGGTGGAAGCGGAACGCGCCTGTGGCCAAAATCCCGTAAATCATTCCCTAAACAACTCCACTCTCTCTATGGCGATCTCACCATGTTGCAGCACACGTTTAATCGCGTGGGGCATTTGGCGGCGCCTATTGTGGTATGCAATGACGCGCAAAGATTTATGGTGGCCGATCAGCTTAGCCAAGTGAGTAAGGCTAAACCTACGATTTTATTAGAGCCTGTTGCTCGCAACACAGCTCCTGCGATTGCTGTCGCGGCTCTGCAAGCGATGAAACTAGATGACGCTGCTATATTAGTAGTGCTTGCGGCGGATCACCAAATTAAAAATGGAGCTGCTTTTCAGTCGGCGTTAAATAAAGCTATCTCTGAAGCGCAAGATGGCAAGCTAGTTGCATTTGGGGTTGTGCCGGCCCACGCGGAAACGGGTTACGGGTATGTCAACGCAGTTGTTGGCGATGCGGATAGTGCTGAGATTAAGAGGTTTGTCGAAAAGCCAGATGCAGAAACGGCGCAGCGCTATGTGGCCAGCGGTGAATATTATTGGAACAGTGGCATGTTTGTTTTTTCGGCTAAGGCGTTTTTAAGCGAACTAAAAGCCTTTGAGCCCGAAATGTATAAAGCCTGCGAGCAAAGTTTGGATAGTGCTAAAGAGGATCTCGACTTTATTCGACTGGACGAAGAGGCTTTCTCGTGTTGCAAAGACATTTCAGTTGACTACGCTGTTATGGAGCGCACCCAAAAAGCTTGGTGTGTGCCTCTAGATGCGGGCTGGAGCGACTTAGGTAGCTGGCAGTCACTCTGGCAGGCTGCGGAAAAAGATGAGCAGCAAAATGCTTGCGTAGGCGATGTAATTTCCAAAAATTGTGAGCGTTCGCTTTTTCATAGTGAAACGCGGCTGATTGCGGGTATTGGGTTAAGTGACATTGCGGTAATTGATACGGACGATGCGGTGTTGGTTGTCAACCTAAACCAAACCCAAGACGTTAAAAGTGTTGTAGATACCCTCAAATTGCAAGAGCGCTCGGAATTCAATTTGCACAGGAAGGTTCATCGACCATGGGGTAATTACGATTCTGTGGATAGTGGTGAGCGCTACCAGGTTAAGCGTATAGAGGTAAAGCCGGGGGCGAGTCTCTCCTTGCAAATGCACCATCATCGTGCTGAGCACTGGATAGTTGTCTCTGGTACTGCACTTGTTCAGCGCGGAAAAGAAGAAATCTTGTTGAGTGAGAACCAGTCTGTGTATATACCCTTGGGCGAAACCCACCGCTTGACCAACCCAGGCAAGCTTATGCTTCAATTAATCGAAGTTCAAAGCGGAAGTTATTTGGGGGAAGACGATATCGTGCGCTTTGAAGACAATTTTGGTCGATCCTAAGATCTATTGAAATGGAAAGGCAGATATAGACACAGGGTGATTGGCATACAACATCACAACAAATTACTGAACTTATTTCAAAGAGTCTAGCTATCTCAGCGTTGTTTGCGCCTTAAGGGCATTGCAAACAAAAAAGTGTTTGAATTGATAACAAGAATTTATGGAAGCATTTTAGGGTGTTTAAATTTTTTTTTGTAACTTTTCGAATTTTATTTTGATAAAAAATAGGGTATTTAAAACTAGATTATGGATAAAGCTATCGGAATATTAGCTGTGTCGTTTGTTGTAGCTTTTTTGATCGTAAAGGTACTCAACCCCATAGCTTTTTGGGCGAACCTTGTAGATAAGCCAGGCGGCAGAAAGCAGCACGAGGGTCTTATCCCTTTAATCGGAGGTGTTGCGATATATCTCAGCGTATTTATTACTACCCTGTTTTTTTTGGAGCAGCCCATTTTTATTCGGCTATTTTTAACCGCAGGTGGGCTTATAGTTTTTATGGGGATGGTTGACGATCGATACGATCTAAGTGCGCGTTTTAGATTGTTAGGTCAGATTTTAATATGCGGCATCTTTGTTTATGGCTTGGATGTTCACATCGTAAGTTTTGGTAATCTCTTTGGCGTCGGTGAGGTAGCTGTAGGTATTTTTGGGTATCCTCTTGCGTTGCTTTCGCTAATGGGGGCGATGAATGCGTTCAATATGCTTGACGGTGTAGATGGTTTGGTGGGATCTGTGGCGATGGTTACTCTGGTGGCTTTGGTGGGGCTGTTTGGCTTGAATGGCGACGCTAACTTTCAGTTGTTGTGCATCGCCTTTATTGGTGCCACAAGTGCATTTTTAATATTTAATATTTGGGGTAATCCCTACAAGAAACGACTTAAAAAAGTATTTATGGGCGACGCAGGTAGCATGTTCCTGGGTCTTTCCATTGGCGTGTTGCTAATCAAAGGGTCTCAGGCCCCAAATCCAGCTTTTAGTCCTATTACATCTCTTTGGTTGGTTTTATTGCCGATGACAGATATGTTTACCATAATGTACCGTCGAATCAAGCGAGGGCGCTCTCCTATGACTCCCGACAGAACGCACATTCATCATATTCTGATGCGTTCTGGTTTAAAAAAGCATCAGACGCTCAATGTGATGGTGATGATTCAGGTAGCTTTTGTTGGCTTGGGCATAGTTATTGTGCAGCAGGGCTTGCCAGAAATCGTTTCGTTTTTGGTGGCATTGGCTTTTGTTGGCGCCTACCAGTTGCTAATGAAGCGATCGTGGCGCTTAATGCGATGGTCAAAAAAACGCATGGCCTTGATAAATGGCTAAGGCGCTACTAGGCTAGCAAATACATAGGTGCAGTATAATTCCTAGTACCGTATTGTAATTAGAGAGTTGCTAAATAACCGGGGTTGTTTTAGATAACACTCAAAGGCATACGATGCACTGACTTGTGGTTGTTCGTTTGAGCGGGTGATCCTGCATTATCGCATTAAGAAATGAATTGAATTAACCCCGTTTAAAGCAGACGGTAAGTTTAAAGTGGAAAAACTCCTAAGCTTGTATTTATTGGGGGGGATGTCACGCTTCACATGTCTTATTCATGCCCTTCTCATCTCCACGACCATATATGGTAGCCTCCCAAATGGAAAATTTGAATATATCCATTACCGTGTTAGTCTTATTGACTACCGTAATGGGGCAGTACTCGGGTTTTGGGCGACCGACGTCGTGGTTTGTTTTAGCTGCAGTGACCTTGTATTTAACGGGCGTTTTGACTTTGCATGAAGTGCTCGCGGGGGTGGCTAACGAAGGTGTGGTCGCTTTAGCGGTTCTTATGATAATTGCCAAAATCTTTCAAGATGATGGCGTTTTGATAAAATGTGTAAATGGATTTCTAAAGTCTTCTAGCACGTCTCCGGCGGGTGCTCTCAGGGTATTCGCGGGCGTGTCAGTATTAAGTGGGTTTTTCAATAATACGCCTATAGTTTCTCTGTTAATACACCCTCTGCGCCGCTGGGCGATTGATAATAAAATTTCACCCAGTAAGGTGTTGATACCTCTTAGCTATTCGGCCATTGTCGGCGGTACGCTTACACTTATCGGTACCAGTACAAATTTAGTTGTGTTGGGTTTATTGCAAGACCTCAACGTGTCACATCAGCTTCATCTCTTGTCGCCGGCAATTGTCGGTGTTCCGCTAGTGTTGATATTTTTAGCTTATTATATGGTCGCCAATCGACTATTGCCTAGACGAGTGGGAGCAGAAGCAGAATTAAATGACGCAAAGACGTATCAAATACCGGTATCGGTAAACGCTACGTTTGAGGCTGGAACTGTTGAAGATGCGGGCCTTCGCAACCTCAATCACGGGTATTTGTACCAGGTTATAAGAAGTAATAGTGATGTTATTGAGGTGGAGCCAAAAACTAAGATAATGCAAGGCGACACGCTTATCTTTATGGGCGGACCAAGATTGGTGAATGAGCTGAGTGTAATAAAGGGTCTTGAATTTCCTGCTCGTTTAGATAACCCAGCTGGAAGTAACAATCAATTATTGGAAGTTGTTGTTCCAAAAAATTCAGAGTTGGTGGGTAAGACGGCTAAGCAAATTGGATTTCGCATTCGCTATGGTGGAGTGATTATGAGTATCGCGCATCACTCGGAGTATATTGCAGAAAAGTTGGGTCGGTACGTGTTTAAGGCGGGAGACTTATTGCTGGTCGAATTTTCCGATAAGCACAGTAAGACGCTTAACCGCAGTGAATTGATTGTGCTTAACCGACACACTGCTGAAGGAGCCGTTAAGGTTGAGCTAAAATCTATTGCGCTTTTATTGCTATTTCCAATTGTTGTTGTAGTTGGAAGTTTTTTGGGTTTTAGGTTGTTAGATAGTGCGCTGATTTATTTAGGGGTTTGTGTTATATCGGGTTTTGCTAAGCCAAATCAATTTGCCAGTGCGCTGGATTTAAATATTTTTGCAATATTGCTTGGGGCATTGGCGTTGGCAAAAGCCTTTGACAAAACGGGTATTGCGCAACAATCGGTCGAGCTACTAGGCACTCTTGAGCTCTCCCCCTTAGCTGTGCTGGCTATGATATACGTTGTTACCTGGGGTATAACCGAATTGTTTACAAATAATTCTGCAGCGGCTCTTGTGTTGCCCTTTGCGATTTCTTGGGGAAATTCTCACGGGCTTAGCGTAGAACAGGTAGCGCTTACTGTTATGATTGCGGCCTCTATGAGCTTTGTTACACCGTATGGTTATCAGACAAATTTAATGGTATTGTCCGCAGGCAATTATAAGCCTTCCGACTATCTTATTTTTGGCCTTCCATTAGCCATTTTAATCGCGATCACAGCGATAAGCATTCTATATTGGGTTTAAGTGCATGAAAAATATACAAGTAGAAAAAGTTATAGAAATTGCCAGGGCTGCAGGTCAGGCAATTATGACGGTATATAACCGCGACGACTTTAATGTTGAAAAAAAGCCAGATGAGAGCCCCCTTACCGAGGCCGACCTTGCCGCTAACGAAATAATTACCAAAGCGTTAAAAGCTATTACGCCAAATATTCCCGTCATATCTGAAGAGGGTAAGTCTATTGCCTGGGATATACGAAAAGGCTATAAAGAATACTGGCTAGTGGACCCTCTCGATGGCACTAAGGAATTTGTAAAACGGAACGGTGAATTTACGGTTAATATTGCCTTAGTGAAAAATAACCATGCTGTAATGGGGGTAGTGTATGCCCCAGCGATGGATGTATTGTATTACGGGCTTGTGGGTGACAAAGCATTCAAAGTGAACGGCGAAGAGCCAGCACATGAAATACGCATTGCTGGTGCGTCGTCACATGGTAATTTTGATGATAGTAAGAATTGGCGGATTGTAGGAAGCCGTTCCCATCAAAGTGATGAATTTAGAGAGTTCGTAGCTAAGTTTCCCCGTGCTGATATTGTCGCTATGGGGAGCTCGCTCAAATTATGCCTGGTGGCGGAAGGCGTCGCAGATTTGTATCCGCGGTTGGGTCTTACTAGCGAATGGGACACCGCTGCGTCCCACGCTATAGTTGAAGCCGCTGGAGGTATGGTGCTGGAAGCGGAATCTTATGCGCCGCTTTTATACAACACTAAAGATTCGCTGTTAAACCCATTCTTTATTGTGTGTACGGAAGATTCTCTCGCCTATTTGAAGCCGGCAAAGCCCAGTGTGGATATTGTGTGGCATACCATGCAAATTGATAAAAAAGCGCGTTCGGAGCGATTCAATCAGTGCCCATCTATTGTTTGGTTTACGGGGTTGTCGGGTTCGGGTAAGTCAACTTCGGCATGTGCACTCGAAAAGCGTTTATTTAGCATGGGTTACAACACCTATTTATTAGATGGGGATAATGTTCGTCATGGCTTGTGCTCCGACTTGGGGTTTAGCGATCGCGATAGAGGTGAAAATATTAGGCGGGTAGGTGAGGTGGCTAAATTGATGGTCGACGCCGGCTTTATTGTACTTACCTCGTTTATCTCGCCTTTTGTTCGCGAAAGACAAATGGTAAGGCAGATGGTGGGTGCCGGTGAATTTGTTGAAGTGTTTATGAATACGCCGATAGAAGAGTGTGAAAAAAGAGACCCCAAAGGCTTGTATAAAAAGGCGCGAGCGGGCGAAATTAAGCACTTTACTGGCATCGATTCTCCCTATGAGGCCCCCACTGATCACGAGATGGAGATAGATACCACGGGCCTAAGTGAGGTTGAAGTTGCTGATATGCTTGTTATTGAGCTTAAGAGATTTGGCATTATTGAAAAAACCTAAACCGAACGCTATAGCCTTTGTTTTCTGACAATAAGAAAGGGGTAGCGTTTTACGCTACCCCTTTCTTTCCCTGCCTTATTCCAGCCAAAGCGTTCCGTGCATCAGCGTTAAATAGGGCGCTTCCTTTGGCCTAGCCTGGCCATACAAACTTCCGTGTGTGCTTCCTAGCGAATTACTTATCTGCCATACATCCACATCCCTGGCGGTGTTGCAATCCTTGCAACGTTCATCCCTGCAAATTGCTCTCTGCGCCGTCCATGTCGCATTTTCCATTAATCAACTCCCTTTGACGTATCGACAGGTCCTAGTCGATGTCTTCCTTGTTTCCTTCCGTGTTTTCAATAACCTCCTTGTTGGCGATATTATGCAAAAATGGTGACTTAGTGAATAGTGGGCAATGGCGGAAGATCGTGTAGGATATCTCCTACAAAGAAAGCAAAAGTGCCGACAAGCCAAATATTTGTTTGATAGTTGTTTCGGTCTAAGCGTGGGTGGCGAAGTTATGGGTCTCATAGTTTTTTCTCCGTCCATGTTCCGTTTTTTTGTTGCGCTGTTTGTCGAGCGGCGAATAGCCCTGACATCATTGTTCCTTCTTTTTAAGCTCCGCCTAAGGAAATAATTTGGATAGTCCGCGCTTCTTCCTAAGCACTTCTTAGCTGTCATAGCGTGGGTGCGTGACTTATCCCGCGTTAAGGTGGGCGTGGATCCTGCGCATGTTGTCGGGTGCGTCTCGACTAAAAATAAAAGCCAAACAAATAAAAAGGCCACTCAGTAATGAGTGGCCTTTTTATTTGTTTGGCTCCGCCTGCTGGGCTCGAACCAGCGACCCAATGATTAACAGTCATTTGCTCTACCAACTGAGCTAAGGCGGAATTTCTTTGGTTGAGGCCCAAAAGAGCGCGTATGTTATACGGCGTCTTGTGCAGTGTCAACCCTTGCTGTAACTCTTTGCTGTCAAGCTACTAGCTTGAGTTAACCCTTTGTTTTTAGTGGTTTTTTGACCGACATTTAAGCCAAAAGCAAAGTGGTAGGACCGGGCGGATTTGAACCGCCGACCCCTACCATGTCAAGGTAGTGCTCTAACCAACTGAGCTACGGTCCTATAAAATCTCTCACTGGGAGAGGGCGCGTATTGTAATGAGATGCTCTGTTTGGAGCAAGCCATTGACAGCAACAAATTTAATTTTTTTTTGTGCGCTCGTTAATTCGCTACCCATGGCAATAACACCGAAAAACGCAACCTATATGAGGTTACTGTTCCTAGGTATTGTGGGTGTTTCCCTTGGGTGCCTCTATGGCATTGATTAAGCCGGTGGTTTTGCTAACCGTTATCGTCGCTTTGTGTGCCTTAATGGTTTTATTCTCAATAATTGTAAAAGCGTATTGTGTTATCATTCGCGCCTTTTGAATAATGACGCTTTTTATTTAACCCAAATATATGTTCACGTGGCCTTTAGTGGGGGGTCACCACTGAAAAAGAGGAAGTAATATGCCCGTAATTACCCTGCCTGACGGCTCTCAGCGTCATTTCGATCACGCCGTTTCGGTTATGGATGTGGCGAAAGATATTGGCCCCGGCTTAGCTAAAGCGGCCATTGCAGGGCGTGTGGATGGGCAGCCTATAGATGCCTCAGACCTAATTGAAAGCGATGCGAATCTGACTATATTTACGGCAAAAAGTGAAGAAGGGCTAGAGATTATTCGGCATTCCTGTGCCCACCTAATAGGGCATGCCGTTAAGCAACTATGGCCAGAAGCCAAAATGGCCATTGGGCCAACCATTGAAAACGGCTTTTACTACGATATCGATCTCGATTATATGCTTACCGATGAGGATATCGAAAAGCTGGAAGCCAGGATGAAAGAACTGGTTGCCACTGAATACGATGTGGTGAAGCAAAAGGTATCGTGGGAGGAGGCGCGCAAGGTATTTGAGGCGCGCGGAGAAGTATACAAACTTGAAATACTGGATAGAGATATAGGCAGGGAAGATCGCCCTGGTCTCTACCATCACCAGGAATACGTGGATATGTGCCGTGGGCCCCACGTGCCCAATATGAAATTTTGTCAGCATTTTAAATTAATGCGTGTTTCAGGTGCCTATTGGCGTGGCGATTCAGATAACAAAATGCTCCAGCGAATTTATGGTACGGCCTGGGCGGATAAAAAGCAGCTTAAAGTCCATCTGCAATTTTTAGAGGAGGCCGTCAAGCGAGACCACCGTAAGCTGGGCAAAAAATTCAATTTATTTCATCTGCAGGAAGAAGCTCCCGGCATGGTGTTTTGGCACCCCAAGGGTTGGAGCGTTTACACCGCCATAGAAAGCTATATGCGCGATTTTCAGCGCGCCAATGGCTACCAGGAAATTAGAACGCCGCAGGTTGTTGAGCGTTCGCTATGGGAGCGCTCTGGGCATTGGGATAAATTCCGTGAAAATATGTTCACTGTCGAATCGGAATCTCGCGATTACGCAGTAAAGCCTATGAATTGCCCCTGCCACATTCAAGTGTTCAATCAGGGCCTCAAAAGCTATCGCGATTTACCTCTGCGTTTAGCAGAGTTTGGTTCTTGTCATCGCAACGAAGCCTCGGGCACTTTGCAGGGTATTATGCGTGTGCGTGGTTTTACCCAAGATGACGCACATATTTTTTGTACCGAAGCGGCGATTCAGGATGAGGTTTCGGTGTTTACCGACCTACTGTTCGAAGTCTACAAAGATTTTGGTTTTAACGATGTGGTTATCAGGCTGTCTACCCGCCCCGAGGAGCGTGTTGGTGATGACGCGGTTTGGGATAAGGCGGAAAAAGCGCTGTCTGATGCTTTAGACGCCAAAGGTTTGAATTGGCAGTTGCTGCCGGGAGAGGGGGCATTTTATGGTCCTAAAGTAGAATTTTCCTTGAAGGATTGCATTGGTCGGGTATGGCAATGCGGCACTATTCAGGTGGATTTTTCTATGCCGGGTCGTTTGGATGCCCAGTATGTTGCAGAGGATGGTTCGCGTCAGGTGCCTGTCATGTTGCATCGTGCAATTCTGGGTTCATTTGAGCGTTTTATCGGCATATTGATTGAGGAATACGAAGGGGCTTTTCCTGCCTGGTTGGCACCCGAGCAAGCTGTTGTGCTCAACATTACCGACAAACAGAGTGAATATGCGACCAAAATCGAGAAAATACTGCAAAATAAAGGATTTAGAGTGAATTCCGACTTGAGAAATGAAAAGATCGGCTTTAAAATCCGCGAGCATACAATGCAGAAGGTTCCTTACCTTTTGATTGTTGGTGACCAAGAGCTAGAAAACAATACTGTTTCTGTTAGAACACGAAGCGGCGAAGACCTCGGAACACACTCCGTCGATGAATTTTTGGTTCGTTTAGCAGAAGATGTCGCTAAACGGGGCCGTTTATCATCCAAATAAAGGAGCGTGCACTGGGGTATTTGTTATTTTAATTCCGCTGAGATGCGGGTTGGACGTTTTTCTAGGTACAAAACATTAAACAAGTCAGGAGAGTGCAACTATTAACGGTCGTGATAATACCAAAGTACGTACAAAGAAACCGGCAATTAATGATCAAATTGAAGCCAGTGAGGTTCGTTTAATTGGTGCAGACGGTGAACAAGTCGGCGTAGTAACAATTGCCGAGGCTATATCGGCGGCACAAGCCGCAAGCCTGGATCTGGTGGCCATTGTGCCCGATGCCGATCCGGTGGTCTGTAAGATCATGGACTATGGTAAACACGTCTTTGAGGCCAAAAAATCTAAAGCCGCTGCACGAAAGAAGCAAAAACAGCAGCAGGTTAAGGAGATGAAATTTCGTCCCGGTACCGAAGATGGCGATTACCACGTCAAGTTGAAAGCACTGATCCGCTTTATTGAAAATGGCGATAAGGCGAAAGTGTCGCTTCGCTATCGCGGTCGCGAAATGGCTCATCAGGAGCTCGGTATGGAAATGATGAAGCGTATCGAGATCGACCTAGAGGGTATGGCTACTGTCGAACAGTACCCTAAGATGGAAGGCCGTCAGTTAATAATGGTGCTGGCGCCTAAAAAGCGTAAATAAAAAGTACGAAGGGTTTACCTCAGGTAAATTTGTAGAGAGTGAATCTAAAGAATTTGAATGTAGAGAGACTACAGCGCATAACAATTGCTAATGCGCTGTAAAATTGAAACATTCAATGTAATGGGTCGCCGGGCTTTTAGCTGCCTTGGGGGCCTTTAAGTAAAGCCAAAATGCCTCGGCATTTTTATTGGAGAAACACCATGCCAAAAGCTAAAGTACACAGTGGTGCCGCGAAGCGTTTTAAAAAAACCGCTAACGGCTACAAGCACAAGCACGCTTTCAAGAGCCACATCCTTACTAAAATGTCGACTAAGCGTAAGCGCCAGCTTCGCGGTACTAGCATGCTTAATGCTGCAGACCTACCAGCAGTCGATCGTATGTTGCGCGCCAAGTAATTGGGCCCAATTTAACTTATTTAGTGGAGGATAATTCATGGCCCGTGTAAAACGTGGAGTAGAGGCGCGTCGTCGTCACAAGAAAGTATTAAAAGCAGCAAAAGGTTATTACGGGGCGCGCTCGCGTATATTCCGTGTTGCCAAACAAGCTGTTATCAAAGCAGGACAGTACGCATATCGAGACCGTCGTGTTAAGAAGCGTAATTTCCGCGCTTTGTGGATCACTCGTATCAATGCACAGTCTCGTGTTGAAGGTATGAGCTACAGCCGTTTAATTGCTGGATTGAAAAAAGCCAATATTGATCTAGATCGTCGCGTTTTAGCTGATATCGCCATTCACGACAAAGCCGCCTTTGGTAGCATCGTTGCGAAAGCGAAAGAAGCGCTCGCGGCTTAAGCCGATGAGCATCTTGGTACGTTATTTAAACGATAGCGAACAAGTTATATTGTGCAGACAAGGTTGATTGGGTAGCTTGCTACTTGTCGGTCGAGAGGGGGAAGAGCTTAGGCGCTTCCCTTTTTTTTATTCAATATGTATTAAGGCGTGTAATGTTTAGTACCAATTTCCAGGTCCAATAATTTTTTAATTCTTCAATATGGTTATTTAAGCCTTATCCGTGTCTGGACATGCCCCAAATTATCAAGGTTAAATGCGCAAATGGAAAACCTTAGTGAAATTACTGACGAGGCGATAGCTCTTGTTATACATGCGGAAGACTTGGCGCTACTCGACAAAGTTCGAGTTGACTATTTAGGTAAAAAGGGGCGGTTAACCGCCCTGTTGAAATTACTCGGAAAATTGTCCGCAGAAGAGCGACCAGCCGCTGGAGCTGAAATTAACGCAGCCAAAGGGCGCGTGCAAGACGAAATAAATCTGCGAAAATCCGAATTAG
Source organism: Lentisphaeria bacterium (assembly GCA_047616325.1). GTDB lineage: Bacteria > Pseudomonadota > Gammaproteobacteria > Pseudomonadales > Cellvibrionaceae > JBLHGN01. The sequence continues at coordinate 44,712 of JBLHGN010000001.1, forward strand.
AAAAAGCTGCCGTTGCACTGCGACTCGCCTCTGAAACGATAGACGTCAGTTTGTCAGGCCGCCGCTCTGAAGTAGGTGGCTTGCACCCTATTACGCGCACAATGAGGCGCATAGAAGCCATTTTTGCATCGGTGGGTTATACGGTTGAGGAGGGGCCCGAAATAGAAGATGATTTTCACAACTTTGAGGCCTTGAATATTCCGTCTCATCACCCTGCACGCGCTATGCACGACACGTTTTATGTCGACAGCACGCACGTACTGCGCACCCACACTTCGCCCGTGCAAGTGCGCACGATGAAAAATAAAAAACCACCTATACAAATTATTTGCCCCGGTCGGGTATATCGCTGTGACTCCGATTTAACTCACACGCCTATGTTTCATCAGGTAGAAGGTTTGGTGGTGGATAAAGACATAAGTTTCGCCGATTTAAAGGGCACTGTGGATCAATTTTTAAAATCCTTTTTTGAAGTTGATATGCCTGTGCGTTTCCGTCCTTCTTATTTTCCGTTTACGGAACCGTCGGCCGAAGTCGATATTCAATGCACAAGCTGTAGTGGCCGTGGTTGTCGCATCTGTAAAAATACTGGATGGCTCGAGGTTATGGGTTGCGGCATGGTTCACCCTAATGTCTTCGACGCCTGTGAAGTGGATACAAGCACCTACTCAGGTTTTGCTTTCGGTATGGGGGTAGAGCGTTTGGCGATGTTGCGTTACGGTATCGGTGATATTCGACTCAACTTTGAGAACGATTTGGACTACCTAAAACAATTTTAAAGATTACCAGGAACGACTATGAAAGTTTCTATATTTGGCACGGGATATGTGGGACTTGTGACCGGCGCATGTTTGGCTCACTCCGGCCACCAAGTTATGTGTGTGGACGTCGATAAAAATAAAGTAGAGCGTTTGTTGTTGGGCGAAATTCCCATCTACGAACCTGGGCTTGGGTCTATGGTGGCTCAATCGGTGAAAGAGGGGCGATTGCAATTTACTACTGGTGCCAAAGCCGCTGTCGATTATGCCGAGCTAATATTTATTGCCGTCGGCACGCCGCCAGACGAGGATGGTGCCGCAGACTTGAAATATGTGTTGCAAGTAGCAAAATCTGTAGGTGAATACATGCAGAGTTATCGCCTAGTGGTGAATAAATCGACTGTGCCCGTTGGCAGTGCCGACAAAGTAAAGGCGCAAATAAAAGAAACCTTGCTAGCTCGCGGCGCGGATATCGATTTTGACGTTGCTTCAAATCCAGAGTTTTTAAAAGAAGGCGCCGCAGTAAATGACTTTTTGAAGCCAGACCGAATAATTATTGGCGCCGCCTCCGGTCCGGTAAAAAAGTTAATGCGCGAACTCTATGCCCCCTTCAATCGCAATCACGACAAGCTGATGTTTATGGATGTGCGCTCGGCAGAATTAACTAAGTATGCTGCCAACGCTATGCTTGCTACGAAAATAAGTTTTATGAACGAATTGTCGCGCGTGGCCGATAAACTAGGGGCCGACATAGAATTGGTTCGTAGAGGTATTGGCTCAGACCCTCGCATCGGCTACAGTTTTATCTACCCCGGCTGCGGTTACGGTGGTTCTTGTTTTCCAAAAGATGTTAAAGCGCTGGTACGTACGGCCAATATGATAGGCGAGCCCGCCGAGTTGCTCACCGCAGTTGAAAGGGTGAACGACACTCAAAAATATGTGTTAGTGGAAAAAATCAAAAAACACTTCGGCGACTCCCTGCGAGGAAAAACTCTGGCGCTGTGGGGTTTGGCATTTAAACCTAATACCGACGATATGAGGGAAGCGCCGTCACGAGTGTTAATGGAGGCAATGTGGGCCCTGGGTGTAAATATTCGTGCCTTCGACCCCGAAGCCATGCCCGAAACAGGGCGTATTTACGGCGAGCGAGGCGATCTGCAATTTTGTGAAAATGCAGACCAGGCATTGGAGGGTGCGGATGCCTTGGTCGTGTGCACCGAGTGGTCGGCTTTTCGCTCGCCAGATTGGGCGCGGGCGGCAGAGCAAATGAAGGCCAAAGTAGTGTTTGATGGTCGCAATCTTTACGAGCCCGATTTAATGGCCGGCAGGGGCTTTATTCATTACGCTATAGGCCGACGCCAAGTGGCGCATGTCTAACCTTTACTAAAGGTGTTTATTTAAAGCGCCGTTTAAAACAGAGTGTGTTTTTGCGCACTCTATATTCACCCGCAAAAAAATACATTGGCTTGTTAATCTATGAAATTAAGTGAATCCTGGTTAAGGGAGTGGGTACAGCCCAAAATTTCAACGCGTGAATTGGTTGATCAGTTGACCATGGCAGGCTTGGAGGTTGATTCAATGGAAGCTGTCGCGGGAGAATTCTCCGGTGTGGTGGTGGGGGAGATCGTCGCCGTCACGCAGCACCCCGATGCGGACAAATTGCGTGTTTGTCGCGTACTGGGCGCCCACGATAGTGAGCAGCAAGTGGTGTGCGGTGCACCGAATGCTCGCGTTGGCATCAAGGTGCCCTTTGCTACTGTTGGGGCAAAACTTCCCGGTGACTTTAAAATTAAAAAGGCTAAATTGCGCGGAGTGGAATCATTCGGCATGCTCTGCGCGCAGGCTGAATTACAGGCCGGTGAAGACGATAATGGCCTGTGGGAGCTGCCTTTGGATGCGCCGGCAGGTGCTGATTTACGCGAATATTTGTCACTAGATGACATCGTTATAGCGGTTGATCTCACGCCCAATCGCAGTGATTGTTTGAGTGTGCAGGGTCTCGCGCGCGAAATCGGGGCGTTAAATAAATGTGCTGTAGTAGAGCCTCTAATCCCAGCAGTTGTCTCTGCGATAAATGATCGAATAGAGGTAACACTTACCGCCGCAGAAGCATGTTCCCGCTATGTTGGGCGGGTGATAAAAAACGTGGATATCAGCCGTCCTACGCCCATGTGGATGGTGGAAAAGTTGCGCCGCAGCGGCGTTCGCAGTATCGATGCGGTAGTGGATGTTACCAACTATGTATTGCTGGAGTTGGGTCAGCCTTTGCATGCCTTCGACTTAAACAAGCTTACTGGCAATATTGATGTGCGTTTGGCAAGGCAGGGAGAAAAACTGACACTGCTAGACGCTAGTGAGGTTGAACTAAATCACGACACCCTCGTTATTGCCGACGATTCGGGCGCTATTGCGATGGCGGGCGTTATGGGCGGGGCAAGTACTGCCGTATACGACGCCACTGTTGATATCTTTCTCGAAAGCGCGTTTTTTAGCCCGCTCGCTATCGCTGGACGCGCACGAGGCTACGGCATGCACACAGACGCCTCGCATCGTTTTGAGCGGGGCGTAGATTACCAAGGCGCACAAAAAGCCATAGAGAGGGCCTCAGCCCTATTGCTGGGTATCGTTGGCGGTGATGCAGGGCCTCTCACTCTGGTGGATAGCGATCACCTGCCCTGTGAGCACAGTGTATCGCTTTCGCGGGCACGTATTGAAAAAGGCCTCGGCTTTGCAATTCCAGACCTCGAGGTTGTCGATGTTCTGACGCGTCTCGGTTTGACCTTGAATAAGGCGTTTGAAGGCGGCTGGGAATTTACCATTCCTAGCTATCGCTTTGACATAAGCATTGAGCAGGACCTTCTCGAAGAGCTGGCGCGCATATACGGCTATAACAGGCTACCCACTACAGAAATGCGTATTCCTGTGTCGCTGCCTATGAACTATGAAGGCGTTTTGGGTGCGGATGTGTTTGCCGATCACTTGGTCTCGAGAGCTTACCAGGAGGTTATTACCTACAGTTTTATCGATCCAAAAATGCACAAAATTTTTGATCTCGAGCGCAAGGGTATCGAGCTTTTAAATCCTATTAGCGCAGACTTAAGCACAATGCGCACATCGCTACTACCGGGTTTAGTGAGCACTTTGCTCTACAACATAAACCGTCAAAAAAGTAGGGTACGTATTTTTGAGTCAGGTCTGCGTTTTATTGATGGTGCTGGCGAAATAGACCAGTCAAAAGGCATTGCAGGGCTGATTTATGGGGCTCGAACGGCACTGGATTGGAATGGCGATAAAGCACCGGTAGATTTTTATGACATTAAGGGCGATGTGGAGTCTTTGCTGGCGCACACTCGCAAAGCGGTAAGTTTTAAGCCTACTGTAAGAGCGGCACTTCATCCAGGGCAAACCGCAGAAATTTTCATTGGTGATCTAAGTGTCGGTGTTGTCGGTGCACTCCATCCGCAAGTGGCTCAGCAGCTGGATATTCTTAAATCGGTGTTTGTGTTTGAACTGTCTCTCGATAAGGTTACTGCCGTCAAGGTATATTCTTGCGCGCCAGTATCGCGTTTTCCCGAAACGAGTCGTGATTTGGCTGTACTCGTAGACCGCAATTTGGCTGTCGCTGAGCTACAAAGCTTGGTGATAAAACATGCAGGCGAATACCTTAAAAACTTAAAGGTGTTTGACGTATATGGCGGCGAAGGTATTGATCCTGAAAGAAAAAGTGTCGCTTTTAACTTGACGTTTCAGCATCCATCGCGCAATCTAAAGGAGGAAGAAGTAAGTACGCCGATGGCCGCCATAATTAAAGAATTGGAACACGTCTTAAATGCCACACTCAGATAATATGGATTCAATGAATGTCGACTCTCTTACCAAGGCCGATCTTGCCGAGCGCCTATATGAAGAGTTAGGCTTCAATAAAAGAGAGGCGAAAGAGCTCATTGAGCTCTTTTTCGACGAAATTCGCAGTAGTTTGGAGGATAACGAGCAAGTTAAGCTCTCTGGTTTTGGTAATTTTGATCTCAGAGACAAAAAACAACGCCCTGGACGCAATCCCAAAACTGGCGAAGAGATACCTATTACTGCTAGACGAGTGGTTACATTTCGGCCCGGACAAAAACTAAAAGCAAGAGTCGAGGCGTATGCTGGAACCCAGTCATAATGACGAGCTCCCCGTAATACCGGGGAAACGTTATTTTACAATCGGAGAAGTCAGCGAGCTTTGTGCAGTAAAACCGCATGTGCTGCGCTACTGGGAGCAGGAGTTTCCCCAGTTAAAGCCGGTTAAACGTCGCGGTAATCGTCGTTATTATCAACGTCAAGATGTGCTTACTATTCGTCAGATACGAGCCTTGTTGTACGATCAAGGCTTTACCATTGGTGGGGCACGTCAGCAAATGACCGGAGAACCTACGGTAAAGACGGAGACTGTTAGCTACAATGAGCTCGTGCGAAAGATGATTGTAGATTTAAAGGAAGTTGTTACCGTTTTGCGAATATAGTTGTTAATAGTGTAGATTAGGCTGAATGAGCCCCGCACTTTGCGGACTTTTTTGTTTTATGGATACACACTGATGTTATCGAGAACTCAGTGTAGATACTTTCTGACTATGACCAAGTTGCGGTCTTGTAAATTTGGCTCAGCATCAAAAGCCTGGGGCTTACAAAACTCTAGCATGGTTTTATTTTCTGCTAAAACTGAGCCCTCCATGGAACGTAGGCCTTTATCTCTTGCACTTTCTCCCAAAGCTTTCATCAGTCGGAAGGCGATGACCTGTTTTTGCCAGGCATCGGCAACAACTATGGCAAATTCGCAGCTGGTTTGATCACTGCTTGTAATATAGCGTACCACTCCCACTCTCGCTTCTATTTCAGTGCCATCCTGGTTCATAATTGCCACTAGTGCCATTTCTAAGTCGTAGTCGATTTGGGTAAACCGTGCGAGTAAATCTGGTGATAGGGCTTTCATCCCGGGCATAAAGCGAAGGTATTTTGATTGTGGTGATAGGGTGGCAATAAATGCCTTTTCCATTTCTGCATCTTCCGGGCGAATGGACCGAATGGTTACGCTCGTTCCTGTATGTAATTGCTCCCTTACTACCAAATGATGTGGGTAGGGGTGAATGGCCATGTGGTCGTAACGCGTCATGCCGGAATAATGATGTACAGCAATGCGGGCATCGACGGCTGTCGCCATGGTGTCATCCACAATCAAAGGGTTGATATCCAGCTCTTTAATTTGCGGAATTTCACAGGCCATTTCAGACACTCTAAGTAATATTTCTTCAACTGCATTTACATTAGCCGCTGGAAAGTTTCTGAAAGGCCCCAGTATTTTGGCAATTTTTGTGCGACTAATTAATTCCTTTGCTAGGGTATGGTTGAGCGGTGGTAATGAAGCATCGCGATCGCGCAAAATTTCCACGGCGGTTCCGCCGGCTCCAAAGGATATTACTGGACCAAAAATGGGGTCGGTAAACATGCCCACTAAAACCTCGCGTCCGGCTTTTGCTATATACATTTTTTCTGCGATGATGCCCTCTATTCGAGACTCCGGTTGTTGAGCTTTTACTTTTTCCATAATGCTACTAAACGCCGACTGTACCGCAGTCGCATTGCTTAACCCCAAACGCACACCGTCTACATCGTTTTTGTGTGAAATGTCTTTCGGGTAGATTTTCATCGCCACTGGATAGCCGATGTATTCGGCATGAATTAATACCTCGTTAGCCTTTCTAGCCAGTGACGCACGTGTAGTGGGGATATTAAATGCGGCGAGCACCGCCATAGGGTACAGCTCAGTGAGAATCGAACGACCTTCCATCAGCACATTGTCAATGATGAGTTTTGCGCCCTCAATATCGGCGGGTTTTGATGTTTCTAACTGTGCCGGCGTTTGCAACAAAAGTTTTTGGTTGACGTGAAAGTTTTTAAGGTAGAGAAACGCTTCGATGGCCGCCTCGGGTGTTTTAAAAGTGGGCACGCCGTGCTCTTCAAAGTGTTTTCGCCCGGCTGCAATTTGTTTGCCCCCCCCATCCAGTATGTGAGAATGGGTTTTCTGGATGCAGACGCAATTTTCTCAACCGCTTGAGCCACCGCCAAGGGGTCCGTCATGGCTTGTGGCGATAAAATCACGATTATTCCGTGAATGTCGTTATTGGCCAGGCACAGAGACAGGGCTTCTTCGTAGCGATCTGGTGTGGCGTCACCAATGATGTCCACTGGATTGCCGTGCGACCATACCGTGGGCAAGACTTCGTTTAGCGATTTGATTAACATCTCTGAAAGTGGCGCCAGAGCAATATCAAGATCGCTAGCCCGATCGGCGGCAATAGCACCAGGGCCGCCACCATTGGTGAGTATCAATAAGTTTTCGCCATTTAGATGATTGCGTTTGGAGAGTATGGTCGCGGCCACAAATAAATCGTTTATGCGATAGCCACGTACGCCGCCAGCGCGCCGCAACGCCGCGTCGAATACATTATCGGCCCAACAAGGGCACCCGTATGCGATTTCGCCGCTTGAGAGCCGCTGGCATGACGGCCAACTTTAACCGCTAAAACCGGCTTCACTCGCGATGCGGCGCGCAGTCCGCTCATAAACGAGCGAGCGTTTTTTACGCCTTCAATATAGAGTAAAACGCTGTGCGTGGAAGGGTCGTATATTAAATAATCCAGTACTCCACCAAACCTGATGTCGGCGGAGGAGCCGAGCGATATCACCGATGAAAAACCAATACCGCTGGTATTTGCCCAATCTAGTATGGATGTACACAGGGCGCCAGGTTGAGACACTAGGGCGAGATTGCCCGTATCCGTTCCTCCTTGGTTAAATGTGGAGTTAAAGCCGATGATGGGTCGCACCCAAACAGTTGTGCCCAACAAAACGAATGCCGTAGCGTTTAGCCATGCGGAATACCTTAAGTTCAAGTTCACGGCCCTCGTCACCCACTTCGCGAAAACCGGCCGATAAAATAACCGCAGATTTAATGCCCGCGATACCGCAGCCCGCTATAATTTGTACGACGCTTGGGGCTGGTGTGGTGATGACCGCGAGCTCAATATCGGTATCAATGCTGGCCAAATTTTTATAGTAAATTTGGCCAAATACTCTTGAATGTATGGGGTTTATGGGGAATAGCTCCCCTTTAAGCGAGGCATCTAATAAATTTTTAAATACGGTAGCGCCTACCGATGGACAGCGTTCGCTTGTTCCGAAAACAGCGATAGATTTGGGTTCAAATAATTGGCGTAAATAGTGCTCGCTCATGGCTTAACCTAAAATCTAGACCTGTTTGCTTAATAATCGAATTTGCTGTGTAGGTTGGTTTGGCGTTTCTGGTGTTGATGTGAATCACTGCTTTGAAAGAGCGGGAACTCCATCCGTTTAATGTATCGTGAGCTTTCAATATCAGAAGTGCTACGCGGTTGTTCTTGCTGATATGTCGCCGTGCGGGGTGCATCTCGAGATTCATTGACTGAATGCGCCATAAGGCCGAAGCTAGAGACTTTTTTGGCCCATAACACCAGAATCACAGTCTTTAGTCCATAAAACAGTCATAAATTAGTAAAAAGATGAAATATGTGAATATTTTGTTCCGGCAGGTAAATTGTGTTGCATTACTTGTCGAAGAACAGCGTAAGAGCTAATGTTAGAAGCATAAAACACGTCGAAATAACTCTTGAGCCCAATATCGTTTAACGCGAAATATTGTGCGATAGGCAGCCTGGTTTAATCGATCTATTGTTTACACGAGGTGACTGTATGTGTCCGATGTCAATTATGTAAATGGCCTACCGTTAATTACATATATTGTGAACAGTGATGTGTGAATTCCGGTTCTTGTCAAGCTGTTAATCGTAGGCTTTATGGTTTGTATGATCGGAGCACTGGTTATTCAATGTCAATTCAGTTGCCGCGTAAGCGACGCCGGGATATTCGGAAAAAACACCTTGGGTAAAGGCGTTTCATTAGACTGGGATGCTGTGCTCAGCTATAAAACTTACCGCAATCCTGGCCTGCCATTTACGCGCGTTAAGTACCTTAATAGCTATTGGTCTCTGTGGCTCGCAATAGGGGCGGAGAAGTCTATATTACAGGATATACCCGAGCAGCCGTCACGTTAACTTTTCTTTCTGGGGCCCATGTGTATCGAGCGCTCTTGGCTAGAATGCCAGCGTAAGTATTTAGCCTGATTGTTCCTTGGTTAGTTGATATGATTAAGCTCTCGGTATAAATATTTTTTTTGATTATACCTAGAGAACCGGCCAACATCTATGGATTGCTGTTAGAATAACGTATCTATTCCTGTTAATAGAAAACTAGGTATAGCCGGAAAATAGATTCGATATGGAGCGGTTGTGGCTCATCTCGATCATGCGTGGATACGCGAGCAAAGACGACTCGCGGAGCAATCGCGACATTTGTCGCGCGGTAAAAGAACAAAACTTGTGCAAACGAATTACGATATTCGGCAACAAATGTGATCAACTCCTGTGTTTATCCGGTTTTTCTTCAATCATTTTTTTTACACGCTATATTCTCTAGTTATAGGTCACAATGAAAGAGAAAATCGGAGATTCTCACGTGGGCATTGCTCATCAACTTCAGGATTGCCAGCTAATCGTAGGCAATTCCAATCCCCGCTTTTCTGGGGTTACTTCTACAATGTTGCAGACTTTGGCCTATCAACAATCGTTTATGCCTTTGCGGGTGTTGGGTGCCCACCATCTTCCTGTCAATTCCATCGCAATAAGCTTTAAACAGGCTCGTCAAGCGCTAAAAAAAACACTTCCTGACGGCAGATATCGTGTTTTTCACGCTCGCAGAAACAATGAAATGTTGCAGGCCCTAATTCTTAAGTACGTATTTGGCGCGAAGATAAAAATTGTATTTACCTCCACCGCTCAGCGCCATCACAGCGCGTTTACTCGGTGGTTAATGAACCGCATGGATGGCATTGTCTCTACCTGTAATGCGGCCGCCTTTTACCTGAAAAGAAAACCCGATGTCATCGTCCCCCACGGTATTCGCAGTGACGTATGGGCGCCTTGCCAAAATAGACGTGAAGTCTTGGCAAAGTGGAATATCGATACGCCTTACGCTCTAGGTATATTTGGCCGAGTGCGCGAACAAAAGGGGGTGCACCTATTTGTTCGAGCGTGCATTTCGCAGTTGGCGCATAGCCCGGATTACACCGCTGTGGTTGTAGGTGCAATAAAACGGGAAGACCAGCCGTTTGTGCAACAACTGCAAAAGGAAATTGAGGACGCCGGACTATCGCAGCGGATAAGAATTCTGGGCGAGCAACCCTATGAATCACTTCCAGAATTATTTTCAATGATGAGTTTGGTTTGTGCGTTAAGTAATAATGAGGGCTTTGGCTTGACTGTGTTGGAGGCCATGAGTAGTGGTGCTGCCGTGCTTGCTACAGAGGCTGGTGCCTGGCCGGAGATTGTACGACCCAATATCGATGGTAAAATAGTGGCGATTAATAACCAAGAAGCTGTGAATGTAGCCCTGGCAGAGCTGTTAAGCGACCCAAAGGTGCTGGCGGAGATGGGCCGCAATGGTCGTTTGCGAGTTGAGCAAAATTATCGAATAGAAAATGAGGCGGCTGCATTGTGTGAATATTTTAAATCACTTATGGTCGCCAGCCAGATAGCAGGTTGTAGATGATCAAATACTTTCAAAGTATAGCAAATGGAAAAATTGTTCTCTGGTGTTATCTAATCTGGTATATTGGTGGTGGTGTTATTTTATTTCGATAGCTCTCCTCGCCTTTGGTTAAACGCGCTGGGAGTTAGTGCGGTTATCGGTTTTTCCTTAACCTTAAGTGTGTCAAAACAAAGCGTGGATAAACAAGATTATTGGTAAACGATGCGCTTATTTTTAATGCCCTTTTACGTGTCGAGTTTTTCCTCTTTAATTAAGCCTCGTCAGTAAAATCTGTGGGTCATTTCTGGAGTGGGTAACCGCCCAAGCGAGTGATACAAGGCTATTTCAGCGCATTTATAGATTTTAAAACCATACGACTTTCTCGTAGTGAGTTTTACCTTGGTATTTAACCCCTCCACAAT
>JBLHGN010000002.1:0-42132 GCA_047616325.1 Lentisphaeria bacterium
GCGGTGGTCACACCGGCGACGAAGACAGCATGCTGGCCACGCTAAACCTGGCCCGCCAACACAACGTGCAAATTGGCGCTCACCCAAGCTACCCAGACCGCACAAATTTCGGGCGAATCAGCATGACTATTGCTGCCGATGCTCTGGAAAACGCACTTAAAGAGCAGATTTCGGCACTGATCCAATACGCCAAAGCTAGCGGCACTCAGGTGAGTTACATCAAACCTCACGGTGCGCTCTATCACGATGTTCTCCTTTCTAATGCCCGCTTTGCCTCTGCACTTAAAGTGGCCCGCGTTTTTAAACTGCCCCTTCTGATACAGGCACTGCCCTCTCGCGATTCTTACATTAAAAAAGCGGCTGAGCTGGGCGCGGACCTACTCTTTGAAGCCTTTGCCGATAGAGCTTACTGCGACACCGGCAAGCTCGTAACGCGCCAGTTCGCACACGCGGTGCACAGCAATATGCCTAAAACCCTGGCACAAGCGCACAATTTGGCGTTTAAAGGCGGCACATTTTCCGAGAACAAACGTTGGCTGGCCATTGCCGCACAAACACTGTGCGTGCACAGCGATTCACCCGATACCATTGCCACCATAATCGCTATTAGAGAGTGCCTGGACAATCCGATCAACGGAGCATAGCATGGCATTTCTATTTCATATTAACGGAATATCTGAAAACACTGTACTGATTACATTTACGAGCGCTGATCATCACCAAGGCACTTTTCTTACCAGCACTTCCCTGCCCACGACCCCTGAACTAGCTGCCACCATCGTGAGTATTCAAGCACACTTGCAACGCAGGCTTTCACATTTAATCGTCGATTGCGTGCCCTCCTACACGTCACTGATGATAGTTTACGACTGCCTCACAATAGACAGCAGTGATTTTTTAGAAGCAGCAAAGGTTGCCATACAAGAAGCCATGGCTATACCTCTTCAACAGCTAACGCCAGCCCACACATTTGAAATTCCAGTGCTATACGACGAGGAATACGGGCCAGACCTCGCCCTACTCGCCAGCGAAAAAGGGTTATCGATTGGCGAATTTATCACCCGTCACAGCGCACTCATCTATACCGTCTGCACCCTGGGTTTTACGCCCGGCTTTGCCTATTTGGGTTTTGTCGATGAGGTTTTGGCAACACCAAGAAAAGCTACGCCACGCAAAAAGGTGGCTGCCGGGTCTGTGGGTATTGCCGACAGGCAAACGGGCGTTTACCCCAGCGACTCGCCCGGGGGCTGGAATATTATTGGCCGAAGCCCCATGCCGATGCTGGCGCTAGACAAGCACGGCAACTACAACTGCCCCTTAAGCGTGGGAGATGCAGTCAAATTTACCCCTATCAATCGCCAAGCATTTATCTCACTCACTCAACATGTTCTCACTCTAAATTTTAACGATGACAACTGAAGCGACACCCATAAACACTAGCAGCCGGAGTAAGTTAGTAATAACTTCGAAAGGCCCTTGCTCGCTATTGCAAGACCTGGGCAGAAGGGGTTTTCAGCACCTCGGTTTTGCCCAGGGCGGGGCCGCCGATGAGCACGCGTTTCTTTGGGCCAATAAGCTGCTGAACAATAAGCCAGGCAGCTGTGCTCTGGAAATTACCTTGGGGCCGTTTGCGGCTGAATTTGATGGCCCGGCCCGAATGGCGGTGACGGGCGCCTGCACAGAAGTATGGATTAACGACATAGCTCAGCCCAGCTGGCAGACCATAACGGTGGCGGCCGGCGACAGCTTAAAAATCAAACCGGCGCGACACGGGTTGCGCTCGTATCTGGCTATATACGGAGGCTTTATTGCCGACACGCAGTTGGGTAGCCAGAGCATGGTAATGCGCGAAAAAACGGGGCCTTTTTTGGGTGGCCCCTTAACAGTAAACACCCCGCTTAGTTTTACTGCGGGTACGCTCCCACCGACAAAAGCACACACTCAAGTACCTTCGGCCTATATCCCAGACTACTCAAGCCATGTGTTGGATGTTCACCTGCTGCCAAGTTATCAGTACCCAGATTTTAGTGCTGATGCGCGGCACAATTTTTTTGCTGCTGATTACGCAATAAGCGCCGACAGCAACCGCATGGGCTACTGTCTTAGCGGGCCGACCATAGCCCCCCCTGCTGCGACGCTTTTGTCTGAGGGCATAGCTTTTGGATCGGTGCAAATTCCACCGAGCGGACAAGCCATAATTCTACTTAAAGACCGGCAGACCATAGGCGGCTACGCCAAGATTGGCTGCGTATCTCATTTAGATTGTTTTCGCTTAAGCCAAAGAAGACCCGGTCAAAAAGTGAGGTTTGTTGAAGGTAGCATTGAAGACGCGCAGAAGGCTCTACGACGCTTCTATAATTTTTTTTTGTGACGGCATGGCCAGTGTAAATCCGTTTTCGCTTGACCGAGCACCGCGCCTGAACATTAAAAACAGGCTATTTGTTGACGTCTTTGTGCGCCGCTAACCACGCTGTAAATTTGCTCAAAGCCATTGGTTTTGCATAATAGAAACCTTGCGCTAAACGGCATTTTACCGATTGTAAAAATTCGACCTGACTGAGTTTTCCACACCTTCTGCTACCACGTTCAATTGTAAGCGTTCGGCAAGCTGTACGATCATTTCTACAATTCCTTTCCCTCTTTCGGTGCTAGTGGCTTCGACCAAGCTTTTATCCAATTTAAGATTATCCAGGGGTATTTTTTGTAAATGGTTCAGTGACGAAAAGCTCGTACCAAAATCATCTAAAGACAGCGTGAAGCCCATGGCTTTAATTTCGTGCAGCAGCGCCAGCGTTGTGTGTAAATCGTTTGCGGCGAGAGATTCGGTGACTTCCAAATCAATAAAACGTGGATTCACCCCCGATTCGTCTAAGCCAGTTTTGAGCATGGCGAGTACGTCGCCATGTTGCAATTGCGCAACAGACAAGTTGACGGACATGTGTAGTTCTGTGTTGCCACTTTTATGCAACTCGCTTAAGTCAATAACGGCTTGCCTATACACCCACGCGCCCATACGAATAGTTAAACCCAATTTTTCAGCCAAAGGAATAAACACATCTGGGGAAATTTGACTGCCCGAGGGCTCCTTCCAACGTAATAGGGCCTCAACACCAACCACAGATAACTCGTTCATATCCACTTTGGGGATAGACCACATAAAGCTGCTCCATCTCGAAAGCAGCCCGCAGGTGTCGCAATATACCCAACCTCGCCTAGGCGTCTGTGACCATGTTTTGACGAAATAGCACCACTTCGCCTCGATTGTGATTTTTTGCCATTTTCAGCACTATGCTGGCGTCTTTCACGGCCTCATCAGCGCCGCGTTTTGTCTCGGACAAGGGTACAATGCCTGCGGTCACCGAAATAATCTGCTCTTCGCTACCCGCGTTAAAGGGTTCCAAAAATGGCGCCAATAGGCGCTTTGAATCGATCTCTTCACTGGGGCCAAACACCGCAAAGGTGTCCCCGGCTACGCGCGCCACAAAGGAGGGACTAGGGAAAAAATTTTCCATTCGCCGGCCTACTGCAATTAACAACTCATCGCCATAATCTTGGCCTAGCGAAGCATTAATTTCAGCAAAATTATCGATATCCACCATCGACAATGCGTATTTTTCCAAGCCTTCCCGACCCAACACTTTATCCATATGTTCAACCAGGGAGTTCCTGTTGGGCAAACCGATAAGCACGTCGTGATAGGCAAAATCACTCAGCCGCGAGACCAATTGTAAATTATCGGCGCAGATGGATATATTGCTGCAAAATAATTCTATTAAGGCCTTGTCCACTTCCTCCAGCGAAACATCGTCGGTAACAAAACACGCCATGTCGCCGCGCTCCTGACTGCCCAAATATAGCGCGATGCCATCTTTCTTAAATACATTGCACTTCTTATCCAAACACTCCAGCAATGCTTCTTTTGCACCCTTTTCGTCTAACTCGTTCAGCGGACGATCGATTAGTTTGGTGTAGTGCCCAGCGGCGGCAATAATATGTGTCGAGTCTTCATTCAGATTCAGACCACGACGCGGTACGCAAATTAGCCCTTCGGGTACGATACTTAACAGTCCCGACAAATGCAGAATGACGCCCTGCGCAAATTCATTAATGCCTTTTTTCGTAAGTAGCTCGGCACTGGATTTAACAATCATACTCAAGCTACACCGACCGGCTTCGATGGTTTGAATTTGCTTATACGAGCGAATTGCAGTAGTAAGTGAGGCGAACAGGCGAGACTGAGTTAATTCAGATTTTAATTTATAGTCGTTAATATCGTAATCGCGGATTACTTCAATTTCTGGCGCCTGATTCGGTTGGCCCGTGCGCAAAATAATGCGCGTGTCTTTAATATGTAATTCGTTGCGAATAACAGCCACCAAATCTAAACCAGCATTGGGGGTTTCCATAACTACGTCTAATAAGATTACCGCAATGTCTGTTTTTTCAAGCAGTATTGCCTTAGCTTCCCGACTGCTGTTGGCATGTAAAAACTCCAGGGGTCGTCCAATAACCTCAGTGCTGCGAAGAGCAAAGGTGGTGGCAGAGTGCACGTCTTTTTCGTCGTCAATAATAAGCACACGCCACACCAGTGTTTCGCGCTCTGGCTGATCTCCGCCTGAGCTTTCGCTGACGAAGTCCATCAAGCCATCAGCGCCTAAATCATCTTTATTCATGTAATTTCCACCCTCTAAAGCCAACATGTCTACATGTTTATTTAGGCCAATAAAAGCTAACTTTTATACTGGTTCTCTAAAAATTTAATCTGCGTTTGTATCATCATCGACGTCTGATCCAGGCTCAGAATCTTCGGCGTTAATGTCTACTTCAGCAGCGCCTACTGGAGCAACCAAAGGCAACCTAACAATAAATTGTGTGCCCACGTTGATCTCGGATACTACGTCGATAGTACCGCCCAAAGCAGCGGTAACAATATTATGCACTATATGTAAACCAAGACCATTGCCGCCGGCGCCCAGTTTGGTAGTAAAAAATGGGTCAAATATGTGATTGAGATTTTTTGTTGAAATACCGCGGCCATTATCTTGCACCACAATCTGAACACCGTCTTCAAAGGGTGTGGTGGAAATTAAAATATGGCCGTAATCGCGTTCGTCAAAAGCGTGAAATATAGCATTATTAAGTAGGTTGGTAATTACCTGCCCTAGCGGCCCCGGATAGCTATCCATTAACACGCTTTCTTGTTCGTGAATCTCGAGCGTATAGGGCATTGGCTTCATCAGCGTGGCCATGGTCACGCGGGTTTCTTTCAGTAAGTCCGCAGACATGAACTTGCGCCGCTGGGCACTTGTACGATCTACAGCCACCTGCTTAAAACTAGAAACCAGTTCCGAGGCTTTTTCCAAACTCAAGCACACCAAACTCATACCTTCGTCCATGTCTTTTAAGTACTGCTCAAAATCGGAACGTTTAACGCCTTCCGGAAGTTGCTCTATCATGCGCTGAGTGTAATCTACCAAGGTTGTCGCCACCGTGGTGCCATTTCCTATCGGCGTATTCAATTCATGGGCGATTCCTGCCACCAGAGAACCCAGTGCCGCCATTTTTTCTGATTGCACCAACTCTCCTTGCGCATGCTGAAGTTTATCGAGTGTACCTTTTAACTCTTCGTTTACCTGTTCTAAGTCTATGGTTCGCTCACGCACGCGCTCTTCCAAGCTTTGAAATGACCGGCTCAAGGCGCCCCGCATGTGCTCCAACTGCGATGAAAGGGCACCAAATTCATCTGATCCCAGCTTGGGTATGTGGGTTAACAAATCACCAGTGGCTATGCCAGCCGCAGAGCGTTCTAGGCGCAACAAGGGAACCGTCACTCGCTTTCTTAGGAAAAAACTGAGCAAACCAATAGAAAAAATAAGCTGAAAAAACAATACACTCAGCATTAGGCGCGATTCGTTTTCGGCGCGATTGCGAGCTTCTTTTAAGCTATACACCAAGGTGACTTTGCCGAGTAGATCACCTTCGTATTCAATATTTCGCTCGATAGGTATGCTCTCCTCACCTTGCTCTGGGTCAGGCTTGTGGTAGGAGAGGAAATCGCTGTCGTTGGTTGCCTCCACCACGATGGACAATACTGACTTGTCGACGCTGATAGCATCCAGCAACGGTGTGCCTAAATCCCGCGAGATATTCCACAAAGGTAATTGCATGCCAGCCTGGAGTAGATCGGCGTAGTTTTTAGCGGCTGTCTCACTATCTTGAGTGATAGTTCTATTGAAGTTTTCCCTAATCAAGATGCCACCGCTAATAAGTGCGGGAAAGGCAATAGAAAACAGCACCAGTACCAGCAATACCTGCTGCAGGCTACGCAGAGCGCTTACCTTCTTAGCGTTGGCCACATTGTCCACAACGGGAGGGGATTCCACAACAGCTTTTTCCAGCATGAGAGGGGCTCTAACATTTGGGATAGCAGAGAAAGTATAGCAGCTTGCAGCTGTAGCGATCGATCTACGTTGTGACGCCTAAAACGCCATTTTTTTAAGTCAAAACCGTTAAACGATTCCGCCACACACTATGCGGTAAGCGGTGCGTGACCGTTTTGCCAGTGCGGCATAAAATGCGCTACCAGGCCCCAAAAACGCTTATTATGACGACTCTCAAGCAAATGCACCAACTCGTGTACAACCACATATTCAAGACAGACAGGCGGTTTTTTAGCCAACACAAGGTTTAGCCATATTCGGCCCTGGGATATGTTGCACGTACCCCAGCGAGACTTCATCTTTTTCACCCCCCAAAAGCTTACCTTTACACCCATTTCGGGAGCATATAGTTCTATTAAGGGGGGAATATGGGTTTTTATCTGTCTGCGATAAAATTCTGAGAGTAAGTGTTCTCGCTGCGCAACACTTGAGCCCTTCTTTGCATGCATGACTAATGACGTTTCGGTCGCGACGACGCTATCCCAGCCTAACGTGTCAATAACAGTCAGAGTTTTTGACTGCCCCCAGAGCGGGTGTATTTCACCATTAACATAGGTGGAGGCTCGCGCCACCGGGCGACTGCGAATTTCATCTTGCCTGGCTTTTATCCAGTCCCACTGCGCCAACACAAAGTCGCGTACATGATATTGTGGGGTGCGATAGGGCACGGATATACGTACCTCGCCGTTGGGGGGTTTGACCGCCATACGCAGATTTTTCATTTTTTTCTGAACGACATGTACGTCTAGCCCCGATATATTCAGAACCCGTGAATCAATTGCCATACGCTGATACTGCGCTTTTGCGGATAAGGCCGATCACGATGACATTTTGCCCTCGCTTAGTCAAATCCATTACTCCCTACAAATAACGCTCTTTGCTATACCCCCTGACAACTGAAATTCAAACTGCCACATGTCGCCATAAAAACAATGTTCATCCGCGCGCCTTTATTAGGTTTTTCTGTCGCTCGTCCATTGTCCGTCACCATGTTTTATATAGCATTTCTACGCAGTGAAGCGGTCTGGTTGTGTGTGCTTCTTTTTTCTTCTATTTTCAAATGGGTTTCCATACATTTTGCTTGCTTGGTTCAGTTTCGCTGCGCAAATCGACAATAATAATCTGGTATTGCAAAAGGTTACTTTTATGAAAAAAGACACTGGCACAGTAAAATGGTTTAACGAACGCAAAGGTTTTGGGTTTGTCGAACGAAAAAGTGGTTCAGATGTATTTGCTCACTTTGGTGCAATCAGCGGAGGAGGATTTAAGACATTAAAAGAAGGGCAGACGGTGGAATTTTAAATTAACGATGGCAAACGAGGGCCACAAGCGGAGCTTATTTAAAGTGGGACCACCATGGGTCCACCGCTATAATAATTTTAGTTATTACAAGATGATACGTAGAGATAATTAAAGGACCCACACACTCTCACAAAGCGCACACTTCACCACCAAATTTAAAACACAAACTGTGCGCGCAAACGAAATTCTTCGCCGTTATTTTCGTTTGTATTATTGACTGGCTTCGCCTCTTCCCCGTAGCTGTAACTGGCTGCAATTTTTACGTGCTTATTGGCGTAATAATTTAAACTTACTGAAAGTGATTGTGCATCGATTTCACCTAACTCAACATCAGAGCATTCACCGTCTCCAGCGTCATAGCGCAACACTAGCTGCCATGCGCCCATATCAGAAGTGGGTACTACATTGGCAAACACGCCATTGACATAGGGGAAACTTTCACCGGTAAAAAAACACCCTGCTTCTACATACATGCCTCGTCGAGCATCACCAATATCAGGGTCTGAGGTCATCCACTCCGATTAAAGATGAACTGGGCCGTTAACAAAGGCAAACTCTAAGGCGACGGCATTTTGTTCACTTCGCGAAGAAAACGCACCGCCAACATGAAGCACACGCACCGGGTTTAAAATTAAGGCGCTGTATACGCGGCCGGTAATCGCAACGTTTTCTTCCTCTTGCTCTGTGCCCACTTCGCCGGCTTCAAATACTCCCAATGCATAGGAGAAAGCCGACAGTTTTCCTTCTACAAGCACCCCCGCCGAACGACCAAAGGTGTAACCGTCTGAAACAGGATAGCGCTCTGGAATGGCAATATTTTTTATACTGCCCAGCCAGCTCATGCCAAAGGGTTCTTTCATTCGACCAACGCTGACCCAAGCCTTTTCACCAAAATCGCGATACTGCATGTAGGAGCTCAGTAAGTTGCTGCCACTGCCCTGATCGACATCGAAGCGCGAAAGAAAATACCAATCATAGGCGTGGCCAGAGAGCGTCAGGCACGCGCGTCTTACCTCTGCATTATTTTCCTGGCTCTCTCTGTTGAGTGCCGCATAATTGTAATCGAGCTGCATTCTTACATTAAGTTTTAAAGCGAAGGTGTTGTCGTAAGTAGTAACGCCAAGACCATTACTGGCACTGCCAATAAGGGCTTTATTTGTTGCCGTTGGGGCAGACTGACCTGTAGATACGTCTACAATTACGCTTGGCGTGCGGCAATCGTCACCACAAAAATCGCTGTTCTGTGTATTGTGCTACTTACCTTTTTCGTCATTAATTTCAATAGCACGTTCTTTATTATGCCAACTACCGTCGAACATTTGTTACTTTCCATGGTGACCCGCACGCCTCAAAAATTGTTTTGGGGCTTAGGTTAACTTATGGCTAGCAAGTGCTGTCGCACCCATATCAAATTTATGGCTTATCAAAACAGGGATTTAACATCAGAACAATGTCCATTTCAGCAATTTTCCTGCCGTGCCGAGATGGCGACGATATCTTCGCCGCTCACTTCCACATCGATAACAATGGGACTGCAACACACATGGCAGTCTTCAACATATTCCTGGGTTTCCACAGAGGGATCAACTAGTACGGTAAGCACCTCGCCACAGTAGGGGCAAGGTAATTGCGATTCAATTAAGTTCACGACACTGGACCTTTAATGGTTACTTTTGCTGGCGAAATTAGTGCCGATTTAAGCACAGGCACTAATTATTTGGTATTCGGCGTCACAGCCTTTACTATAGCCTCCCTTTTACGATAGACACCTTTTGCTGCGGCCACTCCCACAATCGGCATTTCCGCAAGACGCGCCGAGTCTATAGAGAGAACTCAAGGTTTATTAATGTATCACGATTACGACGCTCTTATTTTTGATATGGACGGCACCCTGGTGGACAGTGGCAAGTTGCACGAACACGCCTGGACAGGCGCTTTACGCCCCCACAACATTCCAGTAGACAGGGCCTTAATGCGATCGTTAGCCGGTGTACCTACACGCCAAACCGTGGAATTAGTGCTGCAACACAATGGCATCGAAGGCTCCGAGCTAGTAGGCATTATCACCGAGTTGAAAGAACAACTTTCCCGCCAGTTGATGGAAGTTCACGTTAAACCCACAACACTTGTCGATATTGTTAAACAATATCATGGCAAAAAGCCCATGGCGGTCGGCACCGGCGCCTCTACCGCCGAAGCAATATCAATTCTCAAACACTGCGGATTGTTACACTACATCGACCACGTCGTGGGCGCCGATCTCGCTGAACATCCAAAACCCGCCCCCGATACATTTTTATTATGTGCGCAAAAAATGGGTATACCGCCACAGCGCTGTATAGTGTTTGAAGATGCAGCGCTCGGCATTCGAGCGGCAAAAAGTGCCAAAATGGCGGTTATTGACGTGCTTGAGACTTACGCTATTGCCAATGATTATTTTTTATAAACTTGCCACTTACCGCTCTTGCACATTATTTTGCGCCCAAGGGTTTGAATTGTAAGGCTTACTTCGAGTCGCACCTTTCTACCAAGTGGCCAAACAGCCAAACCACTAAGCCACACTTTTTAAGTCAAACAAAACGAGCCCCCATGAGCAATACAGCCTTTACCACTTTAGATCTCCCGCAAGCCATGCTCGATAATCTCAACAATTTGGCTTACACATCTATGACGCCCATCCAGGCGCTAGCGCTGCCCAAGGCGCTGAGCGGCAAAGACCTTATCGCACAGGCGAAGACGGGGAGCGGCAAAACACTCACCTTTGGCCTTCCACTTTTACTTGCATTGAATCCGCGCGACTTCAGCACTCAGGCCCTGGTGATATGCCCTACCCGCGAGCTGTGCACTCAGGTCGCAACCGAATTGCGCAAACTGGCGCGCTTTCAGGCCAACATTAAAATCGTCATTCTTTGCGGCGGCCAATCCATTGGCCCACAGATAGGTTCGCTAGAGCACGGCGCTCACGTGGTGGTGGGAACGCCTGGACGACTCGCCGATCACTTAAAAAAGGCCACCCTAGACCTAGGCCGCGTGAAACACTTGGTATTGGACGAAGCCGACCGAATGTTGGAAATGGGCTTTTTGGACGCGGTAGAAGGCATTATTAAACACACGCCAAAATCGCGCCAAACCCTTTTCTTTTCGGCCACTTTTGCCAAAGACATTCTCGATCTAAGCACTAAATTTCAAGTAGAACCAGAACATTTAAACGTCGAATCACAACACGACAGCTCCACCATCGTGCAAAAATTTTACAACGTCAGCGACATCGACAAAACTGCCGCCTTAGACACAGCCTTACGTGCCCATCAAATTAATTTAGCGGTAATATTTTGCAATACCAAAGTCACCGTCAACGAAGTCAATGAATTTTTGCTTGCCCAAGGTTATGTCAGTTGCGCACTGCATGGCGATATGGAACAGCGAGACCGCGACCAAACCCTTATTCAATTCAAACACAGCAGTTGCCAGTTTTTGGTGGCCACCGATGTGGCGGCAAGAGGTTTGGATATCGTCGATCTGCCCGCCGTCATCAACTACGACCTGCCGCGCGAAACCGACATATATACCCACCGCATCGGCCGCACCGGGCGCGCGGGCAAAAGCGGCTTGGCCTTAAGTTTAGTGGCTAAGAGAGAGCGGTATAAATTCGAAATTGTGGCTTCACTACAGAGAGATCTCGACGCTGGCCTGACCGATATAGGCACCCTAAGAGCGGGTAATAAAAGCATTGTTCCACCGCCTATGGTAACGCTATGTATCGGTGGCGGTCGCAAGGAAAAAGTTCGCGCTGGCGACATTCTGGGGGCACTTACCGGCGATGCGGGCATCAATGGCAGTGCGGTTGGCAAAATAGATATTCTTGACTATGTCGCATTTGTAGCCATAGAGCGCAAATCAGCCTCCAAAGCACTGGGACGACTTATCAACGGCAAAATAAAAGGCAGAAAGTTTAAAGTGAGAACGTTGTAATTAAAAACATTAAAGCTAAGCGCATTGTTGGTGAGATCGCTATAGAAAGTAGCATTTACTTTTTTGACATACTGTCTTACCGGCCTACCTTTTCTCGCGCATTGAATTATTCAGATATACAGTGCGTGGCCTTGGGTAGAGTTTTGCGTAAACCAGGCTTCCAATTCTTCACCTTGATAAGCGCGCACAATGGCCATTCCCTCGTCGACAATAGACCAGTAACTGTCTATAAATGATGTCGCCAATTCAAAAATCTTCGATGCCGTAGTTTTACCTCCGGCATTCGATAACACATGGTTTTCAACTAAGCTTAATAAATAGATAAAGCGCGTTTCAAGTTCACCAATAAATGTTAGAGTTTTATAATTCACACTCACATTTTTTTGTAAGCGCGTCGCACAATGGCGGAGCTTTTCATTGCGATCGCGTGTGCAATCCAATAAAAATCTCAGTTTTCGGCCAAGATCACCGCCGCTATTGCCAGATGCGGCTGCGTAAGTAGCCAGGCCGCGGATTTTTGCCATAAATTCGATCATTTCAGGCAATTGCGCGCAAACAAAGCTTAATACTTCAATTTTGTTTGCGCGCTTAATGTAATTCCATTCTTCGTTTTCCTGTTCAGGCCCATCTTTATTTTCACCTACTTGGGGATTTAAAGTGTTGTCGAATATAACACCGCTAGCGGTTAGCATTGAGCCAACCGGATGCTCTATAATTTTTGCTAGTTTCAGCACCATAGCAAGAAGCTGCTCAATAAAATGTGAATGTAACTCAAAATTTTCGCTAAGCCTGTCGTCTTGCCAACCGTCGCGAATTGTCTGCCACTCCGAGTGAAGGTTTTGTTGATCTCTGGATGATAAAAGCCCACCACTTTTTATAGCAAAGGCCTCTAAAATGGCGATGCGTTTTTGCAATTGCTGCTGCAAAACCTGAAAATCTTTTTCAAACACACTATTGCCCGCCAGAAGCCCCATGCTAATACCGCGATGTTTCTGTACAGCCTTTATCATATGATTGAGCTGATCCACCAAATCGTGAGCCACCATGCGCTGTTTATAGGCCTCGCAAAAATTCACCAGAGTCTCGTCTGGCTCGGCGACGAGAGAGGTATTTATAGGCGACAATTGCGGAACAGTATTCATAACGCTCGGTTAACCAAGTTGATTTCGATATCAGCGACGACCAAAGCGCCGAAGCGCTTGGCTATGGCCTAAGCAATGTCTATACCAACGAACGAGCAAGGCACTAGATACTCATTGCATTGTAAACGTCTACCATTTGCTAAGCCCTTATCACCTAGCCACTAAACTAACGATTGGCAGGAGATACACCTACTTATACACGGCCTGAACCGCTATAATATTTCGCCCATCCCGACCAGTAGTGCGGTGGATTGCCCTAGAATTTGGCTTATATAAACATAACAAAGCCATTCGTTTCCCGTGCAAAACTTTTTCAAACCTAAGTCAAGTTACCTTAAAGGAAAATCGATCATGAGTCGCATTAAATCACTTAACGTCCTACTGTGCCCCCTATTGGTGCTTTTTTCCATGTCCGTTATTGCTCAACAAGCGAGCAATTCACCTAAAGGTGCCAAAGTGAGTATTGTTGAACCAAAAAATGGCGCAATTGTGGTCAGTCCAGTTAAAGTCGTTTTTGCCCTAGATAAAATGATGGTTATGCCAGCGGGTGTGGTACACAGCGACAGTGGTCACCATCACTTACTTGTAGATGTTGACGCTTTACCTGCTCTCGATGCACCGATTCCTGCAGACGCCCAGCACCTTCACTTTGGCAAAGGCCAAACCGAAACCACCTTAAATCTGGTGCCGGGAACCCACACCCTGCAATTGTTGCTTGGCGACCACTTCCACCGACCACATAACCCGGTTGTGGCCTCTGAAGTAGTAAAGATCACCATTAAGGACAATGCCAACAAGAGCGCCGCCGGCACTCACTAGCACGTGATATAGCCTACCAAGTCGGGGGGTGGATTCACTATCGAGCCCCCCGCCCTTATTAATCGACGCGCGAGCTCAAGTGCTCGCCCATTCAGGTCTACCTTTACGCCCTTCAACGTCCTATAATCCGCTCCTCCTTATACAATGCGCGATTGACCACTAGCTTTGCCGCATTATAAAAATTCACTTACTTTATTACTCAGGCGCTAACTTCCACCATGAACGAACTTTATCAGCCTTCCTCCATAGAACCACGCATTCAAAAATACTGGGAAGAGAAAAAAAGCTTTGAAGTAAGCGAAGATAGCAACAAGGAAAAGTTCTATTGCTTGGCCATGTTTCCCTACCCCAGCGGGCGCTTGCACATGGGCCACGTGCGCAACTACACCATCAGCGACGTCATTGCGCGCTTCCAGCGAATGCAGGGCAAAAATGTTCTACACCCCATGGGTTGGGATGCGTTTGGTCTACCGGCAGAAAATGCCGCTATAAAAAATAAAACAGCTCCCGCAAAGTGGACGTACAGCAATACTGACTACATGCGCAAACAGCTAAAAGAGCTGGGGTTTGGGTTCGACTGGTCGCGCGAAATTACCACATGCAAACCCGACTACTACAAATGGGAGCAGTGGTTTTTTACTCGCCTGGTAAAAAAAGGGCTGGCCTATAAAAAAGTGTCGGCGGTGAACTGGTGCCCCCACGACGCCACGGTCTTGGCCAACGAGCAGGTAATAGAAGGCCGCTGCTGGCGCTGTGAAACATTGGTAGAACGCAAAGAAATACCCCAGTGGTTTATCAAAATCACCGACTACGCAGAAGAATTGCTGAAAGACCTCGACCAGCTGCCCGATTGGCCAGAGAAGGTCAAAACCATGCAGCGTAATTGGATAGGCAAAAGCTGCGGCGTAGAGATGAGTTTCAAACTCGCCTTGCCCGTAGCCGGTCTTTCACAGGTGGAAGTATACACAACTCGCCCGGACACCATTATGGGTGTTACCTATATTACCCTCGCCGCCGAACACCCCATTAGCCTTGAATTAGCGCAAAGCAATGAAACATTGGCGCAATTCATTCAGGAAACAAAGGTAAACTCGATTGCTGAAGCCGACATGGCCAACATGGAAAAATGCGGCCTAAATACCGGCTTAACAACGTTGCACCCCATCACCGGCGAGCAGGTTTCGGTATGGGTGGGCAATTATGTGCTTATGGATTATGGTTCAGGCGCCGTTATGGCCGTGCCCGCACACGACCAGCGCGACTGGGAATTTGCCCACAAATACGGCCTAGAGATTATTCAGGTAATTGCCCCGGCGGACGATAGCGCTATTGACCTCGACGCGGCGGCCTACACAGAAAAAGGACTATTGATAAACTCTGGCGAATTCGACGGGTTAAATTTTGAAGGTGCCTTTGAAGCCATATCACAAACACTGGTAGCGGCAAACAAGGGACGCGTAACTACCAACTACCGTCTTCGCGACTGGGGCGTATCGCGGCAGCGTTATTGGGGCACACCCATTCCCATTTTTAACTTGCCCGATGGCGGAGTCATTCCTGTGCCAGCCGACCGGCTGCCCATTCTGTTGCCCGAAGATGTAGAAATGGACGGCGTACAGTCACCTCTCAAGGCCGATGGTCAATGGCGCAAAGATGAACTGGACGGCCAAGCGCTGGAACGGGAAACGGATACCTTCGACACCTTTATGGAGTCGTCCTGGTATTACGCCCGTTACACCTCCGCCAATGCAGATACAATGCTAGATAAAAATTCCGCCAACTACTGGTTACCTGTAGACCAATATGTGGGTGGCATTGAACACGCCATTTTACACCTGTTGTATGCGCGCTTCTTTCACAAACTGATGCGCGACGAGGGCTTAATAAACTCCGATGAGCCCTTTAAACGATTGCTGTGCCAAGGCATGGTATTGGCAGATTCCTTTTATAAAACTGGGCAAACCGGTGCCAAAGAATGGGTAGCGCCAGAATACGTCAGCATAGAAAAAGACGACAAAGGCAAAACCGTTAAAGCCACGCTTACCAGCACTGGAGAAGCTTTGGAATTTGGCGGCATGACAAAAATGTCTAAGTCAAAAAACAACGGGGTTGACCCAGAACACATTATTGCAAAATACGGTGCCGATACCGTGCGTCTCTTCACTATGTTCGCCGCGCCACCAGATCAAACCCTGGAGTGGGTGGACAGCGGTGTTGAGGGCGCTTCACGCTTTTTGAAAAAGCTGTGGCGTGCTGTGATTCAGCACGTGGAAGCTGGGGATGCGGGCGAAATAAATGCCGACACTCTGCCCGAACAACAACGCGACCTGCGCAGGAAAACACACGAGACCATCAAAAAAGTAAGCGACGACTTTGCACGCCGATACACCTTCAATACGGCCATAGCGGCGGTAATGGAACTGCTAAACGACGTGGGTCGGCATGCCGACCGCTCCACATCAGCAGGGCTTGCCGTTGAACGCGAAGCGCTAAGCAGTGCCACGCTGTTACTAGCCCCCATCGTGCCACACATCTGCCACGAACTTTGGCATATTCTCGGTCACGAAGACGATATTCTTGACCGTGGCTGGCCTTCGTTTAACGAAGCGGCTCTCGTGCGCAGTACCATTACCATCGTTTGCCAGGTAAACGGCAAGGTGCGCTCTCAAATCGAAGTACCCGCCGATGCGGACAAAGACACAATTGAGAAACTCGCGCTGTCCAATGAAAACGTGCAAAAATTTATCGTCGGTAAACATATACGAAAGGTAATTGTTGTGCCCGGAAAGCTCGTTAACGTGGTGGCCAATTAAATGCTAGCGATACCTCGGCGGCACTCTCGTTTACTTGCCAGCACACTGGCGTACCTATGCCTCACACTCGGTGCCTGTGGATGGCAGTTACGCGGCGCCGCACATAGCGCTGATGCCAGCCAACAAACGGCAATCAAAGATATAGCCTTGCACGCAGATCTCAACCAGCGAGACTTTCAGATGGCCTTTATTAAAAACAGTAAATCTATGGGCGTTGCACTCGACCGCACATCGAGAAACCAACTTTATATTCACAAGGAAAGTGTAGAGCGCCGACCGCTCTCATTCAGCAGCACTGGCATTCCCGTGCAGTATCAAATAATGATGCGCATTACGTTTTCGTTTTCACGAGACGGCCAAAACACCATACTCAAAAGTGATGTGACGGCGCGGCAGAATTACGATTTTGACCCCCAGCTGATCATCGCAAAAAACGATGAAGAGCAGCAACTGCGGCAAGAATTACGCGAGCAGTTAGTGCAGCGCATTCTCGCCAATGTGCAAGCATCTGTTGGCCTACAGATACTGAAAGAACAAGAAAAATTACCCGAAGAAGTCGATAACTCGTCGCACTAACTGCGTTTAAAACCTCACAACTATATTTTGCGACATTTATGCTCATATAAATATATGAGCTCATAGAATCATATAAACTTATAGATAGTACGTTTATGCAAGTCAGCTTATCTAAGTCCGTTTATATACGTCAGTTTACATAAATCACCAAGTGGAAGTTTTCGAGCCATGGCAAGATTGCGTATCGACCAGCTCTCACAGTCGCTGAAAAAACAGTTGGCGCCAGTCTATTTAATTACCGGAGAGGAGCCCTTGTTGCAGCAGGAAGCTTGCGACAACGTTCGGCAAGCCGCAAAAAAACAAGGCTTTAGCGAACGTGAGCTCTATCACACTGACGCCGGTTTTCGTTGGGACACCCTCACTCACAGCGCTAACAGTCTGTCGCTTTTTGCCGAAAAGAAAATCATCGAAATTCGCGTTCACAACGGTAAGCCCGATGAGTATGGAGGCAGGGCCCTGGTTGAATATTGTCAAAATCCCAGCGAAGACAACCTATTACTTCTGGTCTTACCCAAAACCGACAAGCGCACACAAAACACGGCATGGTTTAAGGCGGTGGAATCAAAGGGGGTTATTGTCACTGTGTGGCCGGTAAATGCACATCAACTACCGCACTGGATAGAACAAAGAATGCACGCAGCAGGCTTATCCGCCAACCCTCAGGCAATAGAGATTTTGTGCGCAAAAATTGAGGGAAATTTACTGGCCGCGGCACAGGAAATTGAAAAGCTAAAATTGCTGTCTGAAGACACTATTATCGACGCCCACGCTATGGCCAACGCGGTGATGAGTTCGGCGCGCTACAACGTTTTTGGCGTGGTGGACAAGGCCCTCACCGGCGATGGTCGCGGCGCCGTTACCGGTCTACACGGATTAAAATCGGAGGGTACCGAACCCACCATTGTTCTTTGGGCTTTAGCGCGCGAAATTAGGGCGCTAGCGAGCATTAAAGAGAGTATGGAGAACGGTAAAAGTTTTGAGTTTTCAGCCAAGAGCAACGGTGTTTGGGAAAACCGTAAAGCTACGATTAGAAGCGCCGTTAACCGACTTAGCTTGCGCCAATTACATATGCTACTGCGCAAAGCTAGCAACGCTGACAAAACGATTAAAGGGGTAATCAAGGGCGATGTCTGGAACGTGCTGCTGGATATCACTCTCTCCATGTCGGGCACCGATGCGTTAAACCCCACGTCCCAACGTTTAAGTCTAATGTACTAATAAAACGATAATTCTATGGCAACAATACGATTACTCATAATTCTCAACTAATTAATTAGGGTTTAAGCAAGCGCATTGTTCTATTGGAATTAATGGTAACCAAAGCCGGATTTTTTACCCACGCCAACAACGCATCTTCACTCAGGGGCTTTGAGTAATAATAGCCCTGCACTTGGTCGCATCCGCGGCCCTTTAACCACGCGGCTTGGGCCTCGCGCTCTACACCTTCAGCAATCACTTCTAGCGCCATATTATGCGCCAAGTCGATGATGGACTTGGCAATGGCCGCATCGTGCGGATTGGTGTCAATATCAACGATAAAACTTTTGTCCACTTTGAGTTTTTGAATGGGGAAACGCTTTAAATACGCCAGTGAAGAATAGCCCGTACCAAAATCATCTATAGAAATGGACAAGCCCATTTTTTTGAGATTATTCAACAGATCAATCGTTTCTATTGCATTTTCCATGGCACTGCTTTCGGTGAGTTCCAATTCTAAAAAATCTGCGGATAGCCCTGTGCGTCTTAATACATCTACCACGCTTTGCTGAAAATTTTCTTTGTGAAATTGACGCGCCGAAATATTTACCGCTATACGACCAAAATTAAAGCCCTGCGCTAGCCAATTTTGAAACACCTGACAAGCGCGCTCCAGAACCCAGTCACCAAGAGGTTCAATTAATCCGGTGTCTTCCGCCAGCGCGACAAAGTGCGTGGGGGGCACCAAACCGCGGTCTTTATGCTGCCATCGCACGAGGGCTTCTAGCCCCACGACAGTGTTGCGACTAAGATCAATTTGCGGCTGGAAGAAAAGTTTCATATCGCCATTTTCTATAGCTTTTCGCAAATCGTTTTCTAACAAAAGATAGTTCACCGCCGTATCGGTCATGGCTTTTACAAAAAACTGGTGGCGATTGTTGCCCGCTATTTTTGCCTTGTACATGGCTAGGTCAGCGTAGCGCAACAATTGGTCAGAATTATCGCCATCTTTCGGAAATAGACTAATGCCCATACTCGCCGTGCAGGTTACTTCGCAGTCTTCAAAACTTATTGGATGAGATGCCGCATTAAGAATTTTTGTGGCGATTAATTCAATGTCGTGAGCCTTGCCTATATCGTCCAGCACCACCACGAATTCATCGCCGCCAATGCGCGCAATGGTATCAGTATCACGCAACTCGTCCTGTAGGTTTTGCGCGAATTTTTTTAAAAAACGGTCGCCAATATCGTGACCATAGTTTTCATTCACCAACCTAAACTGGTCGATATCTATCAGCATCAAAGCAAAGCGAATACTGCTGCGCTTAGCGCGGGAGAGCGTTTTATTTAGTCTATCGTACAGCAAAGACCTATTGGCAAGACCAGTGAGAGGATCGCGAAAACTCAGATACTTTAACGCTGAGAGATTCTCAGCGAGATACGTTTCGGCCAAGCCGTGATCGGTGACATTGACGCCAAGGCTAAACACTAATACCCTACCATCCACGCCTTCAACCCGCCGACGCGTCATTTCATAGACCTGCGTTGTGCCATCCTTATGTTTAGTATTTAGGGTCCACTCCTGTGTGCGAAGTGTTGCATCGTGTTGTTTCAGTTCGTTCAATTGCTGGTGAACATTCGAGGGATACAAATCGGTCTCTATAGCAAAATTTGAGGCCTCGCTGCTCACGCTCTGTAAAAGATGATAATAACGACTGGCAAAAATCACTCCGCCATCGGCACACACCAACGATACTAGCTGCGGAACTTTTTCCAGCAACAGCGCCAAGCACTCGAGGCTTGCATCGCCCTTTCCTAGAACACGAGCAAGGCCTTTTAATAGCGTGGAAGTTTCTTCGAACATAAGTTTAATGGGCTCGTTTGTTGAGTGATAGCTGGCCCTAATATATCGAGTAAGTGATTCAAAGTAAAAGACGGATACAAAGCGGGTCAATTTTTAAGGGGATTGATGATGTAATCCAGTATTTCAACCCGGTGCCCCTGCACCAAACCCTCGTTAACCGTTATCCATCCACGTTTTTTATAAAAATTGGCCTGATCGGTGGTATACAGCAGTAGACGCTCTAGACCAATGTCGTGCGCATATCGCTGCGCATGGTCCAGCAGAGTGCTGGCAATCCCCTTACAGCGATGGGTCGGAACAACATAAAGGTTGGTTAACCACTCGCTTTGTTCAGCACTGGCTACAAATTGGTAATACACCAAACTGACACTACCCAAGGGAAGATCATCGAGATGGGCGATAAAGGTTATGGGTAGTGGGGCATTGTCCATGTGCCGCTTAAGCGATGCTTTTCGCTCATCTAACTTGGCATCAATATGTTGCCGCGACGTTTGACATTCGTTTAATAACTTTCGTCCATTCAACCATTCTTGGTGGTGCCATAAAGCAACGGTATCTATCCACGGGGGCTGCTCTTTCAAATTAGTGATCGTGACTTTTTTAATCGAATCGGACACGTGCCACCCCAAAGATAGGTCTTCGTCGACAGCAATACAGCAGCAACTGCGCAG
The DNA here is from genome assembly GCA_047616325.1 of Lentisphaeria bacterium. Classification (GTDB taxonomy): domain Bacteria; phylum Pseudomonadota; class Gammaproteobacteria; order Pseudomonadales; family Cellvibrionaceae; genus JBLHGN01. The sequence continues at coordinate 20,797 of JBLHGN010000002.1, forward strand.
CCGCACAACACGTCATATTTTTGTATTATCTATCTCACCCTTAGGCAATGATAGTAACAAAACGCATGAGCGGGCACTGACCTCAGGCAAAAAAATTGGTTTATTTAACCAGCTCACCGTGCACTTGCTTATCAGCGTGATAGGACGAGCGCACCAACGGACCACAGGCCGCCTGTTTGAAGCCTAGCGCTTTGGCAATGGCGGCATACTCATCGAATTCTGCCGGCTCTACGTAGCGAGCGACAGGTAGGTGGTCTCGCGAAGGCTGCAGGTATTGGCCAATAGTGAGCATGTCGATATCGTGTTCGCGCATCTCTTTCAAGACCTCAACAATTTCTTCTTTTGTTTCGCCCAAGCCTACCATTAAACCCGATTTGGTAAGTACTTCCGGCCGTAGGGCTTTATATTTTTTAAGTAGCTCTAAGGACCAATGGTAGTTGGCACCAGGGCGGGATTGACGATAAAGGCGAGGCACCGTCTCTAAGTTGTGATTGAAGACGTCGGGCGGTGTTTGTTCGAGTATGTCTAGCGCTATCTCCATACGACCGCGAAAATCGGGGGTGAGTATTTCGATTTGCAATTCTGGCGAGAGGAGGCGCGACTCGCGAATGCAGTCGGCAAAATGTTGCGCCCCGCCATCGCGAAGGTCATCGCGGTCTACCGAGGTGATGACCACATATTTCAGCGCCATTTCAGCGATGGCTGCAGCAAGGTTTTTGGGCTCCTTGACGTCGAGAGCGTTGGGCTTACCATGCCCCACATCGCAAAACGGGCAGCGGCGTGTGCAGATATCGCCCATTATCATAAACGTGGCTGTACCTCCGCTAAAACACTCGGAAAGATTCGGGCAGTTAGCTTCCTCACACACCGTAGACAAAGCATTTTTGCGCAATACCGATTTAATGCGGGCCACTTCTGGTGAATTGCCCACACGCACACGAATCCAATCGGGTTTACGCAGCATGGTGTCACTGGCAATGACTTTAACCGGAATTCGCTCAACCTTGTCTGCATCTCGAAGTTTTTCGCCCTGCTTAATCCGACGGGTTCGCTGTACAGGTGTGGTGCTATCGTTCATGTGTTTTCTCTGTGAGGGGGTAGCGCATTCTACCCCAAAGCATGGTATTAATATTGAGGGCGTATCTAAAAATGCCCGTGTTTCAGGGTGAGGTTAAGCTCTGCCGCTAGAATTTCGGCATACACGGCTGCGACGGTCGATACAGATACAGACTCGCGCGGTACGCACGATGGCAACAGATCCACCAGATTCACCATCTCCAAGCCCTCATAACCGCAGGGGTTTATATTGGTAAAAGGCGCGAGATCGGCATTTATATTGATGGCAACCCCATGGTAACTGCAGCTTTTTCTCACCCTTAAGCCCAGCGAGGCAATTTTTTTACCCGCCACATAAACTCCGGGGGCATCCGCCTTGGGAGAGCCATCAAGGCCAAAACTCCGCAAAAACACCACGACCGAATGCTCTATTTTGTTGACCAATTCTCGTACCCCAAGCTTCATTCGCTTAAGATCCACCAAGGGGTAGGCAACAAGCTGACCTGGGCCGTGGTAGGTTACTTGCCCACCGCGATCACTTTGCACCAGAGGAATAGTGTTTGGCACCAAAATATGCTCAGCCTTACCCGCCTGCCCTTGGGTGTATACCGCAGGGTGCTCTACCAGCCATAGTTCGTCGCACGTTGTCGCGGTGCGGTCGTTGGTGAAGCTGCGCATTTCTTGCCATACTCTACTATAGTCGACCGGGCCTAAGTTCTTAAGAATAAGCGCGGCCAATCACAACACCATGCGAGTAGACGGGTGTTTTTTCAGGTCTTCAAATATATTTTGTAGCTGCTCTATCCCGGTGGCCTCAATATAGACCGTAACCGAGTGAAAACGACCGTTGCGACTATCGCGCACCGTGACACGCCCGCGATCAAAACCCGAGGCGTGAATTTCCATAACCTCCAGCACGGCTAATTTGTAGGCCTCGCTGGCTTCACCTAATACTTTTATAGGGTAGCCTGGGCAGGGAAATTCAATTTTTGGTGGTGGTAAATCTGACATCGTGGCTTTGGCTTTTAGTTAGGTGCTAGCTAGGTGCTAATGGAAGCTTAGTTAGCGATTAGCTATGTACTAGTTGGGCGCGAACTAAGTGTGTTGCAGGGTAAGAGCTCATTAGGGATAAGATATCGAGCCCCTGACGACGGCCTTAATCACCCGAAATAATCAGCAGCAGCGAGTCCCAGCTGCGAGAGAAAAAACCAGCCTCCTCAACGTCACTCATAGCAATGAGATCTTGCTCTATTATGGTTTCACCTTCAAGGCTGACTTTAAGTGAACCCAAGACCTGACCCTTTTTAAGCGGTGCTTTTATGACCTTGTCAATTTGTGTTTCAGCGAGCAGATTTTTATGACTTCCGCGCGGAATAGTGGCGAGAATATCTTTTCTAAGGCCTAGTGTTACCGAGTCGTGCATGCCACCCCAAACACGATTGGTACTTAAGATATCGCTGGCACTATAAAGTTTATGGGTCACAAAATAGCGAAATCCGTAAGCCAGTAGGCGCTGCGATTCGTTGGCGCGCTGCTTCCCCGTTTTAGTACCCAGTACCACTGAGATTAACCGCATGCCGTCGCGTGCTGATGAGGCCACCAAGCCGTAGCCGGCCTCATTTGTGTGACCAGTTTTTATGCCGTCTACGGTTTTATCGCTGAACAATAATTTATTTCGGTTGCTTTGTGTAATGCCGTTATATTTGAATTCTTTTTCCGAGTAGATGGCGTAGTGGCTGGGGTGGTCATTGACAAGCGCACGCGCCAAAACAGCCAGGTCTTCTGCCGTTGTCATATGCCCCTCGGCCGGCCAGCCGGTCGCGTTTACGAAGTGGGTGTTTTTCATTCCCAGCAACTCTGCCTGCTGGTTCATAACATCGGCAAATGCTGCTTCGTTACCGGCAATGTGTTCCGCCAGTGCAATTGAAGCATCGTTGCCGGATTGAATTATCAACCCGCGCAACAGGTCCATCACACTCACTTCCGAGCGAGGATCCAAAAACATGGTTGAACTCCCACTTTTTGCTCCACCTCTACGCCAAGCTTCGTCACTCACCCGAACCAAATCACTTTCTTTTAATCTACCAGCAAGAATTTCTTCCGACACGATATAGCTCGTCATCATCTTTGTTAGGCTGGCCGGCGGGTAGGATTCAGCGGATTTAGACTCAACGATAACCTTTCCGGTAGCGGCGTCGATAAGCAAGTAGGCGTTGGCGGCCAGTTCGGGGGCAGCAGGAATAATCACTTGAGCTGCGCTTACGTGGGTGACGCTAACTAATAGCGATATTAATAATGCACAAATGCCGCTGGTACTGGGTGAAATAATATTTTTAAGTAACATTTTGAAAAAAACAACCTTTTGATGGGAGCGGGTAACTCGAGGCGTAGCGATCCTACAAATCGCGCGAAGTGTAACAGATTTACCCAAAAACCCTAAACCTAGCTTTGGCTCTAAGCGAGAAATTAAAAAACATTTTTTGCTTACTGTGTGTTGTCGTAAACCCATCAGCTCATTGGTAGACCACATGCGGAGAGGGAAAGTTCGCCTCCAGCAATCGTTGCCGCAAATCCATTAACTGGATGTTTTTTGTAAAAGGACCGACATGGACTTTAAAAAGATTACCTGCACTTACCAAAGGAGAAACCACATTAACTGCAACAGCTGTAAATTTTTCTAATTCGTCTTTCAGCGCTGTGGCAGAGGTTTCCTGACTAAATGCACCCACCTGTAAATAGGTATTGGACGGCAAGCCATCCCCCTCCGAATGCTGCGGGACTGCCACAATGGGTTCGCGTGTTTCGTAGTATTGCGCCGTGAGCGTGGAAACCGTAACGAGAGCAGGCACAGGTTCGGCCGCTGAAGCGTAGGCAGTTGCGTTTCTGTTCGAAATGACAGCGGGCGACTCGCGATGCGTTGAAGCACTGTGTTTGTATATGAGCGGGTCGATGTACTCCACTGTAACCCTGGCGGTGCCGGTGGATTGAAAACCCAACTTTTTGGCAGCGGTATACGAAAGGTCGATAATCCTATCACCGTGGAATGGCCCCCGGTCATTAACCCGCACAATAACCGTGTCTCGGTTGGCCATATTAGTAACCCGCACATAGCTCGGTATCGGCAGTGTTTTGTGCGCCGCTGTCATGGCGTACATATTGTAAATTTCGCCATTGGACGTGCGGCGCCCATGAAACTTTCTGCCGTACCACGAGGCCGTACCCTCTTCTTTATAACCCTCTGGGTGCGCCATTAAGGTATAGGTTTTACCCAGCACCCGATATGGGTTCTTGTTCCCAGCGATGGTTCTGGGCTCAACTTTAGGCACCGCATCGGGAATGTGCGCCACATGCACTGGCGTCGGCGGACCACTGTCTCGCGTTTCTTGCGGTTTTGAAGAGAACAGCTCACAGCCCATCAGGCTCAGAAAAGAGCACAGCAAAATTCCTTTTGCTATGTCTCGGGGAGCAGCCCATACAGAGGCATATTTATTAAACGGCATAAAGATTTAATTCCAAATAATGTGTCGAAAAGTAGCTTAAACTTCGTCGAAGCCTTGTTTTATTTCCTGGCTCAGCTGCCACACCGCCATGGCGTATAGATGACTTCGATTATATCGGGTGATCACATAAAAATTTTCGAAACCTATCCAAAACTCCGCTCCCTTGTCACCCTGAAATATCAGCGGTAACACTTTTATATCAGAGGGAAAGTCATCAACGGATGGAACATAGCCTTTTTCCTGTAGCTCGCTTAATGACAAACACGGTTTAGTTTTCTGATTGAGAATGGTTTTGTCGTAGCCGGCATTTATACGTGCCCGAGTTACTACAGGCTGATGATACTGCCATTTATGGGCGTTAAAATAATTCGCCACACTTCCAATGGCATCCACTGGATTGTTCCAAATGTCGGCGATGCCATCACCATCAAAATCCACCGCGAAGCTGCGATAGCTGCTGGGTATAAACTGACCGTAGCCCATGGCACCGGCATAGGAACCGGTTAGTGCGTTTACATCCTGTTTTTGTTCTCTGGCCAACAAAAACAACTGTTCCAATTGTCCGCGAAAGAACTTGCCGCGTTTGGGGTAATCAAAACCAAGTGTTGTCAGTGCGTCCAGCACTCGGTATTTACCTGCATGGCGACCATAGCGTGTTTCGACACCAATTATTGCCACCATTATTTCGGGCTCAACACCATATTTTTTAGCAGCACGCGCGATAGCCTCACTATTTTCCTGCCAAAACTGAACGCCCTGCTCGATTCGTGTGGCGCCCAAAAAAATTTTTCTGTAGTCGACCCATTCCATAGTTTTTTCTGCGGGGCGCGCAATAGCATCGAGTATGGCTTGTTTTTTTTCTGCATTTTTCAACAAGGCAGTAATGTCGTCCCGCTCAAACTTATGCTCGACCACCATAGTATCGACAAATGCTTTTGCCCGTGGGTGAGTGGAATAATCGGCATAGACACTTGGGCAAAAAGAAAACAGCATAAGAGCCGTCGACAAGATATTGCTGGGATTGAAGTTTCGCTTCTTTCTATTTAAAACACTGAATATTGTAGGGTTGAATGATCTTAAGTAGAAATGGTGTAGACAACGTTGAAAATACATGCATTTTTTTGAACTCATAATAGTAGGTAAACCAAATCATCTGTGGTGGTTTTGAATTTAAAACCACAATAAAATATAGCGAGAGATTAATATTTGCAATAATCGAATAGGCTTAGGATGTGACTTTTTTCTTTTCTGTCGCGACAGCCATCAAAACACCAAAACCCGTCATTAGCGTGACAATAGCCGTGCCACCCAAACTCACCATCGGCAATGGCACACCCACAACCGGGAGCAAACCCGACACCATACCAATATTGACAAATACATAGACAAAGAAAGTGAGCGTTATACTCCCCGCTAATAGTCTATTAAATGTATTTTGAGCTTTCCACGCGATTATCATCCCGCGACTGATGATAAGTGTATAAAGCGTCATCAAGCACAAAACCCCAACAAGTCCAAACTCTTCCGCCAGAACCGCAATAATAAAATCGGTATGGCTTTCGGGCAGGAAATCCAGTTGGGATTGTGTACCGTTGAGCCAGCCCTTGCCATCGAGACCACCGGAACCAATAGCCGTTTTAGACTGAATAATATTCCAGCCAGCGCCGAGTTTATCCGCCTCGGGGTCCAACAGTGTAAGCACCCGCTGCTTTTGATAATCTTGCATAACAAATTGCCACATTGGCCACACGCTGACGAGCACGATGACAGTACTGCCGATAATACAGCGCCAGCGCAGTCCTGCTAAAAACAATACAATAAGACCTGAGATGGCAATGAGTAGGGCCGTGCCCAAATCGGGCTGTTTGAGAATGAGCACCGTGGGCAAACCTATGATGGATAAGCAAGCAAGGGTGTGCTTGAAGCCAGGAGGAAGTACTCGCGACGAGAGATAAGCAGCCACCATGATCGGCACGGCAATTTTGAGCACTTCGGAGGGCTGAAAACGAAAGAAACCTAAACTGATCCAACGTTGGGCACCTTTGGCGTCAACGCCAATCACATATACCAGCGACAGCATCACCAAACCTATGCAATAAAACCAAGGCGCCCAGCGCCGCAATAGGTTGAGGTCCACCTGCGCCACAGCAAACATGGTGGCATAAGCAATTGTAAAAAAAACCAGTTGGCGCTTTATCATGCGCTCACTTTCACCGCTGGCGCTGTAGAGAACCAATAAACCGTAGACGGTCACCAGTAAAAGAAAGAGCAGTAGCATCGGGTCGATATGCAACCTGCGCCATATGCTTTCCGCACGCGCAAAGTGGTGGTTGGAATCGGGTAAACGTCTTAAAAAATCCTGGCTCGAAAGACTCACGCTAACCTCTATTTCGAATTGGGTTTGCTCGTACGAGCTTGACTTGCAAAATACTGTTCGAGAACGGCTTTCACGACGGGAAAGTTTGTGTCGGAGTTGTGTTCGCCATTTTCAGCAATAATGGCCAATGCAACTTGAGGGTTTTCTGCCGGAGCAAAACCAATAAATAGGGCGTGATCACGATTAAATTCTGACAGCCCTTCGCTATCGTAATCCTCCCCCTGGGCAATACCTACCACCTGCGCTGTTCCAGTTTTACCCGCCATCTTGAACTTTATTGAACGGCCTAAGGGAAAAGCCGTCCCATGAACAGAGTTGACCACATCTGTCATCGCCTTGTGGATAAAATTCCAATTTTGCGGATAACCATTGTATTCACTCTCCACTACCACGGGCATAGGATTATCACCCAAGGCTTTGACAAGTTGGGGTTTTAGATGCCTCCCCTTTGACGCCAACGTAGCGGACATCACCGCCAATTGCACAGGCGTGGTCAATACGTCACCCTGACCGATACTCATATTAAGGCTGTTTCCTGGGTACCAACTTTGACCGCGCGTGGCCTTTTTCCATTGACGTGAAGGCCATAGGCCATTGCGTTCGCTGGTGATATCTAAACCCGTGCTCACACCAAGACCAAAATTCATCCCAAAGTCGTGCATTCTGTCCACGCCCATGCGAAAAGCAAGATCGTAAAAAAACACATCACAAGACTCGACAATGGCTTCAAGCAAGCCAATGGAGTTGCCGTGACCGCCCTTCTTCCATTCGCGGTACTGGCGCTCGTCGTTTTTCAATTGGTAGAAGCCAGGGTCTCGTATACGCGTATCTGAACTCACTATTTGTGATTCAAGTGCGCCCATTCCTAGCATGGGCTTAAGTGTCGACCCGGGCGGGTATTGCCCCTGGATGGCGCGATTATAAAGAGGCAAGTCACTAGACTCATTGAGCGCCCTATAATCGGCAATGCTGATGCCGGTAACAAACAAATTTGGATTAAAACTGGGGGTACTTACCATCGTCAATACGCCGCCTGTGGCGACCTCGATCACTACTAAAGCACCACGTCTGCCATCCAGGGCTTGGGTGGCGGCTTTTTGCATGCCCGAATCGAGATACAGATGTAAGTCTTTGCCCGCCTCCGGCTGAACCTGGTCTATCACACGTAAGGCGCGACCGTGGGCATTTGTCTCTAGGTATTCGTAACCCACCACACCCAATAACTGACGTTCGTAGTACTTTTCCAAGCCTATTTTGCCGATACTGTGAGTGCCACTGTAGAGCTTGTCTGTTTCCGCATCAAAACTGGTCAACTCGCGTTCACTAATGCGGCCAACGTAGCCGACGGTGTGGGCAAATAGCTCGCCCTTAGGGTAATACCGCACCAGCTCGGCGTTAACTTCAACGCCTTTTAGCTTGTATTTATTTACCGCTAAAATGGCGATCTCCTCCTCGTTCAATCGATACCGCAATGGCACAGATTCGAAGGGCCGTCGACGCTGCTTGATGATTTTGTAGAAACTCGCCTTGTCGCTTTCACTAATTTCTACCAAGGCCGAAAGCTGCTCGATAATAAGGGCCAAATCGCCGCTGCGCTCTCGAATGATAGAGAGGGTAAAACTCGGTCTATTTTCCGCCAGCAGCTCGCCATTGCCATCGTAAATTAAACCTCTATTGGGGGGCACCGGTCTTACTTGAATTCGGTTTCGATCCGACAGCGTCATATAGTTTTCATGATGCACCACTTGCAAACTGTAAAAGCGCGCAATCAATACACCAAACAGCGTTAGCACCAACAGCGTCGAGAACAACACTCGACGCGAAAACAACTGCACCTCATTGAGATGATCTTTAAATCGGTGATGTTCAGTGCCAGCCCATCTCATAGTATGAGAGAAAAGGCCGATTTAGATCGCGCAGGCATCAGGCTAGCGTCCAACTATTTATGGTAGGGGTGATTTTGTAGAATAGTCCAAGCGCGATAAATCTGTTCGATCAATACAACTCGCACCAGTGGATGCGGCAAGGTAAGGGCAGACAAGGACCAGCGTTCACTCGCGATCTTGAGACATGCATCGGAGAGTCCATTGGGACCCCCAATCACCAAACACACATCACTGCCATTCATTTGCCATGTTTCTAATTTTTGCGCTAGACCTTTTGTACTCAGCGCTTTGCCAAGAACATCCAAAGCGACTACAACGGCGCCCTTCGGAATGGCCGCCAATATTTGTTCACCCTCGGTATTTTTTACTTTGGCGGTGCTAGTTGACTTAGACCGATTTGCTAGCGGCAATTCCATCAATTGAGGCGTTAAATCGCGCGGCAAACGTTTGGCATACTCTGCATAGCCCTGCTCTACCCACGCGGGCATTTTAGATCCTACGGCCACGATTGACAGCTTCAAAATTAGATCGCTGCGGTTTATTTAGCGGGCGTGTCGGGCGAGGTACTCTGGCGCCCAGCAGGTGCCATTGACCACAGTTTTTCCAACTCGTAAAAATCGCGCGTAGCTTTTTGCATAACGTGAACCACCGTATCGCCAAAATCAATCAACACCCATTCGCCGCTGTCCATACCTTCGACACCAATAGCGGCCAGGTTTCGTCTTTTGGTTTCTTCTATAACGCTATTGGCAATCGATTTTACATGGCGATTGGAGGTGCCAGTAACGATAACTAGCATATCCATCACGTCGCTTAACCTGGTCACATCTAGCGTGGTAACGTCCACGCCTTTGAGATCTTCAATGGCATTTTTAATTATTTTTTGTAAATCTTTTTCGCTTTCATTATCAGACATTACTGTACACATACCCTTTGATTAATCGTATTTTATGGACTCTATTAAAACCCATATTTAGAATATTGACACCGCCGCGTGTCAGTTAAATTGTTTTACCTATTCACTTGCTTACTTTTTGCTTATTGAATTAGCTGCGGTACAAATGTTTTTCTTTAATATACTTCGCCGCCTCGACCGGCACCCAATCATTTATCGGCGCTCCACGTCGTAAACACTCGCGCACATGACTTGACGATATATCATGTTCTTCACTACTCAACATGACAATCTTGCCACATGGGTGTTCTGTCAAAGCACCTGGAGCAAGCAAACGCGTTTCGCTCCAACGCTGCAGATCTTTTGGGGTACTTGCATGGCTTCCCGGTCTTTTGGCAACGGCCACGTTGGTGTAGTTCAGTATCTCGCACCACCGGTGCCAGGAGGTGAAGCTCTGCCAGGAGTCCCAACCGATTATAAAAGTTAATCGCGCTTTATCACCTAATTGCGCTCGCAGGTGTTGCACTGTTTCGATGGTGTACGAGGGTTGAATTTTGTTTAACTCACTCAACTCAATGCGTGTGCGCAGCAGGCCCGCAAGCGCCAGCTCAAGCATTTTCACCCTATCGTCGGCTCCCGCCTGCAGCGGCGCTTTGTGCGGGGGAATATGACAGGGAATCACCCTCAACTCGTCGAGATTTAACTCTGAAATGGCGCCGGTGATAAGTGCCAGATGACCGTTATGTACCGGATCAAAACTTCCGCCAAACAGGCCTATGGAGTGGGGAGTCATATTGTTATCGCGTTTACGCGTAATAGGCGCAAAATTACCACTCGCACCTTGCAACACACGATATAAGCCAAGTCAGTTGCATATCATTCTCTGATTTGACCATCACCCAGAACTACCCATTTCTGCGATGTGAGGGCCTCGAGGCCAACCGGGCCCCTGGCGTGAATCTTGTCGGTAGAGATGCCGATTTCAGCACCAAGACCATACTGAAAACCGTCGGCAAAACGTGTCGACGCGTTAACGATCACTGAACTGGAGTCCACTTCCGCCAAAAAGCGACGTGCGAGGGTGTAGTCTTCGGTGACAATAACTTCAGTATGCTGCGAGCTGTAGTTGGTGATGTGCTCGATGGCTTCGTTCATATCAGCGACTACTTTAATCGACAAGATCGGCGCAAGATATTCTGTAGACCAATCTTCTTCGCTGGCACTTAGCGCATCGATGTAGTCGCGAGTTTTGGCACAACCACGCAATTCAACGCCTTTCTCGCCATAGGCTTTGCCCAGACGAGGCAAAATATTTGCGGCAACCGCTTCCGAGACTAAAAGTGTCTCCATTGCATTGCACACACCGTAACGGTGAGTCTTACTGTTAAGCGCGATATTGAATGCTTTATCGAGGTCTGCTTTAGCGTCAATGTACACATGACAGATACCGTCGAGATGCTTGATGACACTCACTTTGGCGTTGTTCGATATGCGCTCAATAAGACCCTTGCCACCTCGGGGAACAATCACATCCACATAGGCAGGCATGGAAATCAATTCATCCACCGCCGATCTATCAATGGTCTCTACCATCTGCACTGCGTGTGGTGGCAAACCGGCGCTTACCAAGCCAGTCTGAATGCATTTGGCTATAGCTTGATTTGAGCGTATAGCCTCCTTACCGCCGCGTAAAATAGCCGCGTTACCGGACTTGAGACACAAACTCGCCGCGTCGACGGTAACATTGGGACGCGACTCATAAATAATGCAAATTACACCTAATGGTACGCGCATTTTGCCCACTTGTATGCCCGAGGGTCGATATTTCAAATCACTGATTTCACCACAAGGGTCGGGGAGCGCAGCCACTTGGTGAAGGCCTTCGATCATGCCGTCGACACCGCGAGAATTTAACTCGAGACGATCCAAAAGGGCTGAATCTAGGCCAGTTTTTTGGCCCGCCTCCATATCCATGGCATTTTCCAGCGTCAAATCCTGACGCGCGCTATGCAAGGCATCTGCTATGGCAAGTAACGCTCTATTTTTAACGCCTGTCTCAGCGGTTCTTACGATGTGCGATGCAATTCTTGCCTGCTTGCCCAAGCCCTGTATGTAGTCTTTTACGTTCATGGTGTTGATCTATTTCTGGCGATTAATTGAATGATTCACTAAAGTTACACTCGGTTATGGCTACTATTGCCTCAAAAACACCGGGAAAAATCAGTTTAGTGGCATGCTAAGCTATGATAGTAACAGTAATGGTGACTAAAAAAACGGCATTATAGCGCGCAATCGCGCTAAGCGCAGAAGTTGATTGATTAGACGGTAACTTCGGGTCGCCTGGCGGATGGCATGGCATGAAAATGTTTTTGCGCGAAGGCAACCCGCTCTTTTACAGCTTGCTTTTCCGGGTATTTAATCGTTTCGACTAATTTTAACCGTGGCAATAAGCCGGCATTATTGGCAATTTGAATGGACAGACCGGGTCGCGCATTTAATTCCAGCAGCATTGGCCCCAGGTTTTTATCTATTACCAAGTCGACGCCGATATACCCCAAACCAGTCATATCGTAACACTCGCAGGCCAAGTGTAGGAGGCGCTCCCAGCTAGGCAAATTTAACTCCAACAAGTTTTGTCCTGTATCGGGGTGGTTATAGATGGTGTTGTCTTTGCGCACAGCATTGACGGCATTACCGCCACTGACACTCAAGCCCACACCAATAGCGCCCTGATGCAGGTTCGCCTTGCCTTTAGACGCCGAACACGAAAGCCGCATCATTGCCATCACAGGTATGCCGCGAAACACAATCACCCGGATATCGGGAACACCTTCATACGAGTAAGGCGTAAGACTGGCATCAACTTCGATTTTTTTTTCTACAATAGCTACGTCCGTAGCCCCGCCAAGGGAAAACAAGCCCGCCAGTATATTGGAAATGTGACGTTCCAAATCTGCCAAACTTAGAGCCTGATTATTGGATTTGAAAAACACGTCATTTTCAACTCTCGATATAACCAGAATCCCTTTTCCTCCAGAACCTTTGGCGGGCTTTATACAAAATGACAGCGCGCGCTTGGCCAGTTCACCGATTCTGTGCACTTCATGCTGGTGACCAATCACACCAATTAATTCTGGGACCGTCACCCCATGTTCAAGGGCCAACTTTTTGGTTTTTAATTTATCGTCCACCAGCGGAAATAAGGCGCGTGAATTATAGCGGCTGATGTAGGATATATTACGTCGATTCATGCCCATAATGCCACGTTCAGACAAATGTTTGGCATCGCGCAGCGGCGACCATTCCAAAAATTCACGCCACATATTAGGCTTGGCCATCCGTAGAATCGGATCGATTTAAGGGACCAAAACGCTTTAATTCAAGCAATCGATAGCCAGTGTAACTTCCCATCATCAATACCATAGCAAGAAACACCAACTGCAAACCGAGAAAGTTAAAGGTGAGGTAGCGCAACAAGTCGTTGGTCATAAACATGTAGGCCATTAACGCCACAAACAGCGACCCGCCCCCTTGCACCAAAACTTCTTGCGGGCCCTCCTCCTCCCACAAAATAGACATGCGTTCGATCGTCCAACTGAGAATAATCATGGGAAAAAAGGTGATTTTTAAACCTTCACTTAAACCCAATTGGTAGGCGAGCACCGAAAATGAGGCAATCATAACGATCACAAAAATAATGACGGCCGATATTCGCGACACTAACAGTAAATTGAGCCTGGATAGATAACTGCGAATCATTAGACCGATACCAACGATCACCACAAAACCAATAAGCCCTGGAATAAGATTGGTTTGGATAAAGGCGATAGCAATTAACACCGGCATAAAGGTTCCCGAGGTGCGCAGCCCCACAAACACCCTTAAAAACACGACAATTAAAACGCCCACAGGAATCAATAAAATGCTTTTAAACAACGTCTGTTCTTCCAAGGGTAAGCTGTGAATAGAAAAATCCAACAGCGAAGAATCACGCATAAGGCTTTCACTAACCGAGCCACTTTCAACTCCTTGGTTAAGAGGAACTTCCTGCTTGATCATAGAAAACATCACCGACGAATTTGAGCCGCCCAACAAGTCGATAAGTGATTGCGAATTGTATTCCCAGAGCAGGAATTTTTCTTGATTTCTGATGCGTCCCTTCTGCGGATCAAATAGCCGGTAGTCGTCGCCAGAAAACACCTGTAGATAGCTTACTAGTTGCTGTCTTCGGCGACCATCTTCGAGATTCAAGCCAAGCACCGTGCGCGCGGGCACCCCCGCGTGCTGCAAAAGAGCTACCATCCAGGCGACCCGCGAGCGATCCTGCAACAGATATTGCTCACTCTGTACCTGGGTATTAAATTCTTGAATGAGCTCCAATGCAAGCGTATAGGCGTCCGCCGAACGCTTATACGCTTGATTCAACAAAGCCTTTGCCGCCGTTTGATAGGGGCCATCGCCAGCGAAGTGTCGCTTGATGGGTGGCACTAACAGGGTAGTATCTCGCGGCCAAGGTGAATTATCTTCCAGCATATCGACGCGGTAATACAGTATTTGCCGACCACGGGCCATGCGGATAGACCATTGCGCGCGCCGACCTTCAGGCTCTTCTAAATATGCCAATCCATAGCCTGCACTGGCCGTGTGCTCGGCCAGCCGTACAAAACCTTTTTGGGTGTCGGGTATAGCTAAAGACACCTTTACCGCTTGATTATTCGCGCCAAATTCAACTTTCGATTCGATAGACCAAACATGGCGCTTTTCACCGGGAAGCCAGGGCACATCAAAGGCGTAATGACGATAGGCGCTCCAGGCAAATCCGACAAAAATCAACAACGATACAAGTAAGTAGAACGGCTGGCGGGAGCGAGTCACTGCTTGGCGACTCCAGAAACCAGCTTAGCGTCGCGACGCCGAGTAAATTTTTTCGCCACATCCACCACGGCTATATCCTTTAAAAAGCTCCTACCCAGCAACACTGGATACAACATCTCGGAGCGATTAGAGAGCGAAAACTCGCTCTCTTCGCTTATTTTTCCCAATTGAATCTTGAGCTCAACCACTGGCCGCCGTTTCAGGTCATCTACCGAGGCTTGACGAATTCGCACGTAACGCAGCAGCGGCGCCTCCAAAGTCACATCGTCTTTGCTGTCAGATATGATAGAAAAGCGCACCCAGCGCTCTCCGTCGCGCTCGAAAGGTTGAATCTCTTTAGCATGTATGCTTGAGGAGCGAGCCCCCGTGTCTATGCGAGCTTTCAAATACTGCTGACTGCCCTCCAGCCAAATATATTCCACCCTTCCCAATATTGCCTTGCCTTGCTGATCCTCGTTCGCACGCACTCCCGCTTTACGGCCCGCTACCCGCGCCGACGCATCCGCAGTAGCAGAGGCGACCTGAGACTGATTAAAGCCGAGGGCTGACGGTGAAAGTAATGATGTCTTGAGTAGCGCGTTGAGCTGGGAGAAGTCGTTCTGCACCCCACCCAACTGACGCTTGAGATGCTCTTGCGATTGGGCGAGGGCCTCTAGGCGCACCGCATGGTCGCCAAGCGCAGACTGCTGCTCCTGTAACAGCGACAAACTGGAGGCGGCCGCTGGATCCTGTTTGGTTTGCGTGAGGGTGCAGGCACTTAACAGAGCTAAGGTGCACACAACAGACAAACGAAGTCCGACTACTACTAGAAATCCAACCAAGGGCAATTTCATCAACTAAACCCGCGCGACGCCTGCAAAAGAATCGCTCTATTAAATTATTATAAGGCCGAGTATTTTACCAGCCTGCTTAGCTTATCGGCACAAGATACGCGTAAACTCATATTCAGATCAATCTAAATGTAGAGTGAGGCGCCAGAGTCATAAAATTCGCGTCTTTATTAAACAATCTCACATAGCTGTAATAAATCCACAACCCCTATAGTGAGAACAGCCATGGGCATAAAAGGCGTCATTTTCGACCACGATGGCACTTTGGTAGATTCGGAAAGAAACCACTTTCTCACCTGGCGAGATCTGCTAACAAGGTATCAGGTCGAGCCTGGAGAGCAAGGATACATTTTCCAGCATGCTGGTGTACCAACGTTGTGCAATGCCGAGCTGATCGTTTTAAGCCACCAATTAAATATATCGCCACAAGCGCTCTGCCAACAAAAGGAGGCGCTAACCGAAAGCTTCCTCGCCAAACACGCCTCTGAACTGATCTCCTTCGTCAAGCAGTGCGTGGAAAATTGTTACAACGCCGGCCTTAGTCTTGCCATTGCCACAGGCGCCAGTGCAGAAGAAATTCGACGGTCACTTGCGCACCACAACGTTTCTCGGCACCTCACCCACGTAGCAACACGCAACCACGTTACCCGAGGCAAACCCGACCCAGAGGTATATTCACTGATGTTGAAGCAAATGGTAATGTCAGCACCGGAATGTGTTGCCATCGAGCATTCCCGCACTGGGGTACTGGCCGCAAAGGCTGCAGGACTTACGTGCACTGCAGTACCCAACCCCTATTCTCGACAACAAGACCTAAGCCCAGCCGATATCGTCGTAGAAGACCTGAAGTGCACCTGGAACGAGACATGTCGACTATAAACGCATCACCATATATCCGCCTTGGTCTAACTGCGGGAGCTAGGGCCGTGGTTCAGCAAAGATTCAGCTTGGCCCCGTTACTCTATACCCATACTTCACATATAGAGGGTCTTAGTATGAAAAACAAAAACAGCTTTTCCATATCGTTAACGCTTGTTGCGGCTAGCTTCATTGTCACTGTTTTTTCATCTTCGGCATTGGCCGACAGGCAGCGTTTTGTAGATATTGCCCGAGTGACGAAAGTGACACCGATTTACAGAACCATAGCGCACAAAATCCCACAGCAGCAGTGCTGGGTTGAAACAGTGCGAGTCGAGCGCCCTCAATACCGCACAAGCTCACAAACTAGCACGTTGCTGGGAGGTGTTATCGGTGGCGCCATCGGAAATGCTGTCGGCAGAGGCCGAGACAACAAACGCATAGGCACAGTGGTGGGCTCGGTACTGGGCATGTCTATTGGCAGTGATGTGGCGCGCCGCAATAAGCACAGTCAAACTGTCGCCTACGAAGACGTTGAGCGCTGCGAAACGTCATATAAAAACAAAACAGAACAAGTGTTAAGCGGTTATGATGTCAGCTACGTATATAAAAGCGAACACTTTAATACCCACACTAAAAGGCACCCGGGCAAACGCCTTAAGGTGGCTGTGAACGTTACGCCAATTGAAGAGTATTGAGAAATAAACCCGAAATATCGGCACAAGTGCCAGGAGCATATTTTAATAGCACAAGGATGGCGTAGAATAGCTGGTTTATACAATGAAACAAGCGAGCATTTTTATGATAAACCGACACCACCTTAAACGCCTGTCGCTTAGCATATTAATTACTGCTGGTTTAGTTTTTGGTTTGAATACCACGAGTTACGCCGACAATCGTGTGGGCAGCAGGGCCTACGACACGGGCGAACACAGCGAGAGCCAAGCAGCGGCAAAAGCCAGAGCCAAATACGGCGGCAAAGTATTAAGCGTAAGCACTTCCGACAGAGATGGCCGCAAAGTGTATAAAGTGAAACTACTTTTGGAATCCGGTCGTATTAAGATTGTCACTATCAGCGACTAAACACTCGGGGCTCACCGAAAACAAGATACCCAAAACACAACCTTATAAGACAGTTACTAGATAAAGTACGTTTATGTATTTAATAGGACAAGGCTATGCGACTACTCATTATTGAAGACGAAGATGCCATTCGCGAACAGTTGATCGACTTTTACCGCAAGCAGAGTTTTGTAATAGACGCTGCGGCAGATGGCAAGGACGGTAGCTATTACGCCATGGAGTATGATTACGACATCGCCATTATCGATATAGGGCTTCCCATTAAAGACGGCATTACTATCATTAGAGAGATTAGAGAGGCCGGACGAAAATACCCGGTACTGGTACTCACCGCTCGCGGCAACTGGCAAGACAAAGTAAGCGGTTTGGAGGCCGGTGCCGACGACTATCTAGTAAAGCCCTTTCACACGGAAGAGTTGCGTGCCCGCACCAACGCCCTTATTCGCCGCTCCACTGGCAACGCCTCACCAACACTCGACTTTAACCCGATAAAAATAGACACGTCAGCAAAATCTGTCTCACTCAACGGAACCTTAATTGAGCTTACCAGCTACGAGTACAACACGTTAGAATACCTGGCCTTACACGCAGGACAAGCTATTTCCAAAACAGAGTTGACCGAACACCTCTATCACCAGGATTATGAGCGCGATAGCAATGTAATCGAAGTATTCGTCGGCCGCTTACGCAAAAAATTGGACCCAGAAAACACATTGAGCCCCATTAAAACCGTGCGCGGCCAGGGCTACCGTTTTCAAATAGGTCACTAATGTTACAAACCAGATCACTTGCGAGCCGAATTTTTATTGCGTCTTTATTGCTTGCCCCGCCCCTACTTGGTTTTAGTGCCTACATGCTCGATAGCGCCTTCCACGACAGCTTGTTCAATGCCGAACGAGAATCCCTTTTGGCGCACACCTACGCGATGATGGGCGCGGCAGAACCCAGCGATGGCACGATCAGTTTGTCGCAAAGTTTATCGGACCCACGCTTTACCACTCCCGCATCAGGACTCTACGCAGCAATAGTGGACCAACAGCAAAAGGCAGTGTGGCAATCCAACTCGCTGATCGTATCCTCCCTGCCTGGCCTAATACCCTACAAGGCTGTCACCCTCGGCGATGCGGTAGTGACTTCAACCCTTATTGAAGGCGTGCATTATTTTATATCGCGCTTTAATACGGTGTGGGAAATAGACGATGTCGATCAAGAATTTCAATTTGTAACCATCCACTCGCAAGAACAATTGAATAAAGCGATTACACAATTTCGCAACACCTTACTTACCTGGCTTGGCATTTTCATTTTACTGTTAGTTATTGTTCAAACTGCAATTATTCGCTGGGGTCTACTGCCCCTAAAACGACTTGCAATCGACATTAAAGCTTTGGAGGCCGGGTCGGCATCGTCACTTGATGACACCTACCCCGAAGAGATAATTCCCGTAACAGAAAACATTAATATGTTACTTGAAAGCGAAAAAACCCATCAAAAGCGCTATAAAAACACCCTGGCGGATCTCGCCCATAGCCTAAAAACACCGCTGTCTGTGATTCGAAGCCTGCTTGAGAAAAATGATCACTCGGACGACGGAGGATACAAGCGGAACGCTATCGATGAACAGGTCGAACGCATGTCGAACATCGTCACCCACCAGCTGAATCGAGCCAGCGCTAAATCCAAGCCATCCTTTCAGTCTGCCTTAGCGCTGCAACCCTTATTTGAACGTCTCGCTCTTGCCCTGAACAAAGTGTATAAAGATAAGACGATGGCCTTCCAAAACGCTCTCGATATTTCAACAATATACCGCGCAGAAGAAGGCGACATGTTAGAGGTATTTGGCAACATTCT
Source organism: Lentisphaeria bacterium (assembly GCA_047616325.1). Taxonomy (GTDB): domain Bacteria; phylum Pseudomonadota; class Gammaproteobacteria; order Pseudomonadales; family Cellvibrionaceae; genus JBLHGN01. Next base: position 40,008 of record JBLHGN010000002.1, read on the forward strand.
TGAAAATGCATTTAAATACGGAAGCAGCGCCGTTAGAGTGAGTTGCGTAACAAACGGTGACGCGCTGTGCATTGTAGTGGAGGACGACGGCCCCGGAATTGCCGCTCATCAGCGCAAGCAAATACTCGCTCGCGGCGCCCGAATAGATTCAGCACAGCCAGGGCAAGGCATTGGTCTTTCGGTGGCAGCAGACATTATCAGCACGTATGGAGGGGGCATTGCGATGGACAGTTCTTCACTTGGCGGTGCCAGTTTTAGCGTTACACTGCCACACGATTAATTCTTAATACCATTCTTAACTATCCTTAACCACCCTAAAGCCCTGAAATCTTTCTATGAACAATTTTCTCTTCCACCCCTTTGTAACGGGCATTCGTTATTCCCAACTTATACTGGCTATTATTATTTTTTTGTACGCAGCCTTAATGCCAGCACAGAAAGCACAGGGCTTACTATTACCCGCGGTTATACTACATTTACTCGGTGGTTTTTTGTTGACATGTTCAGCCTGGCTGGCAAGCTACGGCAGAATCAATTTACGCAAACTGCTCTATTTCGTCATTCCCTTTTCGGTTACCACAGAATTTATGCAGCTGTTAACCCACTCGCGTTCCACCGACCCTTTTGATATCGTTACCAACGTAGTAGGTATTTCTGCTGGTTTGTTTTTTTGCATGCTATTGGAACATGGCATTAAGGGCATCTCTAATAATTGAAATTGCCTCAGGGCTTCAGGTATTTTCGATATCAAGGCGATCGTTTGAAAGCAGGCTGGTTGCCTGTTAAAAAAACTCAACGCAGAGACCGGGAACACCTGAAGTCCCTGAAGGGCGGGCCCCTTATGTCCATCCGCCACGTCACTATACTTACTAAGGGCTATGGCCATTAGCGGCGTAGAGCGCCTAGCGGAATGAACATAAGGGCTACCGCTGAGGCGAATTTGAATTATTAGAGATACCCTTAAGCACTACTCGGCACCGGAATAAGTGTAAAGCCTGCAAGGCCATTAATGACCTTGGCAGCACCATACTGCAGAGCGCTTATTGCTTTTCCACTGCAGCTGATAATTGCACAGGAAAAGGTCTGAACATTAATATTAATTGCGGCAACAGCAACAAAGCTCCCATCAACGCGGCAAACATCGCCAGCCCAGTTAACAAGCCGAAATAGACAGTGGGAATAAACTCCGACAACATCATAATGGAGAATCCAAAAACAATAATCACCGAGGTGTAATACATCGCCCGGCCTATGGAGCCATGACTGCGATGCATGGTAGCGATGTAATCGCCGTCTACTTTCAACTCCTCTTTAAAACGGTGAATGTAGTGAATGGTATCGTCTACACCTATACCCACGGTTATCGCAGCCACCGTTATCGTCATCATATCCAAAGGCAAGCCCATAAGCCCCATGCCGCCCAAAATGGAAAGCGCTGCAAGAATATTGGGAATAATAGCGGTTAAGGCCACAACAAAAGAGCGAAACAACACAATAAACATCAAAAGAATACCTAGAAAGACTACTCCAAGGGTCACGATTTGCGATTTAAAAAGACTTTGCAACATATTATTGTAAAGTACCAGCAAACCGGTAAAACGCACATCGTCTTGCGCGTAACCCATGCCTAAAATATGTGTTTCTAATTGCTGCACTAACTGCTTACGCTTTAGCCCTGGGTAGGAATCTTTTATGCGCAAGGTAACCCGCATTTGGTTACTATCAGGCGAAATAAAAGGATCAATTAATACACCTTTCACTTCCTCCGACAGAGACTTTTCAAGGAGCGCCAATTCAAAATCATTCAAGCCACCATTTATATCTTTACCCACCTTGTACAGCACGGCTAAGGACTGCACCTTGCCCACTTCCGGCAAGGACTCCAAATAATCGTGAATTTTTTCTACGCGTTTTAGGCCAGATACGGTTAACCAGTAGTTGTGCCGAGCGGAGGCTTCGCTTCTCTCCGAGCTTACTTCTTCCGCAAAGGGGTCGCCTGCAAAGGGATCCCCTTCATCGTCAGCGTAACTGTCTGGCGTTTGTGCATACTCATCGGCAAAGGGATCATCCTCGCCGTCGAAGGACTCCAATGAACTTGGCAATAATTCTTGTGAAGCCGCATTGA
>JBLHGN010000003.1:0-38400 GCA_047616325.1 Lentisphaeria bacterium
CAGATTCTGTCTCGGCCGTGTAAAAATCACCATGATGGACATCCACCGAGCATGGCGCTTGCAAAAGGTCCACATGCCAAAAACTGCCTAGAGCCAAAGGTGTTGCCGAGGGATGGTAAATAATTTCGTTCTCAGCCGCATTTATCCAATAGATATTGCCGTAGTGATCAAAGGCGGCACCTCTACGACGCTCTGTACTTAGAGCTGTGGTTGGCGCTAGGTTGCTAAAGGAATCTTCGCTTAATTCCTCTGCACTTAGTTGCTCGACACTTAGTTGCTCGACAATGGGCGCCAGAGAAATAGCGTGTTTTTCTCTGTCCCACCAAATATCAATACTGTCTTGTTCAAACAGTACCGGCAGCCAATCGCGCTCGCCGTAAAGTAAATGATATTTTGTGTTGTTTGCGTCCATCTTCTTCTAATGCCTTTTGTTTGCTTTCTTACGTTTACTTTCATACGCTTTCTTACGTTTACGTTCCTAGCGCTGAACCAAAAAAATCTTTCAATAAAACATCAACCAAAGTCTTCGTTGCCATAAAAATTCATTTAACACAGCACTGGCACGACGGGAACCGGCACAATATTGCTGCCATCGGTGGTCAAGGCCGGCGCCTCGCTGTCGCCGCGAATATCCGCTATTGCCAGTGGGTCGCCCTCCACCACTGAAATCTTCATGATTCGTGGTAAATTCAGCCCCTCCATATTTATTTCGGGTACTTCGGGCCCCACAGATTCGGCCAACTTTAATCCATTCACTTTCGATACGCCGTCTACCCGCGTTACCGAGGCGGATACTTCCAAGGCGTCTACTGTTTTTTCCAGCGGCCAGCCGCTGTCGGAAAAACCTCCGAATAGGGGCGATAGAAATCTTTTAATTTCGTTTTTTACAACCTCCCGTACCGGGGCCGGATCGAAACCGGGTACGGTATTTAAGCCAACACTCACCCACACTTCTTTGTACACTGGGCCGCGAACATGTAACTCAGTGGTTAACACGCGTCGCGGTGATAAATAGCGGCATACATTTTCTAGCATGAGCTGGTCTGGCTCGGGTGAATCGGGGTGAATGGCGTCCATCACTGGAGCCACCATCACGGTAACCACACCCGGAGAGGTTTGTTTGGGAAGTTTGGGATGAAACAGTGGCAGAATATCCACACGACCGATGTCCACGCCCGGTGTACGAAAAACAATGTCTAGGTAATCGTCTTGGGAAATTAAGCGCTCGCGATGGCGCAATACCTGGGGAATATTTCGCTCGGCGTCGGCAACTTTTTCGGCCGCGGTACCGCCCCAAGTGGGAACAGGATTATTCACTTTTACACCCGATGGCAATGCCGGTGCTTTTTGAAGCGTGCCAATGCCCACCATGCCCTGCAAACCACCGCCATGGGAATACGCCACCTGAATTAATGCACCCAGAGGTGGTCGTGTTCCGTGAACGCCATTGCCAAAAAATAACTCGCCAGATTCTTTATCCAGGCGATACACTTTACTGGGGCCAGCGGCACTTAGGTCTTTACAATTTAATTCCGAAGCAGCCGTGGCAAGGTCGTCTATTTCCTGCCAGCGCTCGCCGTTGACGAATAGTTTTAAAGAATCTTCAATAACGGGCACGTTCAACACTCGCGCGTGCTGATCGGGTTTTCCGTTACCGTCAGTTAATTTTTCCACGCCCACATCGATGCGCTGATTAACCATGGCGGAATTCAGGCCCAACCAGGCAAATTTAACCGATAATTGCCGCGAAGCCAGTTGTTTACTGCTGCTCGCGCTGGTCACTATTTGTGGCGAGCGAATTCTTAACCAGGTAACAAGGCGGGCTTTATCGTCGGTATTGTCTAAAGATGGGGGCCGATTATCGACACCAGAGGTGAGTGCCTCTTCTTGCCAAACAGTTAATTTTTCTGCAGCCGGAAGTTGTATTTTTACCACGCCCGCCTGTTTGAGAAGATCGTGTTGCGCCGTATATTCAAGTGCTTGGTAGCGAATTCTTGCATCGCTGGCGTTGGGTATTTCAAAAACCAGGTCGTTTTTGTTTTCCAATAGGGCGGGTATGGGTTCGAGGGTGCAACCCTCCTCGCCCACTACCGGCATAAGGCCCAAAGACAAGGTAGTATTGGCAATTTTTTCCCGCGCGCTGGCAGGGCTTTCACTGGGGCGCGCTAAAATGGCTATCCACACCATGCCGTCTACCGTTTCACGCGCAATATCGATAGTGCGTAGCTTTACTCCGGTGGTGGCAGGCTCAAATATACTAGTTTCGTAAAATGCCAAGGTATTCTCGGGTAAATCGAAAGCTGCATATAGATTGTTATACAGCGTGCTTAAATCGGAATTCTCTTCGGCATTGTTTGGCTTTTTATAATAAATGCGTGCTTCTACTGGCAGCACAGCCAAACCATTATTGCTTTTGAAGGCCACATTGCCAGCCGACAAGGTCTGATTTGAGTTTAATGTATATACCTCAAACGCACCGCGAGGGTTGGTAAATTGCACCATGCCAGTGGCAGACGCCGCAGCGCGCATGGGAATTTTTAACAAGCGCAAAAACTTTTGTCGATTGCGTTCTGGAATTAAGTTTGTGCGATAGAGCAGACTCTCTGTCATAAAGGAAAATAATTGCAACAAGGTAACGCCAGGGTCGGGTTCGCTGCGATTGGTCCACTCCGGTGTATGCGCCGGAATTCGCGCGATCGCCTCGTTATAGAGATCGCGGTAAGTTCTGGTTTCAAATTTGGGTTCGGGTAGTGGCATGTCATTTACCTGCTTATCGTCAGTTATGCGTTCAATTGAACACGAAGCTGAATGTTTTCTGCGGCCTGATTGGCAACCAAGGTGTATCTCAAGGTAATCCACGCGGTGTTGTCATTTTTTGGGTCGGCCATTACCGACACAGACGACACTTTTATACGCCGCTCCCAACGCGCCAATGCGCGGGTAACCAGCTCTTCAATGAGGCTGTGGGTTTGTACTGTATTCGGTTGAAACACCATTTTTTTTAAGCCGGAGCCGAAGTTGGGCAACATTAATCGCTCCAAGGGTTCGGTTTGTAAAATAATCTGAATGGACTGGCGAATATTTTCAGTACCGGATGACCAAGCCCAACGCCCGTTGGCATTGATGCGTGGTGGAAAATTAATGCCTCGACCAAATATTTTTCCTTCGTCTAACATCATTTTTTTCCCTTTAATCCGGGTATGGGTAAACAAACAAATAGTAGTGGCAACCAACGGAAAAATATGTCGAACAGGGTGACCATAATAATTAATAAAATCATTGCACATAATGTAACAATGGGAATCGAAAACGAACAAAACATACCCCAGGAAGTACCGCCTTTTGTGCAGGGGCCGGTTTTTCCAGGGTCCGGTAAGTCTTTATGAAAGGGCCACGGCAACACCGACAGCACCAAATCGCCCAGTGTGGTTTTGCGCGTACCACGAATTTTTCCGCAGAGCATGTCGGAAATCATAAACGTTGCATTTTTGTTAAATTTTCGTAGTCCCGCTGGCGAGATATCCATTGGCATAGGAATTTTTATGGGTCGTCCCGGCGCGTCGGGGTCAAAAAACGAAGCCATTTGAAAGGCCTCCGTCGTCTCACTCACTATAGCGGGATGTATTGGCCCACAATTGGGGCTTTCGAATACGCAACGAATAACAAACCAACCAAGGGAATTGCTTTGCCTGGGTGCTTTATTAACACTCACGTCCGGTGCCGATTTTTGTAGATCGCTGGGAATGGCCGCTCGCACTAGTGCCATTAACGCATCTAGCTGGTCATGGGAAATATCCGGCTCGGCATCGCTGGGGTTTGCAATAAACAAGTTAGGTAGCGGCGCAGCATGCAGAGGGTCGGCCAAGGGAAATAAAAACGACGGCCAGGCGTGTTCAGCCGCGATATTTTCCACCTCCCGGTCGTAGAAATAATCCACCAGGTCAAGTTCGGTTTCTACGGCGGGGTTATCCATTAAATAGTTTAATGCGCTAGTTAGTGAAGCATACAGTTGACCGTTGCTGTGATAGGCGTCGTCGAGGTAGTTGTAGTGCGCTTCGGGAAATTCGTTTTGATAGTCAGTATGATTCAGCGTAATGGCGGCAAGCGCATCGTAGAGTTCGCTTTCTTCTGCCGTAATCGTCGAGGGTTCCACAGCGCTTTGAATGTAGCTATACACATTGGGCACGTAATCTTTTAGAAGTTGTGCCAGGTCCACAAGGATGTACCACGACGTGGTTTGAATTTTTTCCCGTGCGATTTTTAAGTTATTAATTTTACTGTTGTCTGTGAGGGGCGGTGCTCCCAAATCATCGACCATGGGCGGCGGGTTAGCGGCCCAGTCGTCAGACTGCCCAATGTCGTTAAAGGCCTGGGAAATAAGTCGCTTCCAAGGGCCGGCCACCTGCATATTAAAAAGATGGGCGATGGCATCGCGTTTTGTCTCCAGCGCATTAGCGGCTTTTATTTCTTGCTCGGTCAAGCCAGTAGCGACGCTAAGCAACGCACCATCAACTTCCTGCTCACCGCCTTCGCTAATGTCGGTATTTAAATAGGCCTCGCGCTGCGCCACGGGAATATAGCCCGCCAGCATACGCCGACGTTTATCGCCGTCCTCTTGGTAACCCACATTAAACATGGGCAGGCGCTCTTCGTCGTCCAACAAAACGGCGTTGCCCACGCTAGAAGCGGCACCCACTTTTTGCCACTGTTTGCCTTCGTCGGTTAACAGCAAGGCGTACTCGTCGCACTGGTCAATATCGCAGAGCTCTGGGTCTACTCGTTGAGAAATATCTTTGGGCAGCAAACGGCGCATCACAAATTTCACTTTTTGCTGTTTGCCAAAATCCACTTTACGATCGGGTAGGCCTACTTGACGGCAGACAAAAGATGCCGTCACTAAATAGAAACGCAATTGCGCGGGTTGATACAGTTTGAGTGGTTTTGTGTTAACCGGTATTTGCAGTGAGGTGTTCGCCGCTGTGCTGGGTTTAATAACAGACGGCTTTAGTGTTTTTAACTGTTGTGTTTGAATTTTTTTAAACTGCGATAGTGGCCGCGCCACTTTTATAAGCGCAGCCGTAGAAGGTGTGTCCATGGGTTCGCGCCAGGTTTCCGGTTGCGCCTTCCACTCACCCAGCGTTTCTGGGTAGTAATTCATAACACCCAACAACTCCTCCATAAAATTATCGCTGTTAAAGCGCAAAATTGTTGGCCGATGAAAATTTTTGCGCACATCGCTAGTACTCGTATCGGAAAAATTCTTCCACAGAGGCGAGGGCGATACCCATTTTGTATCGTGTTTGGTGAGTACGGCTACCATATGTTTCCTGCTCCCGGTGTGTAGGATGCGCTCACGACACTGTTAGTTAGCACTGTGTCTGCCTGAACAACACCGCTAAAACTTGTAAAAGGACAGTCCACCGTCATATACGATGCTTTTATTTCAGCGATGGTGCAATTAAGCGTGACAGTTAAGGCCGCCTCCACGGTAATACTGGTGGTAGCGAATTTTATGGAGTTGCCATTACTGTCTTCAATTTCAACTGCACCAGGGCCATCTTTTAAAACTAAACGTTGCCCCCCTGGGGTTTCGAGCGTGAGACTTTCTTGACCGTCTTTATCGTTTAAACTCACTCGCACACCATTTTTGGACCGAATGGTTTTTGCGTAATTATTTCCGGCGCTGTCCATGGTTTCGGGAGGACTGTCTTGACCATTCCACAGCGAACCAATCACATAAGGGTGCCTCGTATCGCCGGCATTAAAAGCGACTAACACCTCGTCACCTTCGTGAGGAATAAACCATGTACCACGATCGGCACCCGCCATCATCGTCGCCACACGGGCCCAGGCTTGATACTCTTCGCCATAACCATCGGCAGACCAAGGCAGCTTCACCCGCACCCGTCCCTGGCCTTCGGGGTCGGCAATATCGACAACCTCAGCGGTGTAAACCCCGTAAAAATGCCCGCCATAACCGCTGGGTAGACGACTGTCGAACATTTTTTGTAGCATGGTTTCTTGCATTCTCTTACCCTAAATAGTCTTACCCTAAATAGTCTTACCTTAATGGCTTTACCTTAAATGGCTTTACCAATAAAACGACCACGTCGCTGCTGCTTTTGTTGTGCTTCTTTTGCTACGTTGCTACGTTGCTATGTTGCTATGACTGCGTATCAATTGCCGGACGTTCGACACTGAAATGTGTTTTATAGCCCGTGTCTTGCGAGAACATGTGATGCACACCATTCACAAAATACACACCGTTAAACATTTGCCCCAAACCTTTTAGGGTAACGTGGGCCCCTGCTTTTAAGCGCGCATCGCCCTCGGCCAAACCACTGCCGGTTACAAATTGACGCGCGATGGTGCGATAGTGCGCGTCGGCCAAAACTTTTGCTTCTTCGCCTGTTGTCGGGGCAAGGTGCGCAATATTTTCGTGGCGACCACCAAATACTTCGGCGAGAATTTGCCCGCCTGCGGTGCCGCCGTCTAATTCAGATTCAATAACAGATTTGTCGCTGGAGGCTACTAGCTGTTCTTTCGCCGCAACATCCCAACCACTCACAGATAAACTACTGCGCTGATGCGCTAAATCCGCCAACACCGAAAATTCATGTAAACGCTGCTTGTAGGTGAGTTCCAACGTGGACACCTTTCGACGCGCACGGGATTGCACAAATAGTTTGCTGCCTTCCATCCATACTTCTGCGTCTATAAGTCCTGCTTTTTCGCGAATAAACGCCAAGTCACTTTGATTTAGTTGGGAGAGAATTTTATAATATGGACTATCAATATCTACTTGCAACTCCACACCATGATCCGTTGTAATCGTTTCCAATACGTCCGTCAAGCTCACATCTTCAAAGGTACGGGTTCTGCGCACCATGCGTAAGTTTTGTAATTTATCTTCGGCCAATATCATTAATTCAGGCGGACGCTGCTCGATAAAGCGCCCTTCCATGGCCGTAATGCGACCGGTAAAAATCGGCGCTGCGGCATCGCCATCCCCTATTTCGATTTGAATGGTTTTTCCAAAATCAAATACTTGCCTGTCGAAATACATGAAGTTTAATTCGTTGTTCGCGCTGCCCCAGTTGCCAAAACACACTTCACAACAATACAAACCACACTCATCTTCTTTTACCGATAGCGTCAACAAACCTGCGTCTAGACGCGCATCCGAACGACCATCGATTTTTATACGTGGGCGCGAGGAATATAGCGGTAGTGTTGTTGCTAAGCCTGTCATTTACTATTTACCTTTTTTCTCTGTTAACTAATTAATTACGACCCAAAAACACCCGATTGAAGCCCGACACATGTATTGCGCACGCCCACTGGGGACACGCCGTGAATACATCCGTGTAGACTCGATCACCAGCATCCATGCTGGTGACGGTCCCCAGCGGGCGCACCCAATCCATGTCTCTCAGTGCTAGACGAGTAACACATATTTTTTCACTAATGTGCTCTTACACGCGCGCACCGGTTTTGCATTTGCTTAATTATCGAGGCCACATCTAAAGGCTTAATTAACGACTGCGCCTGGCTTACCTCGCCGCTCGCAGCGCTCGACTGACTTTGTTTGTCTTCTTGTGAATCCAATATCACTTCGAATTGGTCGATAATTACGCTCATATATTTGCCTTTTTTCAACAGAAACGGGCGGAGACATGTATTGCGTGCCTCTATCAGAGACCGTCACCAGCATGGATGCTGGTGACGAGCCTACACGGATGTATTTACGGCGTGTCTTTGGTAGAGGTGCGTGATACATGTCGTGGATTCAAAGAAATGCCAAAATGTTAAAACACATAAATTATTCAAAACCCAAACCCCGCACTAGCACTCGCTTCAGCATCCAAATCAATACCACCATTCAACGCCAAATCCGCACTGGCATCTATGCCGAAATCTGCTCCGGCACCCAAATCAATACCACCCCCAATACCCAAACCACTACCTATACTTCCACCAACACCAATGCCGCCACTAATACCGAGCCCAACACTTACATCCAAACTCTGACTAATGCTGCCACCAAAACTTCCACCCAAACTTCCACCGATACTGCCACCAAAACCAGCACCACCAGTCACACCGCCGCTAATTCCTGCCGACATACCGCCGCTAATACCCGCGCCAGCACTTACATCCAAACTGGCATTTAGACTCGCTGCCAAATCAGTACCCAACTCCAAAGGCTGACCAAAAGGCAGGTCTCTTGGGTTCTCAATACCATTGGCCAAGGCATCGCCCTGCCATTTTTCTGGGTTACCAGTCTTTGCCAATTGGTCTTGCATACTTCCACCCTGTTTTGGTGTAGGTTTTGGCGAAGTACCCGCAGCCGCGTTGCCGGCTGCGTCGGCGTCTGGCGTACCGAAATTCACATCCACGTCTTGCTTGGTGATGCCTACAGAAAGTGTTGCACGTAGAGGCACGCCCTCTTCCGAAAAGAAATCGATTTTTTCGGTAATCGAATTCACCACACCATCAAAACGAAAAGTACCCCAACTAAAACGCACACCCGGCGGAATAAAACGTGCGTCTTTACCCGTGCCGGTTTGTTCGGTTTGCATAAAATCGGCAACCAGCTTGGTAATTCGCCTTACATCGTTAAGCGATTCTGGTTTGCTGTCTTTGCTAAAACGCTGCGCAATTTTTGGGTCGGTTACGTCAAATATTAGATCGAAGGTAAGTTTGGTGGTGCCCTTAGAATTAAATTGAATGGCGGCACCACCGGCTTGGTCGCCACCGGCCACCTGATTGGCAAAAGCAAGGTTTAACGTTTCGGGGTTAAACTGCACCTCAAACTCAGAGCCGGGGTTCACCACATCGCCGTCTTCATTCCAGGAAATTTGTTGAAGCACCGCTTTGGCTATCGTTGTTTGCTCTGGCATATTAGGCCGCCGCTCCTGTATTTTCTTTTTCAGTTACGCGCTGCAAGCGCTCGTAAACAATTTGCAATTCTTCTATGGCGATTTCACCATCTTTACCATTTAAATTAGGGGCAACAATTTTTACCGGCATGCAACTTGTGAGTTTAAACACCACATCTTTGTTTTTTTTCCCAGGCGGCACCGGATCGCTCGCCATTCTCTGCGAAGACAGCATTTGAATTTCGCCGTCCACCCGCAACATACGATTGTTTTGCACGTTTTCGAACCAATCCCACAAATCAAAATTTGAAGTCATGCCACGTTTTAGTGTCAGTTGGCCATAGGTTAATGGGCCCGCCAGATGAATTTGTTCACTGTTGTTACCACCCTCTTTAATAGTGTTCACTTCCATGGTCATTTCCAAGCCAGAACATTCTGAAAATTCGGCCTCGCACACTTCTTTTTCTTTTTGCGGCAGGGTGAATGAAATATGGAAATTGAAGGTAGTAAACAACCTCATACTGCCACCTCCTGAACCTGCAATTGACTGGGGCCCGTTTGTACCAAACGCACGCGAATAAATTTAAGTGCATGAGAAGGTGCAACATGAAGCTCTACAATAAAGCGCCCCGCTTCGATACTCTGTACGGTATTTACGCTGGAATCGGTCACTACGCGGTAGGCTTGACTGGCTTTTTTCCCAGCGAATGCGCCGCGTGCAAACAAGGTGTCGAATATAGATTCAAAGTGTTGCTGCACGCGCTCTTGAAACGCGGCACTATTGGGTTCAAATACGTAGCGATTACCTTCGCGCTGGGCGAGGCGCATTAACATGCTCATAAGGCGGCGTACATTAACTTCTTTTAACTCGAAATTGTCTGTAAGGGTGTCTGCACTCAACAGCAAAAACCCGCGTGGTTGGTCGCGAATGACATTGATATGGGATTGCATTAATGCCGCCCATTGGGCACTGGATATATTTGTGTCGAGGGCCAACACATCCACTATCGGTGAATTAGCCGGTGCTATCCACGCGCCACGCTCGATGCTCTTGGCCGATATTTTTCCACTTACTGCGCCGTCGGGGGGAATGGTATTAAACCTAATGCTGCCCTGACCTGCGCTTTCATTTCGACTAGCGAACCAAGGGTAGTAGAGCCCCGCATGGCTGCACACATTAGCCTCACCAATATTAAGCGGATTGACTCTTGCTGTTAACACATCCGAACCACTGATGAGCGGCCCGTCGTAACTTACCATGGGGCTGAGTTTCGCAAAATGGTCTTGAGCGTTTTGTACGGTGTAGTGCCGCGGTAACGACAACACACCAAAAAGATCGCCACGGGCGTAACATAAACGCAACAGCCCGCGATGAACGGCAAGAATGTCGGCGTCATTAAAATCGGAAACCTGTTGCAGGCTAGCCTGACTGAGTCGCGAGGGAACATGCGTGAGCGTGTTAGACCAGGGGCCTAAGGTGAGCTTGCCGTTGGCGCTCAAGCTATGAGCGCGTGCGCGATAATAAACACTGGCGTCCAATGGACTGTCGACAGATAGTTGAAGATTGCCGGCTACGTCCAAATTGGCGGGGGATGACGAAAAAATGGTTTCTGCATTTAGAAAAATAAATTCGCTCGATTTTTGAATATCGATGCTGTCCGTGCTATCGATAGCGGCATCGTCGACCGTGGCGTAATCGAATTCAAGATCTAATACGTAGCCATTTTCTTCAAGCGACGGCGAAGCTAGAGTGCTGCCATTTAGCTGTATGGTAACAGCCAAATATTCGGCATTGAAAAATTCACAGTCCAGGAAGTCGGCTTCGGGAATTTGCTTGGCAATATTTTGTGACCATGCACTCACCTGTTCGCGATTTGCTGCACGAATTCTAAAATAGAGGGTACGTTGGCCCTTTTTACCCATGTTTACCGTACACGCCGTATCGGGTATGGGAATTAAATCAACGGGCTGGCCAACACGCGGCATGCCATCGCCCGATATTGTCTTAAAGAATGTTTCCAAAAAGTCTGCGTCTTCGCTCCATTCCAGCCTGTAGTTAACGGCACTGTCAACGTCCGTCCATTGAACGGCATACTCACCCTCCACCTCTGTTACTTGCACATCGATAAAAGCGGGCGCTGGCAATGGCAATGGGTACGGTGGCGCGATATTGTCCCAGCGGCGGTGGCTGGCATCCGGCACCGACACCACGGTTGCCTCGGGAATCGATAACAAACTATGAATGCCAACTAAGGGCTCACTATTTTCTGTGAGAAATGCAAGAGCATTGCCTTCTCTACGTAGTAAATCGCTACCAACTCCGGCAAGACGTTTGTCGATAAACAGGGTTGAGCCGGCGTTTTCGATCCCGTTTAATGCCAGCGTACTCGCTTCGATAGAAAACTCACCTTTGACCGCCATGGTGGCATCGATAAACACCGGCATACCAATGGGTAAATAAAGCGAATTGTGTTCTTCAATGGCGTGCGAAAAACCCGAAGCCAGTGGAAAGCGCGGTGTATTAATTTCATCCAGAAAACTTTGCGAGCTCTGTGTTTGATTTTTACTGGTGCGACCGTCCGTTTGCGCAAACAGTTTTTCATCGCTAGGCAATAGGCCCCAGAAGCGCCTATGTTGCTTGACAAAGCCTAACTGAGATAAGCGCCATTCGGTTTTATTATTGTCTTGGACGATACAGTCAAAACGCAGAAGCTGGGCCGAATAAAGCGCCTCTATCTCTAAGGTTGCTGGGCTGGAAATTGGTGGGCTGGTTACTGCAGTGGAGGCGAACAGGGATTGCGATACACCCAGGGCGTCAAAACTCGAGATAGAAAATAATACCTTGCCCTGCAAAAGTTGGGACACGTCGTTTTCGAATAACTCGCTTGCATTTAGTGAAAGACTGGAATCGAACACACGTGGAGAAGCGTTGGCATTTTCGTCTAACAAAAAGGCCTGCGACCCACTGACCTGCACGCCGAACGATGTGGAAATTATGTGCCCGACGACTAAATACATACGTGTATTCGGGTAAGGGCGAATACTTATAAGGTCACCAATACCTAGTTGCGCAGCGCTGGCAACCAAACTAATGCTCCAGCCGTCTGCCCCAACGTGAAAATACGCCGCGTTTACGGCGGCGTTTTTTGCCAAAGGCAATTGAACAACCTGCAGCACTGTGTTGACTTTTATTTTCTCGGCCCAACTACCGGGGCTGCGCGCATAAGCAATGGCGGGCTGCAGAACCGAGCCATTGCAGCACAGCATTCTGGGCAAGATATAGGTGGCCGTTTGTGCCAGTAACTCGTCGGCAACGCGCACTATCCAGCAACGCCGACCGCCGTTGCGAAAAAATGCTTCAACTGACAAGCCCAGTACGCTTTTTACACGCTCATTTTTCTCTGAGTCCCAGGCGAGCTCTAGGTCTTGCCCAAATATTTCCCGAAATCGTCTGATATCTTCTACGGCGACGGGCGTGTTTATCGGCCCGGCGCTGGCGTAGCCTACAAACGACGCGATATCCATGCGCGGCAAGCTGTCCTCAACAGCCGCTTGCACCACATCAAAATATACACCGGGAAATATTTGCGCACGAGTACTCATTAGGCGGCCTCTTGCTCTATCCTTTCAACAGACAAGGTTAACTCTTCAATGGCCAAATCTGTGCCCTTGCCGTTAAACGTGGGGGCCGCATATTTAATTGGGCGCGCGCCCAATAAGTACCAATTCATCACAGGTTTACGAGCGTTGTTAAGTAGGGTCACCGTTACTTTTTTACCTTGGCCATCCTTACCATCGCGCACAGCACTCACCCAGTCGTATAAGTCGTTGGCGCCAATTACGCCACGTTTAAAGGTGGTGTCGCCAGCCTTGGCGAGAAGACTAAATTTAGTGGTCTCGTTGGTTTTAGCATTGCCAGCGCGGTACTCGGCTATCGCCACTTCCAGCGTGAGCCCACCCACTTCCTGAAAACCGGCCTCTTTGGTTTCGCCTTTCATGTTGTCCCAGGTTACTAAGAAATTAAACTGGGATAATATTTGTGATGCTGCCATAGCAATTTCTCCAATCTGTTAATTCGTGCTTGTTCACCAATTATTTGAGTTCAATAGTTATTTTTGCTAAACATTATTGAATACTATCCACAGTTTTCTGACCAATTCTAAAAATTACAAATTCTGCAGGGCGCAAAGGCGCCACGCCGATAAAACAAATCATCTGGCCGTTATCAATGTTGTTTTGGGTCATAGTGCTGCGGTCACAGCGAACAAAATACGCTTGGTCTGGTGTGGCTCCAGCCAAATGGTCTTGTTTCCATTCGTTAAAAAGAAAGTCTTGAATGGTGGAGCGCACATTGGCCCACAATGTCAGTCCGTTGTTTTCAAACACCGCGAACTGCGTGCCCAGTTCGATAGAGCGCTCTAAAAAGGCAAAATAACGGCGTACATTCATGTATTTCCATTCGGCGTCTGAGGTGGCGGTACGCGCACCCCAAATGCGGTAGCCGCGACCTTCGAAGAAGCGAATGACGTTAATGCCGTCGGGGTTTAATACTTCTTGCTGAGATTTATTAATGCTTATCTCCAAACCTTTGGCTAAACGCAGCACTTCGTTGGCCGGCGCTTTGTGAACACCGCGTTCAATATCGTTGCGCGCAAAAATGCCGCTTACGAAGCCACTAGGTGGCAAATAAATATCCGTTTCGGTGATTGGGTCGGCAATACTTATCCAGGGGTAATATAGGCCGGCTCGCGTGGTGTCGATGGAGGAGCGATCGGCACGCACTTCCGAAATTAATTGATTGTTTACCGAATCCAAAACAGCTACGCGATAGCGCATGCGTTCGCAGTGGGAGATTAACAAGCGCCTCACATCGGCACCGGTATCTTCACCATCGCTGTGGGTTGAACCCGGTGCGGCTATAATCGAAATTCCTTCCAAATCTTCCAGGGTTTTTAACCCGGTTTTGGGGTGGTCGTCGTCACCTTCGTAATCGGCTGAACCAAGGCGAGGGCCATCGGTACCTGCGGTTAAAAATATGCGGGCGGAGCGCTGGGCATCGGTGGACTCGTCGTCATTTAAACCGGCGAGAATGGTCAAGGATGGCGAACTGGCGGGGGCGTTAGCCAAACTCTCTAGCGCCAGCAAATCTGCCACGGCATCCACCCTACTGTTCGGATCGACATTGACCACCAAGGGCACATAGAGCTGAGCGCGGCGATTGGCCGGTGCGGGTTGAAACACCGTGAAAAATGATTCGGAGTGCTCACCGCGAAAATTCAAATCCTCCCAGGACTGCTGGTCGGAAAAGCGACCCAGCGCACCGCTTATTACACTCACTGCTAGTGCGCGCACAAAAGAAAAACTGTCCAGCGCCATGGCTTCGTCGGGAGAGCTTGGCTCGGCGGGAGCCAAACGAAACGTGCTGCGCCCGCCATCGACAAAATCTTCCACGTGATAGAGTTCCAGTTCACCTGCGGGTGAGCCTGTTTCAGTGCCAAGCACAATATCGCCAGCTCTTACCCCACGCAAAATAGGCACGGTATCGGTGCTTAATGGTTGGCTAGGGTCGCGTGGTGCAAGGCCTAAAATATTTTCGCCCGCTTTAAAAATAAGGGTTAGGCTAAAGTTACCTGCCACACCTGGATGACGCGCTTCAAAATCAATGATGGATGGCGAGTCCGCCACCTCTGCTCGAGCACGCTGCGCAGCGTCGTCAACGACACGAGCCACATAGAGCCGGCGACCACCCTCTTCAAAATAGGCGCGTACTGCGTGTGCAAGATAATTGTGTGTCGCCTCTTCGGTGTCGAAGCTTAATTGATCGAGACCGCCATAAATTCTTTCAAATTCGGAAAAGCTGGTTAACAGGGGCGGTTCGTCCGACTCCGGGCCAAAGCGTGTTGGCCCCACAAATGCGGTGGTACTGGTGCTCACACCCTCTATGGTTTTTTGTCGGAAACTAGTTTCTTCTACAAATACTCCAGGAGCTAAATATTCTGGCATGACTCTTCCTCCACGATTAGGCTGGTGATTCACTAAGGCCCATAATTAACTGGTGCCTATTCTTTAATTCGGATCCATTTTTAGGTGTCCAGATTCAATGGATCTGTATTTAATTAGAACCTATATACAATTCTGAAAACCCGTCTGTCTTTACGATTAAATCCCGTCCGTATACAAGTACTGCTGGCAATTCTGAAACTTCTCCCGCGTCGTTCTCTGGTGTTGCTGTGTAAACAAGTGCTTGCTTTTGACTTAATATGCTCGAATAATCCGGCTGTAAGGCCCCTGGAACAATGTGCTGACTTAGGGGCTCGTACATCACTGACACTTGAATATTCCAGGTGCGTTCCGACAAGCGAATACCTTCCACCGTTGGTGGCGAACCGCCAAAGGAAACACTTAAAAATGGATAGGGCATCATTATCGCGAACCTTCCTTTTTCGTCGGCAAGGCCAAACCAGCTAAAGTCGTCTTCCGTTTGCACTCGCACCAAGGCATGGGCGGCGGGCTGCTCAGAGACCCTATTGATAAGTTCGCCGCGCACGCAGGTATATTGGCGGGCGGAAAAACGAGTAATAGATGAATATAAATTAAAACCCTTTGGCGTATTGCTCGGCGAACCGACATTGTCATCAACCAAAAAGAGGCCTGCATAGGGCAAAGGCAAATCGATCAACAAAGAAACCCCTGTAAATCGCCGCTCTAGATCTTGCGCTTCCAATACATAGGTTCGACTCGGCGAAGGGCTGCCGGGAGAGTTCAGCACCTCTGTACCTTCCATTCCATTTTCAAAATTGAGCATTCCCGGAATATTGTTAAAGGCATATACCCCGCTTGAAGTTTTTGTTGCCGACCTCATTTGTAAAATATTTTCAATGGGCGCCAGTGTAACGTGTAAACCATTGAGAATTTGCACATCTAGAGCGGGGTCCCAAAAGCGGATTCCCAGTAGAGTTTTTTGTGAAACACGCTCTAGTATTGGATTGTTCAACACGGCTTAGCCTCTGCTTCTTTATTTATGTCTACGGGCTCAACACACTTGATAAAACTCATTTGATTAAGCCCATATCTAGCACCCGCTCTTGCACGCGATCGTCGAACTCACTCGGCAAGGTTTGGGTCGATTCAATATTGACCACTCTTGCCACGTAGGGAATGGAGAGCTGGTAGGCATTCACACCCAGAACATCCCAAATTCTAAACAGGTCTTCGGTTTTTAATTCCGCGTGGGTTATGTCGATGCTTTCATCGGGTCTAAATACATTGGGCGTAGTGGAATTTAACACGGCCGAGGGCAACATGGCGGTATCTTCAACAAGCCGCATCACCCATCCTGCCAATTCGTATTGATACGACGCTTCACCACCCCACAAGGTAATAAGAAAGTGCAGCTCAAGCGGTAATTGTGTGTCCATGGCTCTGCCGTCGGCGCCAATTCGGCCCGGGGGCGTTCTATACGAACCATTGCAATATACGCGGTACATAAATAGAGAGGCACCGTTGGTTATGGCATTATTGGTAAAGTCTCGCGAGGTAAACATACGAAAATCAGCAACAATATCGTTGAAATCAGAGGGCCGATAACTGGATTGAAACAGCCCCATTAACGACTCACCTACCGCACGTATTGCCCTAAAATCTGCCATGGTTGTTCCCGTATTTGTTTTCACCCTTGTCACGATTTTACACATGCAAATATTAATCTGGAATTTCATTTATTTCCGGAACGGGTAACTTTTTTGAATTAATCCATCACATCATTCACGGCTGAAAAAATATAGTCGGCCAATTCATCAGAACTTACCTGTCCCAATATTTTTCTTTCCGGCGTTAACTTCCACACCACTATGTATTTTCCATAGTCTTCCAAACTTACTACCCGAGCAGAAGGAAACTTGTAGAGCAAAAGCGGACATCTATTAGCCGCCTCCGTTTGCAATAGGATTACCTGCGGCTCATTGATCGCTCCATCTGTTGTATCAACAGTCATCGCGCTGTCCTCGCCCCCACTTTCAGCACCAAAGTAAGCGTCGTTTGATGACTGGATGCGCCCCGCACTTTGCGATGCACTCGAATATTTTAGGTAATCTTCCATCGCCGAATAGTGCCCCAATATTTTAATGCTGCCACGCGCACTAAAAGACTGAAAAACAATTTCTTGTAATATTTTTGGGAGACCAATTGTGACTAGTTTGGTTGATTCCACTGAGGACTCCTTATTGCTGTGGACCCCAGTATCCTCGCATTTTTAGGATAATTAAATGTATCCTTGGATCTGTATTTTGGCGCAAGATCTAGATCAAGTGATCGGAAGGTATAGAGAGATAGATCTATGGGTATAGAGATGATACTGAATCTAAAGATATAGATATATCGAGAGATAGGGAGAGACAGGCAGTGACAGGGAGAAATAAAAAGCCTGCATTTTCAGACCGCAGGAGGCAAGAAGCCGACACCGAGCTTGCAGGGGTGTATTAACGGCAAGCCTGACAATGCAGTGTACTATTTTTAAGTGCCTTGCTAGCAATAGAAACCCGAAAAAATACGCCTAAAAAGGGGGGAGAGAAATATTGGCACTAGTTCAGAGGAAATAATCTGTCATTTAAAACTAGAAGTAATTAAAAAAATGTAATCCCAGCAGACGTTCTTAAGCAGTTTGCCTTCTGAGTACTGCAGCAGCCTCGCCTCGGGTATTCACCTGCATGCGCTGCAGAATTTGATGAACATGGTTCTTTACAGTGGCGGTTTCAATATTGAGTTTGCGTGCAATATCTTTATTGGTATAACCCGATTCGATAAGGTTTAGCACCATTGTTTGCTGAGGGGTTAATGTTGGTATTACCGTATTGGCACCAGCGGTGGTTACATTAGCAGCAGCCATATTCGTTTTTGCTGGATTCGCGCTAGCAGCATTAGAGACTACCAATGGTGACTCCGACGGCTGAAAATCGGAATTAAACAATAACTCTGCGACCCGAGAAGAGCACCAAAACCCACTACCGACGGAGGCTTCAATGCAGTGACGCAAATCTTCCGAGGAGTCGTCGTGTGTAACAAACTCTTTTACACCTTCACAGGCAAATCTAGCAATGCTATTTCGGCAGGCCGACATAGCCAACATGATTATTTTTGTGGTGCAGACATCGCGCTTTAAACGCTTTATTACACTAATAGCATCGGCAAATGTGGCGTCCAAAAGAAGAACATGGGCCGCACTCTCATAACACACCTTTGCAATATCGTCACCCTTACACACAGAGGTGACAACACGTATATTTTCAAAATTATCGAGCATGTGAGACACACCCTCACGGTATATACGGGTATCCACGGCGATTACGACACGTATTACTTCTTGAGTTTTTTGCATATACCAACTCCCAATTACCAGCATGGCCAACCCGAGTCAAAGCAAAAACTAAATTTTCACTCAATCGAGCATGGACTTTTAGATATACTACTATCGGTATTTTATCTGCCAAACAAAAAATATCTTCTTTGGCCAACATAAAAACGATGCAATCGTATTCGTAAAGACAGCATACAGATGGCACCAAATACCGCCAAATAAACGTTCTACATCAAGAGATGACATATCTGAATCGAGCGGACAAACTTGGATTATGTGAGTGGATGACAGTAAATTAAAATTAATCCAATAGATTCATGCAAAATATAAATTTGTGATGCAGGTCAATTTCCTGCCAAATCTTACTCACAAAACTCGGACGTGGCTAGACTAGCACTTCGCCATGGAAGTGGTGCCAAGTTTTTGTCAATAGAAATGCAATTTATAAAAACATTTTAATACGGGCTTGATACTTTATCACCAAACTGAGGAAACAATAGGTATTTTTGCCCAATTACGACGAATTGCAATATGAAGCAAACTGCAAATCTCTAATTGTTATTGCCGGGATCTTTTGGCGCCAAAAAATGAACTATGACGACTCCCGCGGTGGCTCCGTACATCCTCTTTTAAAATAGCTCCTCTTTTTGTCGTTGAAGCTACCAGCCTAAGCTCCCCCTAACATTACCGATTTCTACCGAGGCTGGACTCCAGCCAACAATATCGCTGTTTACGTGAATAACTGGGGGGTTGCGCCAAAATAATTACAGTACCCTCGCAGCTTCACTGTCAGCAGATCCATTAGCTCCGACGTTTTCATATGCTGATACTTTTTGATGGATTCACTGTAGGTTGCCTTCGTAGTGAGTAATTTTTTCATTGCTATTCGACGAAACAATCGCGCTCCCCCACCTTTGTCCTTTCCCCAATAGAAGTCAAAAATTAGGAAGGTAAATGCGTTCTCCATCGTTGGATTAAATCGACAGAACCGGATGCAGCTTGTTTTCTCTTCGTCCACCTCAAGGTTATACTTCTTCAACCTCTTTGGCAAAACCTCGTAGAACTTCTCTGCGTCGCTTTTGTACTGAAAACCACAGACTAAATCATCTGCGTACCGACAGACAAATACATCGTATCGTGGCTTTACTTGTTTTTTAAACCACTCATCGATAACGTTGTGAAGATAGGTAGTGGAGAGCATCGGTGAGATTACTCCCACAACGACCACCGCAGAATAGCCTAAACAGATAACACATGCATTCAATTGCCTTTTTTCCCTACTAATTTTTTATTTCCGATACCGGCCAGCAACTGACTTTGGGACTGGAAAACCTTGGCTGTAGGTTCTCTCCAAAGCGGAGACAAATGGTATTGTTGGTGCCCTGCTTATATTGTTGTAAATGCCTGTGTAAAAGCGCGGTTATTTGCCACTGTTTTCAAAAATACCTATTTTTTATTCGATTTATTATTATTGATGGCCGTGGAGTTCATGGAAAAGGCGTCGAAGCTGAGATTTCCATAAATCCACAGACCCTGCAGCTATCAGATAATATAACGAGACACAGCGGCCCTGTGGAGTCTGAGAATCACCGATTAAAATTATGGAAAAAATACCCGCCTCTACAATTGTACTAGGTGCCATTCGGTAGTATTCATTTGTCGTCAATGCGACCGAGGCAATGTTTACTGTGATGGATGTGGGCCTATCGCTAGCGCAGCTGCAAGACGCTGGGCGTCTAGTCGTTATCAGAATACCTTTGAAGGGCGACTGAAACACGCCGCTAGACAGCGCCCGTACCGGGAACGCCTAAGGAAAAAAGTGACGCATATGGGTTCTCTGCATAACCTTTTCCATGATTTGCTGAGTAGCGGAATGAAAAAGCGAAAAACCATCACTTCTTCTGTCGCCTCAATTAACACAACTACAATTATTCGTTCATCCTGCAGTGCGGGGTGCCCCCCATTCTTGCGCCGTAACTTTTTGCGCAGTCTTTGTTATCTCCATAACTCAATTTGTACCATAGTTAAAATCAACAACCTCAATAACGATGATTGAGATTCGGCTATTAGACAGCGGCAAATAACCGCGCTTTTACACCGGCGCTAACAATTGTTGGTGTACTGGTTATATTGTTCAAGATATCCAGTGATAAACTAGGCTTTGCGGGGTAATTGACGATTCAAGACCTGCCCCCCATTACTCGCGCTTTGACTCTGTTGGCCGCTATGCCTCCTACAGTCGTTGCGTCAAGGGCAAAAACGGTAACAAGTATTTGACCTGGGCCTTCATTGAGGCGACCAGTTTTGCGATCCGTTACAACGACACGGTTACAAAATACTATCAGCGAAAGCTCGCAAAAACACATCCAGTAGTTGCCAAAAAAAACCATTGCTCACAAATTGGCGCGGGCATGTTATTACGTGCTTCGCGATAATGTTGAGTTCGATATTCACAAGGCTTTTGGTTAATGTATACGAAAATATAACACTATGTTTTGGTTGGGCGAGTGAGTTCGTGAAAGGGGTTGGCAAAACCATTAAACCTGATTAAAACGCTCGTACAATCATTCATTTTTCTGTTTGTTAAACGCTAGTATGCCCGTGCTGTGAGCCAGTAATGTCTGGAGATTCGCGAGAATCAGCCAAAGATCTGTCGCAATGTACCGGCAGTTTTACCGCACTACTGAGACGTGGACACATGTACAGCACTAAATATTTTCTGAGACTCGTGTCGCCAAGGGCTGCCGATATCAACTTTCCGCTATCGACAAACGCCTTCATTCAAATGGGTGACCGGAGCGTATTAGTTGATGCCATACCGCGAAATTTTTGGGTGCAAATTGGAAAACAAACAGTCTATCTCTACTTCGTTAAATAACTACGGAATTTTGCTTTATCTGCTGATCCTTCTAATGGGTGACCCCCATTACTCCTTTCTTCGCTTTAAGCGTATATTCTCTGCGCATTGGTCAACGTTTGTTGGCAATAATCCCCGCAATGCCACCCATTACTATCATTCAGAAGTGAAAAAATGCTGTCGTGTGGCAGTGAGGAGAATGGGTTTGCGACCTATCAGTGCCTGGGTGCGGTAAGGGAGATCATAAAGTCAATTTCAGTTACAAAGGCAGGGTTTACTCGCAGTGAGGAAGGCGCTATGCACGGTATGGTATGGTATGGTATGGTATGGTGGTGTTGACACTACCAGAGAAACTGCTAATTCCACTCCCTAATCAAAGTTAGTTGTATTCGCGATTTATGGGCTTGACTGAGCCGTGTTTGGCCGACTTGATTTAGGAGCCGTTAACAGCTCGGATTACAAAATAGCACTGATTGTTTTGCTGCGTACGAATGGTCGTAATGGCAGCTACAATCCACACTTGCACGTGATACTAGCCGAAGGCGCGCTTCTTCCTGGAGCCAAGGATTGGCGCTCTATTAGGCGCACCTTCAAGCGCTTATCGTTGAACCGCCTCGGCTGCTCTGGCAGCCGCACTTGCTTGGCTTGATGGCGGTTGAATTTCTGGAGCACAAAGGGGTGATTCAAGCCTTGTGGGCGGACCATCCCGATGGTTTCTATGCCCATAAAGGAAACAACCTAAAGAAAAAGTAACCACCAAACGTTACCGGGGATTCATCAAGTATTTGTCATCCCCGCCCATCGGTGTTTTCAGAATCGTTGCCTACCCTATGAGGACCAGGAAGTTAAGTATTACTATCAATCCCACCGAGCGAAGTCGAGAGTCTACGAAACAATCTATGTACAAATCGTTATCGGTCGAATGCTCCAGCATATTCTACCCAAAGGGTTTCAGCGAGTGCGCTTTTGTGGTCTTCCGGCCACTACCACGTTCAAAAAGTGGGCTGAAGTGATTGCACAAGCGGCCGGTGATTTAGTGGATGCCATCCATGGTGAGCTACGCGAAACGTATTGTTTATGTAGACTTTTTTGAAGATATCGCGGAAGAAACCCACTATCGTGCAGTTTTCGTGGTCAAGGCATGGAATTAGTGAGGTTATTCCACCCGGATCGAGGGGTGTTTTTCGATTTGTTGGGACCGCCAGGATAAGCCGTTGGCACCACATAAATAATGTTGCTTTACGCGATAAACACAAGCAGCTAAATATTATTGCACGCGCCATCCGAAAGCAGACCATCCGTAAGCAGACCATCCGTAAGCAGACTATAGTTCAACTACTTGGGATATATTTGTTCTATGCTATTTGGGTATCGAATTCTAGGCTTAGTCAAGCTTTGGGTTATTAATTATACTTTTTGCCGAGGTCGCGTAGACAAATTGACCGCGATAGACCGCGATAGACCGCGTCAAGACAACATTATGGTGAGCGAGCTGTAAAGCAATGCTAAATAAAAGTCCGTCTGAGTTTGTTGGTAGATTGCTGGAGGCTTCCCGAAAAGAAGTCATCAGGCAATATGAGGTATTGTTAGACTCAGTGGCGCCTAGGCTTCGGCTTGATTTCAAACGACTCCAAGAGGCTGAAGATAAGTCTATTGCGAGCGGAGAACCCCCCAGCCTAACATTGGACGAATTTCAGATCGAAGTCATGGCCGGAGACCTCAATCGTTCTCGTCTCGCAATGAAGGACGCTTTCGCATCGAAATGGCATCAGATTGCAGATAATTTTATACTATCGGAAGCGGAATATGATGCTCACCTGAAAGTCACAGGCTTTAACCTGGTTGGTGATGAGTTGTTAGCCGATTGTATCAAAACACAGAGTCTTGTTGGCGAAGGTGCAATTAGCTTAGATTATGTGTTAGTGCCGGTCTCAAGTGGTTTAAGCCAGGCACTGCCAGGCATCATGATTAGCCATGCGACCATCCCATTCTTTCCTCTAAGCGTGGCTGAATGTATTCATGAGAGTATTAATGCCTGCGAATTAAACGACTATATCGAGGCCCTGCTTCGCGAATTAGTAAAGACGTCGTTCTTTCCGGGGCTGAAACATCTGTATCTTGGTATTCGTAAACAATTTGAAAGCCAGGGATACCAGTTAGAAGAAATGCCGGTCCGTACCCGCATAGAGCGAAATAGCTCAGCTAGCGATGTGACCGCTGGGAAGGGCAATCGCT
This sequence comes from Lentisphaeria bacterium, assembly GCA_047616325.1. Lineage (GTDB taxonomy): Bacteria > Pseudomonadota > Gammaproteobacteria > Pseudomonadales > Cellvibrionaceae > JBLHGN01. Next base: position 23,327 of record JBLHGN010000003.1, read on the forward strand.
TGATCGAGGTGGACGAAGATTTCGACATTGAAATACTGAAACTACTCAAAGAAACTAAGGTCCCAGCAGAATTGCTCGCTGGTGGAAAAGACAGCCAAAAACCTAGCCTTTCTTCGCCGCCTGGCGACCTAGGGGACGACCAGGCAATTGTTACCATTTCCCCGAAAGATGTGGACAGTATGTTGGCCACTCTGCAAGTGTTACACCAGCAATCAGCCCAACGTGAGTTAGGCATACAACAAGCTCTCGCTGAAGATATGCTCAGTCGCTCCTCTGATGATCAATATATTGTAATCAGCTCTATGAGTGAGAATATCATTAACTTGGTTGCCTTGATGTTCGAATACATCGAAAAAGACGACAGCATTCCAGCAATAGTTAGTGCTTTATTGATGCGTCTGCAAATTCCCTATATGCGCATGACATTAGCTGACGCAGAATTGTTTGAAGACAAAAAACACCCCGCCCGTTTGTTACTTAATGATCTGACAGAATTGGGCTATATGGCCAATTCTACGACCTCCAAAGCCTACGAAATCATCAAAAACAGTGTTACTACACTGACAGATGATTTTGAAAATAGTCCTGAACAAATATCTTCCTTGCAAGAAGAAATTAATGGCTATTTGCAACAGATAAAAGAAGTCGCCGCCGAACAAGAAAAAAGTATCGAAGAGCAGGCTTGTCTTCAATCTGAGATTGAAGACAAGCTAGAAGAGGCAGACGCTGCTGTAAACGAATTTGTTGTTGGTCCTATTAGTCGCATAGCCAAGCCTATGTTTTTTCATTCTCTATTGGAAAAAGTTTGGTCGAGAGCTCTTCATTCCTGTTATATGGAGAATATGCCTTTGAGTGAAGAGCGTTCGAATGCCATAGATTTATTCGATAAAATAGTGTGGTCTACTGCGGCGGGAAAAACCATTCTCACGAAGCCGGATTTAATCAGTGCCCTCCCTGCGATCGTAAAAAGGACAGAGCATGTTTTTTCTACTTGTAAAATCGATGAATTAATCAGATCTCATTTTATGGATCAGCTGCAAGAAATTCATTTAGCCTTCATTAAGAGCGCTGTAGGGAAAAAAATTAAGGCCATAGATGAAGATTCTTTACAAAATATAGCAAAATCAAGAGAGCTTGTTGAAGAGTTGAATAAGGAACAATTGTTACGTGACCAACGTGAACAGGAAAAGCGGGAGGAATTAGCAAAAGAAAAGTACGAACAAGCAGTGGGGCATGATTATCACAAAACAGAAGATGCTGTTGTTGTTGCAAGCATCAAAAACGTAGATTCTGAAAATGAGATAGATGATGCAGTCCTTAGCGTTGCGGAAAAACCGTCTTACGTTGAGGCGGAAGAAATTCGAGCGCCCGCCGAGTTTATAGCGACTGAAACAGAAAGTGAGCGGGCATCTGACTTGGCTGCAATGGAAGGTGATTCAGAACAGGTAATCGAGTTCTCATTCTCAAAAACAACAGAAGCCCCGGTGGCTTATTCCTCGCTACCGATAACTGAAACCGACTCAACTCGCTTATCGATGTCTGATACATTAGCTATCGTAGAATGTATCCAAATAGGGACGTATATGGAGTATATGCTTAAAGGTGAATTTAAACGCTGTAAAGTTGCTTTCCATGCTCCCAGTTTAGGCAAATATATTTTCACCGATAATAATGGCTTCCCTTTATTTAATCGATTTCGTGGAGAATTAATCGTCGATGTTCAAGATGGCTATGCAAAAATATTGTCAAATACATCCACCTTTGATCGAGCTCTTGAATCAGTGATTTCCGGTATACGTAGCAAGCGCCGCGAGACTCAAGGGAACCTCTACAATGTAGAAGTCTAGACCTGATCTAGTTGAGCTAAATATTGAAGCTAAAAACCGCGCTTGAATCATCAAAGTCCGCGCAAGCCCTTGCCGCACCTAGAAAAATTGAAAAATAGCTCATCACCAATATAGCCGCAAGGATACCCAAAACGTTTCACGGGGCAGGCTCTGTGGCTTAGTAGGGCAAGGCACGACTCCACAGATGGAGTCGTCGGGCATTCTGGAGGTAGGTGAAGCATCGCTACTGGAAGTAGCTTATTAGAGCAACGAAGGGAGCAATTGCCAAGGAAGCCAACACCGAGAAGCAGCTGCCGAAGGTGACTAGCGGAAAGCAGCCCTCTTTGCTTAATTTCCCTAGTCACACCAATTGCCGGCACGTCTTTTAGTGATTTAACTGCGGTTCTTAGGTTGAACAGTTTGTTGCACCACCTCCAGCAGAGATTCATCAAGCTCGGTCATTATAACCAAAACATTATACACCGACACCCATGGCTAGTAGCGAGGAGCCGGTTTACGTGCCTCCTGGAAGCTAAGAGGAGCGTAAACGTTGGGCTGATCCTGCATCAACAGAAAGAGTCCCCAGAAAACAGAAAGGGCATGAGCTGGGAATGAAGCAAGTCGCAAGACTTATGAAGCAACTTAGCTTAGAAGATAATTTTATACTTCCTATAGGTGATAGCGCTTATGCCACTGAATCTTGTCGAAAGACGGTATCAACACTCAAAGAACACGCCCATATTGCACGTTTGCGCAATAATCGAAAAGTTTTTCAATGGGAACACCGATGATCTTTGTAGCCAGAAACACCTATACGCCAAAACTTGTGCATAATAAATATTCTGTATATGTAGCCATGGCGACTAGTACCGCAAAATTTGTGCATTAGGTTTTACTGTCTTTATAGTCGCGACTATTGAAATGCCAATTTTTCTGTACAAATTTTCTACGATGGACGCAGATGTAAAATACAAAGCCTAGCTGTTTTTTTATTGCGTGGGGCTTGATTCCAGGATCGCCGTCTATGGGCATGGAAACATGAGGCACCCACAAAGAACCCCACCTTTATGTCAACGGCGTGGCCCTTTTTTTTGAGTACCAACCCTTTCACCATATAAAATCGAGACATAAAAAAGCCCCAAAAAAGGGGCCAAAAAAGATAAAAAAGGGCCCAATAACGCGGCCAAAGACGCTTAGACTTGCCTAAAGGCTTATTTAATAAAAAGCATTTCAGAATATTTTGGAAACGGCCAAGCCGCATTTGGCACGATACCTTCCAGCGTATCGGCATGAGACCTTACCTCGTCCATCAGCGGACGAACATCTTTGGCGCAATACTGCATATGGGCTTCCTCTGAGGAAAAATTGTGTTCTTCTAATGCGCTTGAAAGCGATGCAACGGCCTTCATCATGGCATTTGCTTCGGCGGCCAATTTTTTTGCGGTGCTCGCGTCTATATCAATGCCCATACTCGATGCACTGGCAATAGTAGAACTGAGCTCCGAAAAGTAGGCCATCGCTGCAGGGTAAATTGAGGTTACGGCCATATCTACAACTAATTTGGCTTCCACCTCTATCGCTAGTATGTACTGCTCTGAATACACTTCGTAACGACTTTTCAGCTCTACCGGGCTTAACACGCCAGTGCTTTCGAATAGTATTTTTACAGACTCTTCTAGAAACGCTGGAAGTGCGTCCGCAGTATTAGGAATATTCTTCAAACCATTTACTTCAACAGCATCTCTATGCCATTCAGAAGAGTACCCGTCGCCACCAAAAACCACTTTTCCGTGTTTTTCCATGAGTTCTTTAAGCACTATAACAACCGCAGATGGCTGGTCTAAGCCTGTGGCAAGGGCTGCTTCAAGTTTTCCAGCAATCCAATTCAAAGAATCTGCAAGCATAGTATTCATGGCCACTAATGGCCCAGATACAGATTGCGAAGAACCCACCGCGCGGAATTCAAAACGGTTACCGGTGAAGGCAAACGGTGACGTTCGGTTGCGGTCGCCTGGGTCGCGGTTAAAGGTGAGAATTTGTGAAAGACCAAGATCCATTACGCCGCCACTTTCGCTGGGCACCAAATTGCCTTCTTGAATATCTTTAAACACTTTTTCAAGTTGGTCGCCGAGATACACCGAAAGAATTGCCGGTGGCGCTTCGTTGGCACCAAGACGGTGGTCGTTGGCAGCAGAAGCAATAACCGCTCGTAGCAATGGGCCATGCAAATGAACACCGCGAATTACAGCGCCGCAAAACAACAAGAAATTCAAGTTCTTTTCGGGGGTATTGCCCGGGTCCAATAGATTACCTTGCGTTGGATTACCCACCGACCAGTTAACATGTTTACCTGAACCGTTTAACCCAGCAAAGGGTTTTTCATGCAGTAGTGCATGCAAACCATGCTTTTTTGCGGTATTTTTCATTACCGTCATCAATAGCTGCTGGTGGTCTGCCGCCACGTTGGCCGCTTCAAAATAGGGGGCTATCTCAAACTGGCCAGGAGCCACTTCGTTGTGGTGGGTTTTAGCCGGAATGCCCAACCTGTAGAGTTGGTCTTCGAAGTCTTGCATAAAGACTTGCACGCGCTCGGGAATAGCGCCGAAGTAGTGGTCGTCAAACTGCTGACCTTTTGCTGGCGGAGCACCAAAAAGTGTACGCCCCGTAAGCAATATGTCGGGGCGGTGGTTGGCAAAATTCTGATCGATTAAAAAATATTCTTGCTCAGCGCCACAGCTGCTGTTCAAGGTGGCTATTTCAGTTTCACCCATGAGCGATAAAACTTTTTGCGCAGCTTCATTCATCGCCGCATTGGAACGTAACAATGGAATTTTTTTGTCTAGAGCCTCACCCGTCCACGACATAAACACGCTTGGAATCATAAGGGTTGAGCCGTTGGCCGTATGCATAATGTAGGCGGGGCTTGTTGGGTCCCATGCTGTATATCCGCGTGCGGCGTTGGTCATACGCAGGCTGCCATTCGGGAAGGAGGAACCGTCTGGCTCGCCCTTTTTAAGCAAACTTCCGGTAAATTCGGTAATGGCATGACCGTCTGCATTGGCAATAATAAATCCATCGTGTTTTTCGGCGGTGGCATTGGTCATGGGGTAAAAAATATGAGAGAAGAATTTTACGCCTTTGGATAAGGCCCAATCTTTCATGGCCGCTGCGACAATGTCGGCCGTTGCGGAGTCTAGAGGCGCTCCGGTTTGTGCCGTTTTTTTCATCGCCTTAAACGCACTTTTAGACAGGCGCTGCTCCATCTTGGCAAAATTAAATACATCGCAGGCCCATATTTCACTGAGTGGCTTAGGCGCCTCCACAGACATGGGTTTGCTGTTTGTAATTGCCTCAATTGCTGCAAATCTTGCTGTGTTTCCGCTCATAATTTTCCCAAAAATGTGTATTGATGATCTTTCTTCTGTTGATAATAATCGACGTTCATAGCTTGCTCAGGAGTGCTTGCGTTATCTATACGTATTCCAATCTAGGGATAAATAAACACTCGTTTAGTAGCGATCGCAGAGCATTAAGCAAATCGATCTCGCTATAAGCGGCCACCGTCACAGCGATTAAAAAACCTTACGGCCACCGTTTTGCAATTTCCGATCCATACTCAAACAAGCAGAAAAATATACTTTAACTGATTGATATTCATATGATTTATGTAGCTCCGTTAGGCGCTGAATTATTTAAAATCCACTTTTGGCGCGCACCCATTTAGTGCGCGGCGTGCCGCCAATCAAAAGAATGACTTCTTTTGGGGCGCTGCAGCTGATTTTCAAAAGCGATAGGCTCGAAATCAAGCTCGATGAGTGGAATCGCCAGGCATAGCAGTAATTGAGTAAGTGGCGTGAAGATGACCGTTTAAATTATACCGCAGTAGAGCCCTATTTATGGATGGGGCACTGGTTAGTGCCCCATCCATAAATAGGGCGAGACATATGCTAATTTAACGATAAAAATTAAACCGGTATTCTCTGCATAAATTTTCACATTATTTCGTCGACGGCACTTTGGGCATGTATGGCTGTAGTGTCAAACAGCCTTACGCCCGTGTCTTGCTGGTTTACCAACATCCCCATTTCGGTACAGGCCTCTGCGCCAGCTGAGGCCAATGCGTCGATTATTCTTAGGTATTCATTTTTAGAACTTTGTTATGTTTTTCGAAAACACAATTCACTGTAGATAATAGTGTGCACTATGCGTTTGTCTTCATCATTTGGCACTAGCACCTCGAGTCCGTATTTTTCTTTTAGGCGCCTCCTGTAGAATTCCTACTCCATGGTGAATGCCGTTCCGAGCAAGCTCACCACTTTAATGCCATTTTCTCCCAGGTTTTTCGCAGTAGTATCGTCAATATGGAGAAGGGGGATATTGATAGAACTTTCAACTTGATCGGCAACCTTGTGCATGGTGTTGGTACAGATCAATAAAAAACCTGCACCGGCCGCTTCAACTTTTTTGAGCGGCGTCGATCAGAAATTTAGCCATCGCATCCCAATCACCTTGCTGCTGCAGCTTCTCTATCGGTGCAAAATCAACGCGGTATATTACAATTTTGGTCGAGTGAAAACCTCCCAATTGATGTTTTACACCTTGGTTAATCGCCCGGCAATAACCCCGTGTGCTCTCCCAACTCATGCCACTCAAAAGACCGATTACTTTCATTCCCCCCCTGTGCACGTTCATAAAATAGCGTATAAAAGCTAAACGTTTATGCTGGCACGATAAGCTCGAAAGACAGCACGTAATCACATTTTTCTGGCTGTGCCCCCTCAAGCAGATCTAGCAATGCCGAAAAAGCCACCCTACCGAGCTCGTCTGAAGGCTGCGCAATAGTGATAAGCAGCGGGTCCATATAACTGGCGAATTCGATTTTATCGAAACCGAAAATGAAAATGCCATTCGGGACAGAGCTGCCCGATATTTTAAGGTGATGCGTAGCGCCAATAGCCATTTCGTCATTGCAGCAAAAAAATACGCTTGACTGACGACTCTAAGCCTGCAATAGCGCAACAGCTCGGCTACCCGAGGCGAGGGCAACATTACCGCTAAAGGCGAGAGTTTTATCAAATTCAATATTTTTATTTTTATTTTTATTTTTATTTTTCAAAGCCTGCTTGTAACCAGCCAAGCGACCACGCGTTAAAGCTCTCTCTTCGGGTCCGAGAATAATACCTATGTGCCTGTGCCCTCTATCGATTAAATGCTGCACCGCTAGCTGGGCGACGCCCATAGTATCAATGCGATTGTGGGGCACTGTGGGTCTACGACGCACTTTCCGGCGCAACAGTCGATGACCTCTACTACCGAGTTTCACTGAATCATCGTCAATATGATGGCTCTATAGAAAACAAATATTTGTCCAACGTAGTAGGAATATAGACCGACGATACCATGATGAACTTTGAAGAGAGCAACGATATTCGCGCTCAATTACTCTGGAAACCCAGCGACTCGGCTCAACTCAAACTTCTATATGCGAAGAATTAACTTGAAACAGGGCCATGTGGTATTGCAACATTTAACGACTCGAAAGCGACCCAAGAGTTGAACATGAATATCCAATAGTAGTGGCAACCCTAAGGCCATTCGCGACAATGACACCTTTACCGTGAAGGCCGATTTTGACCTCGGCACTCGCGCACTAACATCCATTACTAAAATTACCGATACCTATGAGCAGTATGGTGTTACGGACGAAACAAAATACAATGACCGCACCGGCCATGTATTGTTTTATACGGAAGAATTTTTAGACGAATTTATTTCGGGTCTAGGCGCGCAAGACTAAGCATTTTTTACGAGCGGCTCGCCCACTGGGCCGCAGGAAACTTTGTCGGTAGCGATCAATGCCAGCAACCCATGCCCCCCCAGCGCTTGCTGATATAGATACTCAGCAAAATTCCCTTCAGACGTGGTGACAATAATGGCGCCAACGTTATGACCAAGCCCAACGACATGGGCCTTGAATTTCTCAAGCGTGTTTTGAATAAGCTTTTTGCCAATGCCCTGCCCAGAAAAATCAGGGTGCACCGCAACTTGTTCCAGTTCAACAAAGGTTTTCTCCCTAAAACCATTCCTCACACACCACAAAATGTAACCGCATATACGCGCGTCGATGGACACAACATAATAAACGCCTTTCGGATAAGAATTAAATCACGCCTCAATCCAAAGACGGTGATTTACCTCTCGCGGAAAACACACACTGTAAATATTTTAAATGCTTCGACATCAATACGTTCTGCTTTTCTTATATCTATCACTTGGTTTATTTACGCCGTCAGATACAATCTGTTTAATTTTTTACGTTTGCGAAGCACTTGTAGCGTTCCAACTTTCTCATCTAACCCACATTTAAATAGCTGTATGTCATTAATGATTATTTCATTTTTATAACCGGCGTCAGCAATTTTTTATAGATAGGCTTTATTGCCTCGCCGCAACAACATACCGCCCATAAGCAGCAAAAAAACTAGCGACATGCTACCGCCACCCGAACTCATCGAGGAGGGAGGATCAACAATTACTGGCGGGTCGGCGGGCGGGCTGGGTTCATCGCCGATATCGGCATTTTCATCTTGCACGGTAATAATCGCTACGCCACTGCCCACTATGTTTGCATTGATGGAGTTTTGCAATTCGAGAACCATGTTTGTATCGCTGTCGAATTCGGCATCTTTTATCAGAGGTATTTCAATTATTTTTGTACTTGCGTCGCCACTGTTCCAGCGCAATGTTCCACTCACAGGGCTAAACACTTCGCCGGAAAACGCTTCGCTTGTAGCGTAGTCTACGGATATCTCTTGTTCCAAATTTCCTTTTCTAGAGAGGGTGACCAGGGCCTTGCCGAGGCCCTCCTGGGCAATTAGGCTTGTATCCACAAAGCTAATGCCGGCCTCGGTGTTCGGCTCGGAAACGTAGCCTTGGGCAATGGTGGGCGTTTGCAGGGTAGCACCCCCTACTGGGCGCACTAGCCTTAATGCGAAACGCTCAATGCCTTCCGTTTCGCCATCCGTATTCAAAGTAAGCGAAAGGGTTTTGGCGCCGACCTCGCCGTCGCTCCAGCTGAACTCTTCTGCGGCAAGAACCAGGTCTTCTGTAGTTGAGGTGAGAGCAATAATTTCTAGCGCTACGCTTACCGCGCCGCTATCTCCGTTCGTTCTTAGCGCTTCAATATTCAGCACCTGACCTTCGGTGCCAGAATACGTGCTCGCCGAAAAAGACACCTGCCCATTGGCTGACGCGAGTGCATCGTTTTCCAGTACGTAGAGGCCGGTATTTATATCGCTAACGACAATGGTATTGCTGCCGTAGAAAGGGAAAACCCCCCAGGCCCCCGAGAAGCTCGCGGCCGAAGTGCTGGGTACTGTGTCGAAGTGGCCAACACGTGACGGACCAGCAGGGTCGCTAATATCCAACACTGTTAAGCCCTCGGTATAATTGGACATGTAGTAGCGATTGCCGCGCACAAAGCCGTTGTGATCGATGGCACGGGAAGGGCCGCTCCACACCCCGGCGGGCTGAGGCGAACGCAAATTACTCATATCGTAAACCCGCACGGTAGTGTTGACGCCGTTATCGCGTTCGTCTAGCTCGTCGTGCACGAACAAAAACAAGCCATCCTCGCTAAACCAACCGGAATGCACGTAGCCTGCTTCGTTATATTGAATATTGGAAAGCAGTGACGGGGACGCGGGATCGGTAATGTCCCACACCTCCACCGAACCCTCGTTAAAGTCAGCCAAGACCTGACATACATTCGCATTAGCCGAATTTTCGCATTGGGTGTCTTTTCTAGAGTCCCTTACCCGGTGGGTGGCCGTATCGTGCATATAGCTACCGGTATTAGTGCTTATTACTGTGGGAGATGCCGGATTAGTAAGCGCATACATTCGATTGCGGCCACCGTTTACACTGGAACCCGCAACACTGAGCACGGGCGCCACACCGGACAAGGCAACACCAAAGGTATAGTCCGTATTGGCGAGATAGACATTGTGAGCCGCACCGAAATCGGAGCTGTAAGGAATAACGCTAACGTCGTTGGGCAGGTCGCTGAGATCAATAATGGCCAAGCCACCCGAAGCCTCATTGGTAACGTAAGCATAGGCGTGCCAGCGCTGTGTTGCTTGATCGAATTGTTGAAGTATTTTTATGTCGCGCCAGGAAGACCCCGCGCCGGTGACCGTGGACACCACATAGGCATTGGCGGCATCGCTAACATCCACTACCGCAACACCATTCGTGAGGCCGATGAGGGCATATTCTCGCTGGGTATTTAAGTCGGTAAAGCCCCAAGTGTCGCTGGCCGCTTGCGCTTGCGACTTAAGCTCACTCAAGGCAAAGTGACGCTGTAGGTTGATATTGTTACAGGGAAATCCTTCGGCCACCCCAGCGCTGCAGCTTGTGCTGAAATGACTTTTTTGCGCTGCGTGTATTTTGCTAACCATCTCGTTTGATTTTTTTTGTTCGCTTGCAGGTAAACCTTTTTGGTCGGCAATGACTCGAAAACCCACCGCCTCGAATGCATCGCGCAGAGAGGGCGGCACCCCCGAAAGCGTGGCTAGGTAGGCCCCCGAATCACGATTGGCGTATCCACTCAGCTTGTCGAAGCCAGCGCTAATACGGTGACTAGCGCTGCTCACCTCATACACTTCGTCTGCGCTGGCCAGCACATAATCACCGGTGGCGACCAAGATACCGTCGCCCTTGGCCGCGACGGCTATAGCATAGGGAATACTGCGGCAAGGCCGATATAGGTTCTTACAATCGCCCGAGTCTGTGCCTTTGCCAGCCACATAACGCGGCTGACTGTCGTCGGCCAAAGCAGACGGTGCAAAGCCCAGTAAAGCACTGAGGCCCGCTGCAGCAACAATTTCAAAAAAGCGCGACATACTTATTCCTCATCATAAGCGTAGTATTCTTTTTGGGTATTTAGGGCGTTTTGTTCACGCCAAACACCCCATCCATTGGCAAGTTGTCGTTTTTTAATCCATATCAAAACTAAGCAATTAACGTATTAGAGGCTCGCGCCTTTAGGTGCTCCCACTTTTGCCAGACAAACTTGCCAGACATGGCAACAACCATATACTTTATAGGGCTGCACTGGCAAGATTAAGCCCTCAGTGAATCTCGCAGCACGATTACTCGGAATTACCAGTGCAAAGCACCTAAAGAAGATTGCGCGCCATGTTTTCATATTACGCTTTTCAGCGACAAGCACAGTTCACAATACGAGGCATTTTGTGTTTTATATTGGCCGCAGCGGTTGGCGGCTGTCGCGAAAAAAGAACAGACGATATTACGCTCGAATTTGCACTAGGCGGCGGGTCATTTACACAGGCATTAAACAGTAGGCGCGCACACATGGCGCATTTGAATTTTTACATCTACGACATTTATCTTATCGATAGCAACGATCAACGCATTCCTTACATCATAACCAACACATCGCCCTGGCAGCGTAATGATGTCGCACTGCTGAGTTTTGCCAATGCCGACCTAAAAGAATCCAATACACGCGTACACGGCACACTTCCTAGCAATCGCCCCACAATTGTTGGTTTGGGTTTTAGCTTGGGGCTTCCGTTTGATGTAAACCACACCAACCCTCTCACGACACAGTCGCCACTTAATATTGGCTCGCTGTATTGGAGCTGGCAGCTAGGGTATAAATTTTTACGCGTGGATTACGACTATATAAACGCACTTGGCACAACCCAGCAACGAGCATTTCACCTGGGCAGCACCGGCTGCTTATCTGCTTCGGCTATTCGCCCACCTCAACAGGCCTGCGAAAAGCCCAATATCGCACACATAGAACTGCGTGGATTTTCACCGAAAAAAAATGTAATTACAGTAAATATGGACGCACTGTTACACCACGACCAAAACATTAACGCAACACCCGCTGTAATGTGTACAGGCCATTATAAATCTCACGCTTTGTGTGAGGCATTTATCTCGACACTGGGCTTGTCTGCCGACAGCGGCCAATGTGAGAACAATTGCCTGCAACAACAGTTATTTGTTGTAGGCGAACGATCACAATGAGAAGAGTGTACGCGCACACGGCATTTGTCTGCAGCGCGCTGCTCTTCCCGACCCTACTCTTTCGCACCCAACGCTTAAATACCCTGCTCTTATGCACCCTACTCTTATGCACCCAAATTGCCGCGTGCACTAGTGATATGGGCGAGCAAAAAACCGCTTACAATTGGAACTTGCCTGCACATTTCCCAAGCCCATTAGTGCCCAAAGAAAACCCCATTAGCGATGCAAAAGTTGAACTGGGCCGCTACCTTTTTTACGACACGCGCTTATCAGGCAATCAGACGCAAGCCTGCGCCTCGTGCCATCAGCAGTCTCACGCCTTTGCTGAAGCTAGTGCGGTGACCGTGGGCTCGACTGGGCAGGCGCACCACCGCAACTCCCTTAGCCTTACTAACGTAGCCTTTAACAACGCCTATACTTGGGCCCACGGTGAACTTACTACCTTAGAACGACAAATCATAATTCCCATGTTTGGTGAAAACCCTATAGAACTGAATGTTAGCGGTCACGAAAAAGAAGTACTTGAGCGTTTTAATAGCAACCCCAAATATTTGCCTCTATTCAATGCCGCATTTCCCAGTGATAAAAGTCCGATCAATTTCAACAATATAGTCAAGGCAATCGCCAGTTTTGTGCGCAGTTTAACGTCATTTAATTCACCTTTTGACCGCTATGCCTATTACGCCGAAGACGAAGCACTGACACCGTCACAATTAAGGGGGCTGGCTATTTTCATGTCCGAAAAAACAGAGTGCCGCCATTGTCATAGTGGCTTTAATTTTAGCCAGTCCACAACACACGCCACCACCCTTACTCAAAAACCTTATCACAACACCGGCCTCTACAAGCCACAAATTCCCCCGCCAAATTTTGATGAAGGCCTATTTAACGTAACTTTCAGGCAAGAAGACAGGGGCTTGTTCCGCGCGCCCACGCTGCGCAACTTAAAATATTCGGCACCCTATATGCACGACGGCAGCATTGCTACGCTTGCAGAGGTGATTGACTTCTACGCTGCTGGCGGTCGCAATATTGATAAAGGCACCCTGCAAGGCGACGGACGAAAACATCCCAATAAAAGTATTTTTTTACACGGCTTTGAATTAACGGAGGAAGAAAAACAGGACTTGCTCGATTTTTTAAGCACGCTTAACGATGAGAGTTTTATTGCCAACGCTGCACACGCCAAGCCCTTTAATTAACACACACTAATCTTGTAAAATAAGCTCAGCACCACGAGCTAAAATAAAGGCGTGTAGGGTATCCATATACCCAGCAGAGAGAGACACATCAAAAATAATAGCCTCACCGTACACGACTTTATCCAGTACACCATCGTGAAGACCAAGCCAGTGCCGCAAGGGCTGCTCCAAGGCGTAAGTTCCACTCACTTTGGCACTTACCAATATACGATGTTCCACGGTGGTGAGCGTGTCCATAGCTAATTGGGCCGCACTTGAATAGGCCCGCACAAGCCCACCGGCACCCAACTTAATACCGCCAAAATAGCGGATGACTACCAACACAATATTACCCACAGACTTGTGCTGCAGCACATTTAATATGGGTTTACCTGCGGTACCACTGGGCTCACCATCGTCAGACATCGCTGCGGTAAGCGGCGAGCATGGGTCGCCAATCAGATAGGCCCAACAGTGGTGGCGCGCATCGGCATAGTCTGCTTTGGCCTGCCCTACGCACTGCAAAGCCCTGTCGCGATCTTCCGCAAAGGCCGCCCGCGCAATAAAACGACTTTTTTTGATTTCGTACTCCACCTGCACTGTAGCTTCGGGCACTAAGTAACTGTGATGACTATTTTTCATGGATCACTTTTTTTGCCCTTATGGCGGTGGTTTTTCTAGGGCAGGCTGGTGTACTGTAGCGCCCTTTAATTGGATATTTTGAGAACAAATGAAAACCCGAGAAGTAATTTCCGCAACTGAAGTTGATTTGGCCCCAAAATTAAAGCTAATGAAGCTTAAAGAGCTGGAAAAACACGCACAAAACATCATTGGTAAGTTGGGCGGTGACAACTACGATGAAATGCTTCGCGCCGTCATTAAAGCCATTCCAAACCTAGATACTAGCGACGAAACGGCCCAGCGCTATAAAACGATCCAATCGCTCATTCAAAGCCATATCACAAAGAATAGCGACACGGGCAATATGGATTTGATGGAGCGTTTAACAGTAATTCTCATGGTTATAGTAGCGAAGAAATTTCAGGCCATTCACAAGGCCAAAACTTAAACACTGCTGCCTATGCTGAGAAATCGCAATACCTTAGCTCCGGTTTTTAAGCTTTCCGATATCCCTTCTGTTGGCAGCGCACACACAAAACCACGAATTGAATCTGTCACGTAAACGTTGTCACTAGCCACAATACCCTCCGCCAGCACTATGCCAGAAAACACCGTAATGGCGAAAATGACTATCGAATACAGTTCAATATTTTATTCATATTCATATTCATATATTTTCTCAAAGCTCTTGAGAAAAACCCAAGTCGACATTGAACCAATAAACCGTTTCAACCACACCCACTTCAGCGAATAGCGAGTCAAAGTAAAGCAATTGAAACATGACTTAATCGCCTCATATATCTAAATTTCGTAACGATTATTTCTAAACCAAATAGCGCCTAACAAGAAGGCTGCGGCTATCACCATGCCTATCCAAATTTCGGGATCATCCATAAAGCCTTTGATAATTTCAGCAACAGCAGCGCCGGGATTCCCTGAATCGTGCCCCATTCCCCCTGTGTCAGGCTAGTTGTCGCTTCTAATTTCTTAGTTAGAGGCGTCAAAATGAGAGTAAAATTCACACAATCGTTCAAAATTCAAGCCGTTGAGAAGGCCTTACTTCGCCCGAATGGGGTTACAATAAAGGAAGTCGCCGACGGTTTGGGTGTTGGTCATTCTACCTTAGGGAAATGGTTGATAAGATCAAGGAGTCACACATTTGAATCACCTTCACCGAGGAATATTAAAGCTATGAGCCAGGAAAAACGCCCGGAAGACTGGAATACCGAAGACAGGATGGAGATGGTCATAACTTGAGGCTCGTTGGAGGGTGAAGCTTTCAATGGTTATTGCCGAGAAGCAGGCGTTTACCCTCATCATATTAAACAATGGAAGCATGATTTCGTAACGGGAGCCAATTCAAAATCCCACGTTACGTCAGCGT
>JBLHGN010000004.1:0-37610 GCA_047616325.1 Lentisphaeria bacterium
GAGAGTGCCGTCCGGTAAAATTGTTGCGTGACTCACTATTGCACCATCGGGCAGGGCAGTGGCATCTTCGCCGAGCCCCGCTATTAGCGCCTCTATTGCCTCGAGCATTTCCTCCCTACTGTATACGCTGGGCGCAACTGTGGCGTCGTCTGGGTTCGCCCACACGTTATGCCCTTCTACCATACGCTGATATAAACGCGAATCAGTGGGATTGTTCGCATCTATAAGCGTGCGAGCATCTGCATAAGACAACTCCACATCGGCGTCGGCAAAATAGGGTTGCTGTTGCTGAGCACTGGCCTGCGAATGGCAACTGATACAATTTGCAGAGGTCGCATCAGTAACCAAAGGCCAAACAGTGGAGGCAAACAAACCGCTATCCGCAGGCAACACTTTCGATTCACCCACATCTAGTATCGGTGGCGGTTCCAGAGGAACGGCACCTGCCTCCACCCCCGCACCGGTCGCCCACCGCTGGATCCAAATTTCAATGGTGCCACCATCGGAGACGGGGAAACCCTGGTGACCGTCTTTTATTTTGGTTACCAACCTAGACAAAACAGGCGCTTCGAGATTAACCAAGGGCAAGGCTATGGTGTAGGCCTGATTAATATCATCCCTACGCACAAACATGGGCTCTTGAGCGCCGATTTCATTGTGACATTGGCCGCAGCTGTCATCTTTAGCAAGATTGCTCCAGAGGTGCTCTTTGAAAGCAGCTATATCATCATCGAGTGGCAAAGGACCGTTATATGGCACAACATCGTCTTCCGCCGCAGGCGCATCGGGTATGCCGGGGGTATTTGCTTGGCCACTAGAGGTACTGCCACCGCAGGCGTTTAAGAAGACTATGACGCTGCTCAATAGAAAGTAGGCAAAAATATTTTTCACTGAAATCACCATGATTACTGCACTCCTTTACATTGGTCAGCGGACTGAGCGAAAACGTCTTTTAAATTACCTTCGACCATAAAGCCGTCAATCATGCCGGAAATTAAATCGCCTTCGTCCGACCCGACTGGATCGCGCAAACACATCGCCTTAAACACACGATTCACATGGCAGGAGGCAAAGGCCCGGGTATGCGCCAATTCGGCAAACATTGCTGAAATTCCCGTTCCACTGGCGTCACGCTCAGTATCCCAGCCCAACGCGCTATTTTTGCCTGCACGCCAATAGTTTGCCCACGAGTCATCGGGAGTAATATAGCCGGGCGGGAAGGATGTATCGTTATTGAAGTATTTAGATTGAACAGTTCCCGGCGTGTACTCAACCTGACCGCCTTCGCCGGTGGGATCGGCGACAATATCTGCTACAAAATAGTTGTGGTAGGCCATGGCCTGAGCCATAGGGTCCATACCGTTATGACAGCCGATGCAGGTATTTAAAAATATGCGCGAATCGCCGCCGGGGCTGCGCGATACATCTTGGCGAATGCGATCGGGAATGCGCGTCACATCGTGTACTTGCTCCAAATCCAAACACAAGTGGTTGATCAGGGTAAACCGAAATGCGGCTCGGTTGGTGCCAGCAATAAGAAATGCCTTGGCTCCGGCGCGCGAAGTAATTACGCCAGAAGCGCCTTGAGGCTTGCCGTTCGCAGCTGCCAATGCCGGCACCAGCTGAGACTGAGTTCGCACGACCAAATCATCTTTTAAACTAACACCCACCTCACCGTTCAAGCCAATTTGAGCTTCAATGTCTAGGTAATGCTGATTATTCGATGGAGAGTAAGGTGCGACTGCCGCGCCTAGAGCATCGCTGCCGGTATAAAGGATGTCGTCCGAGAGGATACCTCTAAAGTCAAGATCGTCTTTAACAAAACCAATCACCGTGGCAATGTAGTCGTTTAGATCTGCAAATACATCACCCTCGCGACTGGCCCACGGCGCAGCCATATTCTTAAGTGTTACATTATAGAAGCTGTCGTCGTACTGGTTATCCATAGCAAGATAGGCCGCGGCAACACCATCTGTGGCCGCTTCCATATCAGCAAGCATCTCAGCACTTGGCGTGGTACCAGCAATGCGCTCGTGAATACGCTTCGCTTGATCTGGAGTGACGGCGAAGCTCTGAACACTGGCTAAAAGCGTTGCCATCCCAATGACCAATGCCGAGGACATTAGCCTATTGGGACGTTTTTTTTGTAAACGAATAGTAATATTCATCACCCTGCCTTTTCTTTATTAAACCCAAAAACGGAACCACGCTATGTGACATTTTTTGACCCAGAACTAACAAATACTGTCACTTTTCGTAAGACTTAACTGACAAAATATGTCACTCCGCATCTTAAATTTTCCTCCTAGCCCTTTATTTGCAGACTCTCGCGAGAAAAAGGAGCCAAGAACACATACCAACTGAGATTTAAACCCAAGCAGAAAATGTACCGATATTTAACAAAGAGACGCAAACTGCGCAGTCGAGCCTCAAAAATGTGTACAAGTTCAAACTTCGAGAAAATATATTGTAAATATTATATCCATCAAGACCAAAACCATGCCATGCATAATCACCACCTTTCAGCCTAGACCCAACCCAGACCCAGACCCAGACCCATCAACTTTAGACTAATTTTTGATCAGATCGCGAGTCTCTCGAACCGCAATAGACGATTAGTTCTCAAAATAGCAAAGAGCCTGCCCCTCTTTTTGTATTTAGGCACAACTCTTGTTTGTTATTACACTCTTTTAACAAAATGCTACACCTTAAATGGAGACGGCGAGACGCTTACTCGTGATAGTCTTGCTGCATTTAAGCATTGGCATCACGGTTCAACCCAAGACCTGAGATATAAAATTGCCCCCTGAATTTATAGCTTGGCTTTACGGCTTGGGTTGCGGCTTCGGATTAAGACGGGCAAAACCGTGAATATTCATGCCGCTTGGCGCAATGAAGCCTGCATTGAATTTTTAACCTATCAGCGACAATTGAGCTAAACCTTAATTATTAAAGAGCACGGTCGATGAAACATTCAACACACATATTTTTACTTGGACT
Source organism: Lentisphaeria bacterium (assembly GCA_047616325.1). Taxonomy (GTDB): domain Bacteria; phylum Pseudomonadota; class Gammaproteobacteria; order Pseudomonadales; family Cellvibrionaceae; genus JBLHGN01. The sequence continues at coordinate 3,001 of JBLHGN010000004.1, forward strand.
TGTTAGTAGCTTGCTTTTAAGCGGCTGTGACGTGTCTAAAAATGAGACTACTGAAGCCGGCGACAATTTGGTTACCCTACCCCCCGACCCCGTGGTTATAGATTTTCCGATAGCCTATATCGAACGCCCCACCCCATTTGGCATCGACCCAGACGACGAAGATTCAGCCCCAGGCCTTATCTCCATCAACGTATTTGACCCCATTCGATTTAACCCCGGCGCCAAAATTTTTATTAAGGATCGAGCATCGGTGTCTGCCCCCACACGCAACATCACCGACATTGCTTTTATGGTGGACGCTGAAATGCCTGTGAATGGCGAGGTTCCGGCCGATGCAGAAGCCCCCCTTTACGATGTGCAGCACTTAACAATTAATGCAGCCGGCACCAAGCTCGCTTTTTCAATGCGCGCACCGGAGATTGTCGACGCCGACCCCGAAGACCAACCCACCTGGAACATTTGGGAATACGACTTATTGAGTGCTGAGCTCACTCGCCTGATTAGCCAGGACATTAAAGCCGAGGAGGGTCAGGACATAATGCCGGCGTACCTTCCCGATGGTAGTGTGGTATTTTCCTCAACGCGCCAAAGAATATCCAAATCTATTTCCCTCGACCAAGGAAGACCACAATTTGCCTATGTAACTGAGCGCGACAATGACATGTACGCCTACACCCTGCACGTTACCGACGAAGACAGGATAGACATAGACCAAATCTCTTACGGCATGGGCAACGACTTTTACCCAACAGTGCTGGACGACGGCCGCATTTTGTTTTTACGTGGCGACAACACTAGCACCCAAAGCCCAGACAGGCTGAGCCTATACACCACAAACCCAGACGGCAGTAATTTAAGCCCCATGTATGGATTTCACAGCATTTCGGCCACGGACACAGCAGGCCAGGGCGCACTCATTAGGCCACTGGAAATGCCCGATGGTCGCATTTTAGTATCCTATCGTGAACGCAATTCAAATTCTCTTGGCGGCGACATCGTTGCCGTCGATGTGCAAAACTATATCGACTACAGCACGCCCGTTGCCTCCAACCTCGGTGCAACCGGGCCGGCCGAAACCACCCTTTCTTTTGGCGAAGTACTTCTCCAAGGCCAATCGCCCCACGGCGTATTTAATTCGGCCTACCCACTACGCGACACTACCAATCGCTTTATCGTTAGCTGGGAACCCTGCCTGGTAAAAGGGTTTAACTTCAGCAATGAAATTTATATTCAAATAGGCGATGGGGCAGAAATTCTGGATGAGGCCGGCGTCGGAACCGACACATTTGAAGAGGCCTACCAACTAATCAATGTCGATGGAGAGCTTGTAGATCGCAGCGGCAATGTACTGGTAGATCAGACCACGGCCCTTGAAATTTCTCAAGATGAAATCACCACCCTGCCCTGCACACTTAAAACCTTCGAGAATTCCGCCATCGTAAGTGCCGACCCGCAATTTGGCATTTGGATTTACGACCCCGTGTTGAGCGAACAGGCGCCGGTGGTGCTAGCCGATACCTTGGGCACAGTTTACAGCGAAGCCGTAGTGTTCGAGCCTCGTACAGCGCCCACTTTTATCCCTCCGGCCAGCCAGAGCAGTGAAGGCGCCGATCTCGCCGACGAAAATGTAGGTATTATTCACATACGAAGCATTTACGACTTCGACGGCCAAGACATTACCGATGAAGGCATTGCCAATATTGCCGACCCCGCCATTACCTCTCCCAATGGCCTAGCCGTGCGTTTTATTCGCATTATGGAAAATGCAAAAATGCCGCATGAGGACGACTACGAGATTGACGGTGCCCTAATACGTGGCCGCAACGGCAACCCCGCGAAAGCCATTATGGGCTATACAAAAATTCATCCAGACGGCTCGGCCATGTTTAAAGTGCCGGCCAATGTAGCCTTCACCATGGAGTTTGTAGACGCCAAAGGCCGAAGGCTGGGAGGAGACCAACTCAGCCGCCACAATAACTGGCTTAATCTTCGCCCCGGCGAAATACGCACCTGCAATGGTTGTCATACCTCTAGCAGCACAGAACCCCACGGCCGCCTAGATGCCCAACCCGAGTCAGCCAACCCCGGCGCGCTCGCCCCTGCAGCATTTAGAAATACGGTGTTGAGAGACCCGGCGGGAACCCCCTATTCCATACTCCCCGACGTGGGCGAGACCATGGCCCAATACTACACGCGAGCTAAACTTGCCGACCCAGCAGCGGACGGCGACCCGCGCGATTTGTCGATAGATTTGGTATATACAGACGAATGGACAGACGCCGCTGTTGCCACACCGGGTAGCCCCATTTCACTGGTATTTGGCGACCCCGAAACTAGCGACAGTAACCCCAATCAACTGCATACACTCTCTCCTTATCGTATCGCGGAATGCCTTACGAATTGGACCGCCATATGCCGCGCCGTAATCGACTACCCCAGCCATATTCAACCTATTTGGGATTTAATTCGACCAGGCCCTGACGGTGTACCCGCTACGGATGACGACCAGACCTGTACTAATTGCCATAGCTCAACGGATGCAGAGGGCCGTCCTCAAATCCCAGCGCCTAACGAATTGGCGACAAACTTAGATATTCGAGACGGTATATACTACGGCGGCGGTTTACCCTTGCAAATAGACCTATCCCCCATTATGTCTAATGTCCAAAATAGCGAATTTCTCATGGGCTATGATCAGTTGTTTTTGGGGAGAGATATTGCTGTTCTCGATGATAACGGCAATATCGTAAGTCCACTTCAAACCGTGCTCCGCGATGCAAACGGCAATATAATGCTCCAGCAAAAAGACGTGGAGATCGACGGAGTAGTGCAATATGAAGTGTTAACCATTGGCGGTGAACAGCAATGTGCACCACTTGATACCATCGACCTCACCCTAACGTTTATTCTCGTTTTAGACGACATAAATGTTTCCTGCAAAGAAAATGACTTCTTAGTTGACGCCGATGGCAACGCTGCAGACGAAGACGGTAACTTGTTACCAGACGGTGTCTATGTTTTTATCCCCTTAATCGATCAAGATCCAAACGATAATCAAACTCAACAACGCTACATGAATGGAAACGGCGCAAATGCCGCCATAAACGACAAATTTTTCAATGCGTTCGAAGGTTCAGGCTCCCTTTCAGCACCCAATCACGCCGGCTTCCTCACCCCCGCCGAACTAAAATTGATGTCCGAATATCTTGATATAGGTGGCCAATATTACAATGAGATATTTAAAGCACTTGAAGACTGACCTTGTCATCGCTAATGTATCACCCTCAATTACGACAAAAGTCCCTTAGGGGCTTTTATTTGCCACATTAGGCGGCACAACACAGACAGGAACCTGACCTCTTTTGACGGCCCGAGCAATACAAAACACATTTGGAAAAAACTCAGTGCGATGGTTAGCCGCCTGTATTTTACTGTGCGCGCAGTGGACATATGCCGGCCTACCATTTTTTAAAGACGAGGGTCTAGATATAGTAGTAGTTGACCCCTTTGTGGAAATGCACACGGGACCCGGCCGCGGCTACCCAAAATTTCATGTTATTGAAAAGGGTCAGCAGGTACATATCTTTAAACGCTTCACCAATTGGTTTAAAGTCAGCACAAAAGATGGCATAAAGGGCTGGATAAAACGCAGCGACCTTACCAAAACCCTGGGCCCCGAGGGTCAAAAAATAGATTTTTCTGCACCGAACAGACAAGACTATCTAGACAGTCGCTGGGAACTGGGCGTACTGGGCGGCACCTTCGAAACCGCCGATGCGTTTACCACCTATATAGGCTTTAATTTAACCCAAAATATTTCGACAGAACTGCGCTATACAGAAACTTTTAGCGCCACAGCAACCAACAAACTGTTCAGCCTTAACGCCATTCATAAACCGTTTCCCAGTTGGCTAATTTCACCCTTTTTCACGCTTGGCGCAGGTCGTATTTTAATTTCGCCAAGCTCCGACTTAGTGCAGACGGAGGAACGTAGGAATTCCACACTCACCGTTGGTGGTGGCGTACTTATTTACGTATCGCGACGATTCTTAGTACGTATGGAATTTAACAATCACACCTTGCTGACCCAGCGAGAACAAAATGAAGAGGTTGATGAATGGAAAATCGGATTCAGCGTGTTTTTCTAGTAGTGGTACTGCTACTGTTACCGTGTTTCGCCCACGCGCAAGACGAGGACGAGTCTGAAAGAACGGTACTAGATGCCGTTATAGAACCCGACCTCGACAGACTCGCCATACAAGAAGATAAAATCGACTCCGAAAATTTCGAAATTGGTTTTTTTGCCGGTGTTATCAGTGTAGAAGATTTTGGCACCAACAATGTTTTTGGTTATCGTATGGCCTACCATATATCGGAAGACTTTTTTCTGGAAGGCGCCTATGGTATTACCGAAATAGGAGAAACCACTGCAGAAACCTTATTTGCTGTAGATATTGTTGGCGACGACCATAAACTCGACTACTACAATATGTCTCTGGGGATAAACTTATTCCCAGGAGAAATATTTATGGGTAGTAACTATGCGTTTAACGCCGATGTCTATTTAATATTGGGCGCGGGCAATACCCGTTTCGGCGGCGATGAATTTTTTACCTATAACTTTGGTGGAGGGTTTCGCATGTACGTTACCGACTGGCTGGCCTTTCGCCTAGACTTTCGCAATCATCTCTTAACCCACAATGTACTGGGTCAAGAAAAATCCATACAAAATTTGGAAACCCACGCCGGGCTTTCTCTGTTTTTCTAGCTCTGGAGCAACTGTTATGAAACGAACCCTTGCCGCGGTTACAATCAGCCTGGTATCAGCGCTATTTCTTTGCCATTCAGCTTTTGCAGCCAAAGATAAACACGTGGAGCTATCCGGCCCAGCCTTAGACTTTACGTTAAAATCCACTGCTGGCAAAAATGTGAGACTGTCCGACCTTCGCGGCCGCGTAGTAATGCTAAATTTTTGGGCCTCGTGGTGTGGGCCCTGTCGCCAGGAAATGCCTCTACTCGACCAGCTTTCGCAGCGCTATGAACCGGCAGGTTTTACCATGCTCGGCGTAAACGTCGAAGCAGACCAAAAAGCAGCAGACAACCTATTAAGAGAAATTCCGGTGAGTTTCCCGGTACTTTACGATCCCACTAGCAAGGTAAGCGCACTCTATCGTGTTGAAGCCATGCCCAGCACTATTCTTATCGACTGCGACGGCAATATGAACTACCTGCATCGCGGCTACGTGCCGGGCGACGAAAAGACATACAAAAAACGCATTAAAACCCTATTGCGCGCTTGCAAATAAAAGACCTCAATTATGCGAAAAGCCACTATTATCTTGCTTGCCTTTTGTATGAGTGCCTGCTCGGTTTCGCCCTGGGTTAAACCCTACGAGCGAGAAAAACTGGCAGACCCTGTTATGGCCTTTGACAGAAACTCAGTGGACACTCAATTTATGGGGCACGCCTTTGGCAACAGAGAAGCGGCCATAGGCGCCGAAGGAACAGGAGGCGGTGGCTGTGGTTGCAACTAAATTCGCCAAATACTTTTTTTATGTTTTTCTCTTGGCACCACACATTGCGCTAGCCGCCGTATTGCCAGAAGACCGCGCCGATATACTTTTACATAGCTATGAAGGCGACAATTCAACCTTCAACGGCCCTTCTATTTTGGTGCGCAAGCAATACGCCGACACGGTGTCTTTCTGGGGAAACTACTATATAGACTATAACAGCTCGGCCTCTGTGGATGTAATTACCCAGGGCAGCCCCTTTGAAGAATCGCGCACCCAAACCAGTGTAGGCCTTGATTATCTGCACGACAAAACCGTAATGAGTGTGAGCGCCACCAACAGCAGCGAGAACGATTACGAGGCCGACACCCTATCGGTCGGCCTTAGCCAGGATTTTTTTGGTGACCTCTCCGTCTTAACCATGGGCTATTCAAAAGGCCAAGACGAGGTGTATCAAAATATCAGATCGGGGCCCAAAGAAAGTGACATTGAAGGACGAACGTTTGTAGGCAACGCCGAACATAAACGCTTTAGCATCGGCTGGACACAAATATTAACCAAAAGCTGGATTGTCGCCTTAGCCGCTGAATCCTCTGTAGACGGAGGTATTTTACGCAACGCCTACCGAGGTGTACGCTTCATTTCCCCAACGACTTCGAGCGGTATCGGACGTATATCGGAAATTTATCCCACGACGCGCAACAGCGAAGCTTACGCAATTAAAAGCATGCTCTACCTGCCCTATCGAGCCGCTTTAAAACTCGAATACCGCACCTTTACCGACAGCTGGGGCATCGTCGCCAGCAATTACGAAGTGCGTTACACTCACCCCTTTGGTGACAAGTTTATCTTTGATTTGCGCTACCGCGTTTACGAACAAACTCAAGCAGATTTTTATTCCGACCTTTTCAACTTTAGTAATGAATTTGAATTTATGGCGAGCGACAAGGAACTGAGCACCTTTCAAAATGCTACCATCGGCTTCGGTTTGACCTACGAATTGAAAAAGGAGTGGATAGGCTGGTTTGACAAAGCCACCATTAACTTCAATTTAGATAGGGTAAGCTCCACCTACGAAAATTACAGCAACAAACTACTTTCACGAGGCACCGACGTCAGCGGACTCGAAAACCCATTTCAACCGGGTCAAGAGCCCGCCTTTGCCTTCGACGCCAACGTTTCACGCTTTTTTATCTCGCTTTGGTATTAAAAAAGAAGTAAACCCATGGCCGAACATCAACCCAATAATCCGCTGCACGGCATCACCTTGGAGCGTATACTCATCCAGCTAATAGAACACTATGGCTGGGAAGAGCTTGCTTCACACATTAACGTAAACTGCTTTAAAAACGACCCATCAATTAAATCCAGTCTTAAGTTTTTGCGCAAAACACCCTGGGCGAGAGATAAAGTGGAACAGTTGTATGTACGCACCCTTCATCAGGAACAATAGTCCCATCAACAGAATAAGGGAGTCACCCGTGAAGACTGTATTGTTCTCACTTATGTGCGTTGTCAGTGTTTCTTGCTCAAATTAACAGGTGTTGAATTTTGCAAACTGCGAAGTTATAAACACAGCTGATGCACCACGGAATCATCATAACCTGTGCACAAAAACTGTTTCGGTAATTGTTGATACCGGAGAAATGATAAGAAAATGGCCAGACCCAAAAATGGACTGAGCTAAAAAATAGACAGCCACAAACATCTCTCTGCGCCACAACAACGCCACTCTTGGCGTTTTACCAGGTAATTTATCAAACAACATGCTTTCATCACGCAGCTGCGATACACCAAGTGGTAGAATCCACCAAAAAAAATCCCTAGCCTTTTTGACTCCGGCAGATTGTTAGTTGCGTCGAATTTTTGTGTATACCCACTATTTGATAGCTCGACTTAATGGCCCAACTAGATAGCCCAATTAAATAACTCAACTAGCCAGCCCAGCAAGAAATTCTTCCACCATAACAAAACCAATATTATTTATTCGAGAGACCACAACACTATGAGCCCTTTTACAAAAATCAGCGTTTTTTCGATCGCCTTTGCGACATTAAACTCCATTTCAGTAATAGCCAATGCCGCATCATTGGATGCCGACCTAAACAACGACACACTAAAAGCGAAATACAACTTTAGCCACAAAAAGGCTGACCTTGGAATATCTGCCGGTGCCATGCTCACCGATGACAACGGCGAAGTGTATTCCTTTGACCTAAAAACCCAAGGCCAACTAAAAAACACGCCCGATGCCAATATTCGCGGCGGCTTCGGCGTGCGCGCCTACCACGCATCGCCCAAGCCAGGTGACAGCTTCCAATCCTTGGGGCTAGGCGGTTTCGTTGAACTCGCCCTGCCCAACCTCACCCTTGGCGCCGAACTCTACTACGCGCCTAGCGTTACCACGTCCAATGACATCGACGCGGTGTGGGATATTGCATTTCGGGTGAGCTACCAATTGTTTGAGAACGCAGCTGCGTACGTAGGACTGCGCGATTTTGAAGTAGACGTAAATGACCAGGACTTCAACTTTGACGAAGGCCCCCATATCGGATTTTCGTTGCAGTTTTAAACGTTCAGTTCTAAAGCTAGACATGCAGGAACATAGCAGCAATGCTCCGCGTGTTCCTGAAAACGACGGGAGCAAATAATCTAAGGGGCGTGTTTAGTTCAGGGAACGTAACACCAGCCGCAGTAAATACATCATCGACCACCGTAAATACAGCAACACAAGCAACTTAATACAAAAGAAAAAAGATACACACTCGAATCGTAAACATACCTAGAAACATAGACAGTTAATTATCCTAGGATTATCATACAACGACGCCAAAGACACGCCCCACCGCGGCGGTTAAGGCCATTGCCAGCGCCTGCCAAAAGTTGCCCTCAAGGCGCCAACAACAATAGATGCGCCCCCCACCCGCGCGGCAAGAGCACCCAAAAACGCAAGAAATATTAAAGAAAACACAGCAACCGCAGGTATTAAATATACACCGGGTATAAACCAAGCCACTAAAAGTGGAAGCGCCGCGCCTACCGTAAACGTAGCTGCCGAATAAAACGCCGCTTGAACAGGCTGGGCGCTTACAATCTCGGATAAACCTATTTCATCTCTAGCGTGGGCACCCAAGGCATCGCTAGCCATTAACTGCTCCGCAACTTCTAGCGATAGCGCAGGCTCAAGCCCCCGGCATTCATAGATTTTTGCGAGCTCATACGCTTCGGGTTGCATCGGTGTTCCCATTGAAAGAAGCGATGGTGAATACATTGTATCTAGTTTCCGCTTTTAACGGGCATCACGCGCATATCTTATTCTTCTCCATACGAATGCAACATACAAAACACGGGGCCTCTGGAGCCGGCACTTTGAACCGAAAAATAATATGAAAATACGCAAAAAAAAGACTTAAAATTTAAAAAAGTATTTTCAGGGTTTTCGCTTTATTAGCCACTAAACGGTGATCTGGCATGAGTGAAAAAATAACATTAATTGACTAGCTTATTGAGCATTGAAATAAAAGTATGGCGATAGCTCTATCAGCAGAACGCTATCCTTTGTGGAGAAGGTCATGCGCCGAAATGAATGATATTGACTTTATTCGTTTTGGACTGTTGCGCGGCATTGGCGCTGTTAACAGCGTTCGTCATTTTCTACAGACAAGAGAAGGTGTTCACGGCGAACCTCTTCCTCTATCGACTTATTTTAAATAATTTAAGTCAGCAAGGCGTACGTGTATGCTTTAGATGGTCGAAAAACAGAGCTATACGCTTCACTGTAGAACGCTGAAATCACTGGAAATTGATTATCTCAGACAATTACAAGAACTCGATCAATATACGCTAGAAGCAGCTGATGGGGATTTTATCGATCATGTTTGCCACACAGAAAAAGGGGCCAAAGGGAAAGTCTACGCGGCCGGTTTTATTTATTCGATGAACCTCAGAGATGGGCGGCTAAAGCCGCTTTGCTGTGTCACTAATGGCATGAAAATTACATGATCTCAGTTTTAAAAGAGAATTCGGTGGCAACCTTTTATGAATCCATTCCATTTGATAAAAGTAATAAAGTCAATATAGGGATTGAGGGCTACAGTATTTATGAAAATGGGGGTATGAAATTTAGCGTGGTGGATTAGCGTGATCCAGAAACACAGAAATGTCACCGCTTTGTGACGACCTTGCCTGCATCGGTTAACCCCGGAACTATTGCCATGCTGTACTACAAGCATTGGACTATTGAGAAAGCGTTCAATATCAGTACAAGTAATTTAAAGGAGAAAAAGCCCTGGCCCTCTAATGTTAACGCACTGAAAAACCAAATGCGCTTCACCTCAAAGAGCTATAATTTGAGGCGTGCACTTGAAGAAGCTTCAAGAACCCAAGATCCCGAGTTAATTCACCCATCCGATAAAAAACACACTAAAGCACTGGAAAAAAGAGCACTTGTTGCGAAAAAAAGAGGCGGCTTTGTTAATCCGTTATTTTTTGAGGCAAGAATAGTGCGTATAAGCTCATACACAATTCGGCGGCTCAAAATGCAATACTAGCCGGTAAGTCTTTTGTATGAATTATGAGTGTGCTTATAGCTCGACTAGTCTCACGGTCGCATCAAATGGGGGAACACTGATGATACTGTGAGGCAAAAGCTCTCGCACGCTAAGCCCAGTATTGCAGCATGGTTAGTTGTTTTACTAATGATTTAGCTGCGCGCTTCTGCTCTTCATCATTTGTATTTCCACAAGTTCTCCTTCGAGGTCGGGAAAACTCAGTTCCTTTTTCGCGATATGCAGTATATTTTTGGATACAAGATCTAGTCGTTTAAGTAAGCTGATGCTGCGAGTCACTTCAGATTTCTGATAAACGTCCAATGCCTGCTTGTGCCAATGGGTAAAAACATTCCAAAGTTCATGGCGCTCAACTTCGAGCTCAGTGTGTTTTTCCAGGTAATGGGTAAGCAGTGCGGTATGAGCCTGAAGTAAATCCATCGCCCCGCAGGAGCGTAGGTCCTGTTCAGCCTCAATGAGCATGGCAGTAACTCTTACGGTAGTGCTTTCCATCCGATCCAAGCGATATTCAGCGTTTTGGTTCATAATAGCTCCCGGGTCATTTTACAAAATGACGAATAATACTGCATTAATGGTTCAAAGGTTAACCGGCCGGTACGTGTTATTGTGTGATAACGTTGAAAAATGGGAAGTGAGCACGGCTTTTAGAGAATCTTGGTGTGCTATGTCGCTATGTCGCTATGTCGCTATGTCTTCGAGTTCACTGCGCAGGGCCAGCGCGACAATGTCGTATTCTTCTTGAATTTTCTGGGATAAGTGATGCATGTTTTCCATGTGCTTTTCCTTTGCGAGATCTTCCGCGCGGCCTGCTAAGCTTTGTAGTCTGTAGGCTCCTAGATTTGCGGCGACACCTTTTATTTCGTGTGCTAATTCGGCGGTTTCTTGGCTTAGCTTTTCGACAATGCTGCGCTCTATCTTCGTCAGGCGAGCGGGCATGTCTTGTAGAAACATTCCTATCAGCATTGCCGCCCGCTCCTTTTTCTCTCTGACGCGCGTGTAGAGATCCTGTTTAGCCCAGTGTGGTAAGTCTGAGAATTCATCGCTTTCTGTCGTGACTGCTTGACTTAAGGGACTAATCGATGCGGCTTTAACCGCTTCAGAGCTCTCAATTACGTCATTTCGGCTTGAGGCGTTTTCTGGTGATAGGGCAATTATTTCTGATCGTGTCCAGTGGGCTAGTTTGCGATCTAATAAATCTGGATCTACGGGCTTTGGTATGTAGTCATCCATCCCTGCGTTTAAACACTTTTCACGGTCACCTTTCATGGCATTAGCGGTCATGGCGACAATGGGTATTTTAGGCCGGCACACCCCAGCATTGCCGCGGCGAATAATGCGCGTTGTTTCAAACCCGTCGACACCTGGCATTTGGCAATCCATCAACACCAGTGCGTAAGGATGCTCCCTTTCACTGGTAAGTTTTTGTAGTGCGGCAAAGCCATTGTCTGCAGTATCTGCGCTGTACCCTAGCATTTCGATGATACCAATGGCCACTTGTTGATTGATAGTGTTGTCATCCACTAGCAGTATTCGAATTAGTGACCGTTCTATCTGTAGTGGACAATATACGTCGGTGGAATGGTCTATTGAATTATTGCCTACAATACCATTTATAAGAGCTGATAAAACACTGCATGTCTCGCTAGGTTTTATCGGTTTGTGAATTTTGTATACATGTTCAATCTCGTGTTTTTTATTCAGTCGTATTTCTTTGGCGAGATTGGTGCTAACCAACTGTACGAGTTTTGTAGCGCTAAATCTTGCATCTTGTCTAATGCGGCTCGCAAAAGAAGTTGCTTCGGATAGGTTTACGTTGTCGTCTATCAGTGCAATCGTAAAGGGCGTTTCATTTCGCAAGGCTTGTTCGAGTTTGGCGAGGGCGTTATGTGGCGTCGAGCAGGTTTCTACGCAGGCACCCATGGCAAGTAAATACTTCTGGGCGATGGCTTGTACCGTGGCGCTACTGTCTATTACTAGGCATTTTTCGCTGCTTAGCATCTCTGTGTTTTCTATTAATTCGTTTGGGCTAGTATCGTTTGTATTCTTGCTTAGTGATACTTGAGAAGTAAACCAGAACTCACTGCCGGCACCCTCTATACTGTTAACCCCGATTTCGCCACCCATCAGCTCGCTCAGTTGCTTTGCAATGGCCAGCCCTAGCCCGGTGCCACCGTAATGACGCGATGTCGATGCGTCGGCCTGAGTAAACGAGTCAAACAGTGTTTTTTGTTTTGCCTCGGAAATTCCGATTCCCGAGTCTTTAACAGAAAATCTAAGTTGAATGTCTGTTTCTGATATTTTGGCTACACTGGCACTTAAAATTACATCACCATACTCGGTAAATTTAATCGCATTGCCGCAAAAATTTGTAACCACCTGGCGCAGTCGAAATGGGTCGCCAGCCACTCTTCGAGGAACGTCGTTATCAATATCCAATATAAATTCAACATTGTGTGTGTGTAGGCGGTAGGCACTTGCGTCGGCGACTTCTTCGAGTACAGCGTACAAGTCAAACTCTACCTGCTCTATTTCGAGTTTTCCGGCTTCAATTTTGGAAAAATCGAGTATGTCGTTAATGAGGGTTAGCAGTGATTCAGCGCTCGATTGCGCAAGGCGAGCATGGCGAATTTGTTGATCGTTTAGCGCGCTTTGCAGCAGTAAACCCAGCATGCCCAGCACGCCGTTCATGGGCGTGCGTATTTCGTGGCTCATATTGGCCAAAAATTCTGATTTAGCTCGAGTGGAGCTTTCGGCGGTATTTTTAGCCTCCTCTAATGCCCAGGTTTGAAACTCAAGTTCGCTGGCATATTCCATCAGCTTTTCTTCTGCTTGCAGAATTTTTGTTCTGTCTTCAATACAGAGAAAAAAACCGCTTACTTCATCGTCGAACTGACGGTCGGGCGTAAACGTAAAGTGTGTGAATTTTAGCTCTTTGTTTTCAAAGGGTGATTCCAGGTCAAAAGATACCGTTTCGCCTTGCAGTGCAAGTTCGATGAAAGGCAGTATCCTTTTGTAAAACAGCTTTCCCAATGCATTTTCTATGGACTGATCCATAAAAGCATTGATGTCTTTGCTGAGCCAGCGCGCGTGATTTTTGTTGGCAAAACGGAACACGTGCTGCTTGTCGATATAGGCCAGCAATACCGGAACTTCGTTTGTTACACCGTCAATATATCGCCGCGATGTATTGAGCTCTATCTTCCGATTTTCATTCAGAAGAAGCAGTGTGTTGTAACTTTTTGACAGGGTACCCAGTTCATTATTATCCGAAACTTGGAGAGTTAATGGCTCTTCCGAATTACGCTGTCTGAGAAGAGTTGAATTTATGTGTTTTAGCGGCTGAATGATGGTTTTGTTTTGTATGTTGTATACCGCTGCTAGCAATAGAGTAATTCCAGAGACTATAGTCACCACAATATAGGCTAAGAGTTGAAGCGATGATTTTATGTTGTTAGATTCATCGAAACTAAGCAAAATTGTATAGGGTCGCAAACGGTTTTCTTCTGAGTCGACGAGCTGAATCGGCACAGTTTGGTAAAGAACTCGTTCGTGATTGACTAATCTTTTTTTTCTTTTGTGTGTGTGGTTTTGGTTGTAGATCAGCCGTTCTTGCTCTGAAGCAATTTCTTCGACATTACGACCTATATTTTGTAAATGACTGTCGGCAACGACAGTGCTGTCGTTGTCTCGGATAAGGCTAATATGTTTAATGGTTGAGTTGGCGGCGAAGGCGCTAATCACACGCTTCAAATTATCTTTTGAATTATCGGATTCGGCAGTGATAACCAGGCTATCGACGATGTAGTAGGTTTCTTTGATTATGGCAGCTTCAATAAGCTGTGATGAGACGCGATTTACTACCCATAAAATAATAATGAGTATGCCCAGTCCAAACACAGTGATAGGCATGATCAATCGGAAAGTCAGTGAGTTTCGCAGCGCCCCGATTTTTTTGCCAATATCTATCATTTGTGTGATTGCTTGAGACTGATTCGGCGAGTGTTTTGTGAGTGAATCATAGTGCTCCTCGCAAGGCAATATTCGGCAACTCTCGACCAACCATTGTTATGGCCCTCGCATGAACCAAAGTTTTACGTATACGTAACATATGGCTGAGTAGCTTTTTCGAAGTGCTCGGTACCGCCTTTGGGGCTTCACCACTATGATTGGCTAAGCCAAGCAGGGAGAATTGAAGCTCCTGTGTTGTTATTCCTTCTCTCTGGCCCATCATCGTATACGCCTTGTTGGGGGTTTTCTTTCGTGTATGTCATACCTTAGATTAGACTTTGCCACACGGCTGTCAATATTGGGCACGATGGTAAACGGCAACTGACGCTATAAACTATGCTAAAATCACGCGTTTTCCGCTGTGCAGCTTACTCGTCATTGGACTCATACTATGCATTGTCCCTTTTGTTCTGAAACCGATACTAAGGTGATTGATTCACGATTGGTTGCCGACGGCGGCCAGGTGCGTCGCCGACGCGAGTGCCAGGCGTGCCGGGAACGCTTTACCACCTTTGAGATGGCTGAATTGCTAATGCCGCGCATTATCAAACAAGACGGTACTCGCGAACCTTTTGATGAACTGAAGCTGCGCAATGGATTTACCCGCGCCCTTGAAAAGCGTCCGGTAAGCGTCGAGCGCATAGAGTCGTCGCTGAACTCAGTTAAACATTACTTACAAGCGATGGGAGAGCGAGAAGTTAAGTCCTTGGTTATCGGCGAGAAAGTCATGGACGAATTACGCGGCATCGATCAAGTGGCCTATGTGCGTTTTGCATCCGTTTATCGAAGTTTTCAAGATATTAGTGAATTCCAGCAAGAAATCGATCGTTTGCAAAAGACGCCAGAATAAACACACCTATGTCAAATATACCCGTGCAAGACCAGATGATGATGATGCGCGCACTGCAATTGGCGCGTCTCGGTTTGAACGGCACCAGCCCTAATCCGCGGGTTGGTTGCGTGTTGCTTTCCGAGGACGGGCGTATCGTCGGAGAAGGCTACCATTGCAAGGCCGGCTCTGCCCATGCAGAAATAGCCGCATTGGTAGCAGCGGGCGCGCAGGCCCGCGCAGCAACGGCCTATGTAACACTGGAGCCTTGCTGCCACCATGGTAAAACCGGGCCGTGCACCGAAGCCTTAATCGCAGCTGGAGTGAAGCGGGTGGTTTATGCCATGGAAGACCCCAATCCGCAAGTTGCCGGGCGGGGATTGGAGGCTTTGCAGGCGGCCGGCATTGAAATTGTAGGGCCGGTAGAGGAGCAAGCGGCTTGGGCGCTTAACCCCGGCTTTATTAAGCGCATGCGCACAGGGCTGCCCTTTATTAGATGTAAAATGGCCATGAGTCTGGACGGCCGCACGGCTATGGCCAGTGGCGAGAGCAAGTGGATTACAGGTCCCTCTGCGCGCCAAGATGTGCAGACTTTAAGGGCGCGAAGTTGCGCCATTGTGACGGGAGTAGAATCGGTTATTCACGATGATCCCTCGCTCACGGTGAGGCTAGGTGACAACGATCGACAGCCACTGCGCGTTATAGTGGACACCCACGGGCGGTGCCCAATGCAGGCCGATATTCTCGACCAGCCGGGTCAGACAGTCATTGCCTGCAGCAATATGCACGCGCCTAGCGAAGCCGATTCGCGAAAATATTGGCGTCTACCGGAGCGAAATGGGCGTATAGACCTGTATGCCTTAACGCGCAGGTTGGGGCAAGAAGGCTGCAATGAAGTGCTAATAGAAACGGGTGCTACTTTGGCGGGAGCCTTCGTGTCGGCGGGTTTGGTGGATGAGTTGATAGTGTATATGGCGGGTAAATTAATGGGCCGCAATGCGCGTCCATTGTTTGACTTACCGATAGATAAAATGCGTGGCGCTTTGACGCTGAGCATCCAAGAAGTTCGGGCAGTGGGAGCCGATTGGCGCATTACAGCAGTGCCCGACCCAGAAACCTAGAGTGCGCTAACGCATCACACTTTTGAAAATAGGTAAACACGTGTTCACAGGTATTATTGAAGCCGTTGGTGAGGTGGTCGCTAGCGAAACGCGCGGCGGCGATGTTCGCCTCACCATATATTCCTCCTCTCTCGATTGGAGCGACGTTGCCCTGGGAGATTCCATTGCCAGCAACGGTGTGTGTTTGACCGCCGTTGAATTCGCAAAACACAGTTTTATTGCGGATGTGTCGGTGGAAACCTTAAATTTTACCACCATTGGACACTGGAAGCGGGGGCAAAAAGTTAACCTCGAAAAAGCCCTCACACCACAATCGCGTTTGGGTGGTCATATCGTGAGTGGTCATGTAGATGGTATCGGCGAAGTCGTGTCGCGAGTGAAAGACGCGCGTTCAGAGCGCTTTCAAATCAAACTGCCCAAGACCTTGACAAAATATGTGGCCCACAAGGGCTCTATAACCGTAGATGGCACCAGTTTGACTGTAAATGCCGTGAATGGCGATGTGTTTGACCTTAATATTGTGCCGCACACCATTGCCAACACCAGTATCGGTAGTTATCGGCTTGGCACCAAGGTTAATTTAGAAGTGGATGTCATCGCGCGTTATTTGGAGCGATTGTTGTTGGGTGATAAAGCGGCTGAATCATCTTCCTCACAAGACCTTACCGCGTCGGCCTTAAACGCTGCGTTTCTTGCTGAAAATGGTTATTAAATTATTTTATACCGAACATTCTATTAGGCACCAAACGGTGCAACGTTTACCACACCATGACGTCTTTCGAATAATCACCTTTCGGGCGTGTTACTAGTCGTTTTAACCTGCGTATATACAACCTACATTGCGCATATTGAAGAGGATTTATGGAGCTCAATACAGTAGAAGAAATTATCGACGATATTCGCCAAGGTCGCATGGTGATTCTTATGGACGACGAAGATCGAGAAAATGAGGGCGATTTAGTTATTGCGGCTCAGCAGGTACGCGCCGAAGACATTAATTTTATGGCGAAATACGCGCGCGGGCTCATCTGTTTAACGCTGTCGAATAAACGTTGTAAACAATTGGGTTTGCCCTTGATGGTAAAAGAAAATCACGCGGCAAACTCCACCAATTTTACCGTTTCCATCGAGGCAGCTGAGGGCGTTACTACGGGAATTTCAGCCGCCGACCGCGCGCGCACAGTGCGGGCCGCAGTGAGCCCCGATGCCATCCCCAAAGATCTCGTTCAGCCCGGTCACATCTTCCCCCTAATGGCGCAGCAGGGCGGTGTGCTTACCCGTGCTGGCCACACTGAAGCCGGGTCCGATTTGGCAAGAATGGCGGGCTACGACCCCTCGGCAGTAATTGTAGAAATCATGAACGATGACGGCACCATGGCGCGCAGGCCCGAGCTAGAAGTGTTTGCCAAGGCGCACGATTTAAAAATTGGCACCATCGCCGATCTTATTCACTATCGCACCCTAAACGAAAAAACAATTTCCTGTATAAATGAGCGCAAGGTGCAAACCCCCTATGGTGACTTTATGCTCAAAACCTATAAAAATTGCGCTCACCAGGAGTTGCACTTTGCCATGGTAAAAGGGTCGGTGGAAGGTGATGAACCAGTGCTTGTTCGCGTGCATGTGGGTAGCACGGCGCGCGACGTGTTGAGTGTGCAGCGAGCGGGTCAAGACGTGCCATCGTGGACCTTTCAGTCGGCCCTGCAGCGGGTTGCCGAAGAAGGGGCTGGTGTTGTTGTGTTAATTTGCCACAATGAAACTACGGCAGAAATCGAAGAAAGCATCGATTGGCTGCATTCGGGCAAGCAAACTCGGCCCAAGCAAAACATTGCCTACAAGCAAATCGGCGCAGGCGCGCAGATTTTACGAGACCTGGGCGTTACTAAAATGCGGCTGATGAGTGCGCCGTTTAAATATAGCGGTATATCTGGCTTCAATCTGGAAGTCACCGAATATCTCGAGAAATAACTACATTAGGACAGGAGGGGAAAGACTATGACAATAAAAGTAATTCAAGGTGATTTTAAATCTGTTATGGGGCGCTATGCGCTATTGGTTAGCCGCTGGAACAGCTTTGTAGTGGAGCATCTAAAAGACGGTGCCATCGATACCTTACGTAGGCAGGGTGTGAGCGACCAAAATATTGAAATTATCTATGCTCCGGGAGCATTCGAATTTCCACTGGCTGCACAAAAACTGGCGCAGTCAAAAAAGTACGACGCCATTATTGCACTTGGTGCCGTTATTCGCGGCGGCACGCCCCACTTCGAATACGTGGCCGGCGAGTGCACCAAAGGCTTGGCGCAAGTGTCCCTTAATCACGGCCTGCCAATATCCTTTGGCGTGTTAACGGTAGATTCCATAGAACAAGCCATTGAACGATCTGGAACTAAGGCCGGTAATAAAGGCGCCGAAGCGGCCCATACAGCAATGGAAATGGTGTCTTTGCTCGGCAACATTTAACAACTTTACTCGCGTGAATTCGCTTCACGCTAAGCTATCACCTACTAACTACTATGTACTATTCGATGTGCTATTCGATGTGCTAAAGAGAAGAATTGAATGAAAGTATCAGCTGCTACACGCAGTCGTGCCCGTCACTACGCTATGCAAGCTATTTACCAGTGGCAAATGACCGATAACGCCCTCAATATTATTGAAGCGGAATATCACACAGACAATGATATGTCGAAAGTAGACGTGGAGTATTTTCACGAATTATTTCATGGCGTTGCCCAGTATAGAGGTGATCTGGATGAAGCCTTTAAACCCTACCTCACCGGCATGACTATCGACAAGCTAGACCCTATAACACTGTCGCTGTTGCGGTTGTCCACTTTTGAATTTACCCATAGGGCCGACGTGCCCTATAAAGTGGTTATCAACGAATCGCTCAACCTAGCTAAAAAATTTGGTGCTGAAGACAGTCATAAATTTATTAATGGCGTATTAGATAAAGTGGCCGTTAATTTACGCAGTGCCGAAGTTGGCGAATCTAGAAACTCATCAAAAAGATAATGGCGATAAATACTGCAGCCGTATCGTCAATTGCAATGAAGCTATCGTGTGAATGAATTTGAATTAATACAGCAATACTTTTCCCGTGCTAATTACTCATCCACCGTGTCGGTAGGCATTGGCGATGATTGTGCCGTGGTGTCGATACCCGAACACGCTGAATTGGCCCTCTCTGTAGATACTCTGTTGCCTGGGGTACATTTTTTCCCTGAAGCCGCACCCGCGCTAATTGCAGAGCGCGCACTGAGTGTATGTTTAAGTGATCTGGCCGCCATGGGTGCAGAGCCGCTTTGGTTTACTTTGGCGCTTACGCTACCGGAAGCAGATGAGGCTTGGTTGAGTGGTTTTAGTGAAGGGCTATTTCTGGCAGCCAAGCGCTATCATTGTGAATTAATTGGCGGCAATACTAGCAAGGGCCCTTTATCGATTTCCATCCAAGTGCAGGGCGCCGTGCCGAAGGACGGGGCCATAGTGCGTAGTGGCGCGCGGGTTGGCGATTTGGTTTGTGTAAGCGGCCCTCTGGGTGACGGTGCGGCGGCGCTCGCAATGCTCAAAGGTGAGTTGGACGTGGATGCCGTGGCTTATAGCTATTTTAACGACGCCTACTATCGACCTCAGCCGCAGTTGAACTTGGGGCAAAAACTACGGGGTCTTGCCAGCGCAGCCATTGATATATCCGACGGTTTTCTGGCCGATCTGGGGCATATATGCAAGGCTAGCGGTGTTGGCGCGCACATCAATGTTGAAAGCTTACCACTTTCAAGCGCACTGGTGGCCGATAGTAATAGTGAACAGTGGCAGCAGTGGGCGCTCACGGGGGGCGACGATTACCAGCTGTGTTTTACCGTGGCCGAAGACAAAGCCGAACGCTTACATCAGTTAATTGAAGCCAACCAATTCACTGTTTCTGTGATTGGTCATATTGTTGAAGGGGCGGGGGTTGAATGTAAGCAATTCGGCCAGCCCATAATTATCGTCAGCAATGGCTACACTCATTTTTAAGTAGAGATAATAGTTTTTGTGAAAAGACCCATAGCTATTGATAACACCGCGCAAATATTTACTTCACCACAAATGTTCTTGGCCTTTGGTTTCGGCTCCGGTTTGTCTCCGATTGTGCCGGGCACAGTGGGCACCCTTGCATCGGTGCCTCTGTATTGGCTGTTGGTGCATCTACCTTTCTGGGGTTACCCCTGGTTGGGATATTTCCTGGTGGTATTGGCGGCGGCTATTATTGGGGTGTATTTATGTGATTACACCTCTAAAAAATTAAAGGTGCACGATCACTCGGGGATTGTCTGGGATGAGTTTGTCGGCTTCTGGATTACTATGTTCATGGTGCCATTTAGTTGGCAATGGGTGTTGTTAGGTTTTGTCTTGTTTCGTTTTTTCGACATGCTTAAACCCTGGCCCATTTCCTGGCTGGATAAAAAAGTACACGGCGGGTTCGGCATTATGATAGACGACGTGTTGGCAGGGATTGCGGCCTGGTGCTGTTTGCAGGGCGTTATGCTATTCCTTAAATGAGCGTCTGTACTAAATGGGAGGTAAATGTAATGAGTAAAATTAAACGTGGCCTAAGTATTGGCCTATTTGTTTTGTGCTCATGTGTTCTCCCTGTATTTGCTGAAGAATCGAGCGACGCCGACGGTGGCGAGCTGCAGATAGACGTGCAAGGCTTGATGAAAAACATGGTCGTACTGAATGTCAACGGGGTGCACAGAATTTTAAAAGTGGGCAGTACCTCGCCCGAGGGCATTACCTTGATCAGTTCTGATATTAAACAGGCGAAAATAAAGTTAGACGGTAAAGTTATTACACTCGGTCTTTCCACAAAAATTGGTGCGAATTACAAAACACCAGAAAGAGAAATCACTCGTGTTGCGCGGGGTGTTGGTGGTCATTATTTTGCCCATGGTAAAATTAACAAACACAGTGCCCAATTTTTAGTAGACACCGGGGCAACATCGGTGGCAATGAACTCACTTTACGCACAGGCTTTGGGTATTGATTATTCGAAGAGTACCCCCTTAAGCATTAATACCGCCAGTGGCATAACCCCAGGCTACAAGGTAATGCTAAGCAGTGTCTCCGTGGGCAGCGTTACAGTTAACAATGTTGAGGCTGTGGTGGTGGAAGGTTCATTTCCTACAGAAATATTATTGGGCAACAGTTTTTTAAGCCGAGTAGAAATGAATGTGGATGAAGGTGTACTTGTACTGCAATCCAAATATTAATTATCAGTGCACTGCGGTGCATGTTGAGGAAATAGCGTGACGGTAGAATACGTCCAATCATCCAAATTACCCACGGCCATGGGTATGTTTAAAATGCATGGCTTTATCGATACGGAAAATGAGAAAGAGCACATTATTCTGTCGATGGGAGATTTGACCGGCGAAGAGCCGGTCTTAGTGCGAATACATTCTGAGTGCCTAACGGGCGACGCCCTCTTTAGTATGCGCTGTGACTGCGGTGCGCAATTACAGGCGGCCATGCATAAAATTGCTATCGAAGGGCGCGGAGCAATATTTTATTTGCGTCAAGAGGGACGTGGTATTGGATTAATCAATAAGATTCGCGCTTACCATTTACAAGACCAGGGCGCCGATACCGTCGAAGCCAATGAACAGTTGGGTTTTGGTGCCGATATGCGCGACTACTCGATACTTAAACCCATGTTTGACAGCGTGGGCATTAAAAAAGTTAAATTAATGACTAACAATCCGCGCAAAATTACCGCTTTAAAAGACTTGGGTATCGAGGTAGTAGAGCGGCTGCCCCACGAAACCGGTCGCAATCCTCACAATGCTCACTATCTTGAAACAAAAAAGGGTAAGCTTGGCCATATGTTTAATGGCGAGGAATTGGAATAAATTTGTTTTTTCTTGATAAAAACATAATGTCGGAAAGTCATATTTATAAGACATTGTTTGACAATATTTTGTTTCCCCTCAAACCTTCGCGTTGACATTGCAACCCTATAACACTAAAGTCCCCGCTGCTTTAGGTGCTCGCTGAAGTAAATATAGCGAGTTAAATGGGAAGTTGGTGTAATTCCAACGCTGCCCCCGCAACGGTAAGTGACCACGGTCTCAAGCCCGACACCAGCCCTTAGCAACTACTTAATGGAGCGGAGGGCTACCATACCAAGCAGATCTATGTGGTTTTTTTGCCGCTATATGGCTAGTGAAATTACTGGCGATCTTCTTTGCGATGCCTCCCTCAATTGCTAATATTTACCAGCTATTGGGGCTATAAATGAAACACTTATTGTTACTTCCTATTTTTACTCTTGTGGCAGCCACAAGTTATTCTAAACACCTGCGCGCTGAAAAAAAACTCGAAGAAGTTGTTGTGACTTCCTCGCGCACGGCAACGCCATTGCGCGAGGTGGGCGTGTCGGTGACCGTAGTGGAGCTTGAAGAAATACAGCTGCGCGGTTATTCATCGCTTGTGGATGTGCTGCGTTCACAGCCTGGAATTACGGCGTCTAATGCCGGTGGGCCAGGCAAGGTCAGCACCGTGCGCATTCGCGGCGAAGAGGGTTTTCGAACGCTGGTGATGATAGATGGTGTGTCCGTTTCCGACCCCACCTCGCCACAGGTCGGCCCGCAATTGCAGCACATGAGTGCGTCGAGCGATATTGAAAAAGTCGAAATTTTGCGTGGCCCGCAAGGGTTTATTTATGGCGCCGACGCCGGCGGTGTGGTGAATATTTTTACCCGCACACCTGAACGCGGTATCGAAGCTCAAACATCGGTTGTATTCGGCCGTTATGACTCGTCGCTCGTCAATGCTTTTGTCGCGGCAGGCTCCACCGTTGGCGATGCAAGCTTATCTGTTAACAAGCAAAAAACAGATGGTTTCAACGCCAACACCAACGATCAAACTGAAGATCGGGATGGTTATGACAACACCACACTACATAGCAAATTTGGCTGGAATATTAGCGAAAAACTCAAGGCTCGCTTAATAGTAAGAGATGTTGATGCAGAGAGCGAATACGACGCCTGTGGTTTTTTTGACCCAGAAGATAACTGCCTAGAAAAATTTAAGCAAACCACTGCGCGGCTGTCAGCCGATTATAAAGGCAGTACATTTTCTCATACGCTAGGATTCGCGAACACGGATATCGATAGAGAAAATTTTGCCGGAGATTTGCCCTCGTTTGCCTTTGCGGGGAACACAACAAAAGCGGACTATGTCGGCAGTGTGGCCATTGCATCAGACGTGCGCCTGGTAATGGGTGCGGATGCTGGAACTGAACACGTTGATGTTGAAGGTGGCGATGACCTTGAACGCGATCAGTCAGCACTATTTGCCGAGCTGCGCACAGAGTTGCTCGACTCGTTTTATATTAATGGCGGCATTCGCGCCGACGATAACGAGGATTTTGGTACACACACTAGCGTACGTTTAACGGCGGCTTTTGTGCAGGCGCTTGGCGCTTTATCGAACGTCAAATATCGAGCCAGTGTCGGCAATGGCTTTCGTGCCCCGAGTCTGTACGAACTTGCGTATAATGCCAATTGGGCATTTGGTGATGCAGCACAAACAGATCTTAGCGAAGAGAACAGCGAGGGCTTTGATGTGGGGGTTGATTATTATTCCGCAGCGGGTATCACCTTGGAGCTGACCTATTTCAATCAAACAATCGAAGACGAAATCTATTTTGATCTCGTTGACTTTTCCGGGTATTTGCAAGACCTCGGTAGCAGCAGTTCTAAAGGATTTGAGTTTGGCCTTGAATACCCTGTCACGGCATGGCTCGCTTTGCAGGGCAATATTATGTTCAATAAAACCAAAACTTCCGAAGGTTTACAACGCATCAGTCGACCAGAAAAATCTGGTAGTGCCGGAGCTAAATTTACGCTGTTGTCCGACAAACTTTCACTCTTGGCCAGTCTGCGCTTTGCGCGCGATGCGGTTGGCACTGTGCGAGAAACTCTTGACGACTATGAAGTGCTCGACATAAGTGCAAGCTACAGAGTAAATAAAACAGTCGAATTTTTTGGTCGTATAGAGAATGCCACCGATGAAGACTATCAAGAAATCACCGGTTTTAATACTTCTGACCGGGCCGCCTACGCTGGGGCACGGTTAAAATTCTAGTTGAGAAAAAATGGGGTGCAGTTACTCGCCGAGAAGCCCTAAAGAGAAACTCTGAAGAGAAAAAGCGCTAATGCAAAATAAAGCTGACAAAGATAGCAAACACAAAGCCGCCATGGAAAAGCAAAAGACGCAAGTGGATGCCAGCTTAGAAGGCGCCAGTGAGGAGCGCGGTGTGGCTGTTCTGCTCACTGGAAATGGCAAGGGCAAGTCCAGTTCGGCCTTTGGTATGGTGATGCGTGCGCTTGGTTATCAGCAGAAAGTGGGGGTCATTCAATTTATTAAAGGGCAAATACTTTCCGGTGAAGAAATCTATGTAAGGGAGCACTGTCCCTCCGTCGAATTTCACCAAATGGGCACGGGCTTTACCTGGGATACCCAAGATCGCAGTGGAGATATGGCCGCGGCCGAACGCACTTGGGCATTGGCAGAGCCTATGTTGAAAAATCCGGATTTCGACGTGGTTGTATTGGACGAATTAACCTATATGCTGGCCTACAACTACCTCGACGAAGCGTGTGTAATAAATGCCATAGTCAATCGACCTGCACAGCAAAGTGTGGTTGTCACTGGGCGCGGTGGCGGCTCAGCCTTGAGGGCCGTGATGGACACCGTGTCGGAAATCAAAGATGTTAAACATGCATTTGCCGCGGGCATTAAAGCGCGCAAAGGTGTGGACTATTAAAGTGTCGATACCTCCTCAATTCGTGTGTGAGTTGTAGTGTTATTTTCTGCAGCCACTATGGAACGACACTGGCGCGCGATATATGTGGGCGCGCTGTGTTGTGTGCTCGTGAGTATTGCTATTGCGCTAAGTTTTGGGGCGGTGCATATTAGCGCGTCGCAATTGTTTTCGCTGTTTTCCGGCGACAGTGCATCCGCTGAACAGGCGCAGGTTGCGCTTATTGTAGAAAGTATCCGTTTACCCCGTGTATTGCTGGCGCTGTGTGTTGGTAGTTTGTTGGCCGTATGTGGCTCGGTAACGCAGGGACTGTTTCGCAATCCTTTGGCCGATCCATCGCTAATAGGTGTGAGTGCCGGCGCGGCCGCAGGTGCGAGTGCTGTCATTGTGTATTTTCCGCAAATGTCTTCGCCTATCTTAGGCTTATCGTTTATCTCGCTGGGCGCTTTTTGTGGCGGAATAGTGGCAGTAATATTGGTGTATCGTATTGCCACCGGCGCGTCGGGAACCTCGGTGGCGACCATGTTACTAGCTGGAATAGCGATAACTTTTCTCGCGGGAAGTATTACCAGTGTATTTGAGTTTTTGGCCGACAATGAAATGCTGCGACGTATTAGTTTGTGGCGCATGGGTGGCCTCGATGGTGCAGACTACAACAGAGTGGCTATTGTTGCCGCGGTTGCTTTTGTTCTGCTAACTATTTTGCCGCGTTACGCCAATGCACTTAATGCCTTGTTGTTGGGCGAGTCCGAAGCGCATCACCTGGGTATCGACGTGCCCACAGTGAAGCGCAACCTCATTATTTGTGTCGCCGCTGGTGTTGGTGTTTCTGTGGCATTAGCGGGAACTATCGCGTTTGTCGGCCTAGTTATTCCCCATATGGTGCGCATGTTAATTGGACCAAATCATCGATTTCTGCTGCCGTTGTCGGCGTGTTTTGGGGCGGTACTTTTATTGGTCGCCGATACTTTGGCGCGTGTATTATTGGCCCCCACCGAATTGCCGGTAGGGCTCGTTACCGCGTTTATTGGTGCCCCGGTATTTATTTCACTACTGCGCCAACGGCATCACTATGGAATGCAATAAGATGCCCGCGCCTCTTTTACATGTTGATGGTTTATGCGTCAGCGCCAACAGTCACAACTTACTTAACGAGTTAAGTATATCTTTGGCGGTCGGTGAGATTCTCGCCGTAGTGGGGCCTAACGGCGCGGGTAAAACCACCCTGCTCAAAGCCATAGTGGGCGACCTAAAAGCCAGCAGCGGCGAGGTAAAAATATTTGGCAAAAATATCAACGATTGGCCTGTGCGAGAGCGAGCTCAGCGCCTAGCGATTTTGCCACAATTCAGTTTGTTGAATTTCCCCTATACCGTAGAAGAGGTTGTCGCGCTTGGGCGAATTCCACACACTAGCGGGGTGCGTGCAGATAAACATATCGTGCAAAGCGCGATGGAACTCGTCGATATAAAATATTTGAGTGATCGTCTTTATACCCAACTCTCCGGTGGCGAAAAGCAACGAACACAACTGGCCCGGGTGATGGCGCAGGTGTGGCCGGGCGAAGTCGATGATCGCACAAAAATATTACTGCTCGACGAGCCTACGGCCTCGCTCGACTTGGGGCATAGACAGCTATTGATGGAGGCCGTTCGGAATTTTGCCAGTCGAAGTGTGGCGGTGGTGATGGTGGTGCACGATATAAATCTGGCTAATCGATATGCCGATTATTTAATCGCACTGGCTTGCGGAAGAGTGTTGACGCAAGGGCCGGTCGATGAGGTGATTTCGGTGGAGCTGATTAAAAAACTTTTTGGTGCAGAGGTGGACGTCGTTGCGCATCTGCACAACGGCAAGAACTATATACTTTCCTAATAGGTAATTTTAAATGGGTAAATTTGAACGTGCATTTTTTACTCGATAGCGACATCAGTTCCGTGCTCGAATACACATGGTGCTTTTCTTCGTCGCGTTTTCTAGGTTTATGTCACGGTGCTGCTTTACACCTCCCAAAACCTATTTTAAGAACTGCCCAGGCATGAGTGGACCTAAAAAATGAAATACACCATTTTCTTAAGTACACTATTTATTCATGCGCTTCTTATTCCAAGTGTGTGTTGGGCAGATTATCGCGTAAGCGATTACCTTGGCCGAGAGCTTGTGCTGCAAAAACCTGCCGAGCGGGTGATCGCACTTGCGCCGCACATTGTAGAAAATATGTATGCCGCCGGCGCTGGCGATACATTGGTGGGGGTGGTGGATTATTCTGATTTTCCAGAGCAGGCCAGACTGTTGCCGAAGGTGGGTATCATCAGCGCATTTAGTGTTGAAACCATCGTCGCACTCAAACCCGATTTAGTGATTGTGTGGTATTCGGGTAGAGGTGCACTGGTATTGGATCAGCTTGAGCGCTTGGGGTTAACCACGTATGCCAGCGACCCACGCACACTTAAGGATATTTCTCGTTCCATTCGAGATTATGGAATACTCACCGCAAACGAGGGGGCGGCCGATAAAAGTGCCAGTGACTACGATACCCGTTTAGCAACACTTAAGCGCCAGTACGAAAACTCGCCCACAGTAAGTGTGCTCTACCAAATATGGAATGATCCACTGCAAACCTTAAACGGCGAACATATTGTGAGTGATGTGATTGAGGTGTGCGGTGGGCGCAATATATTTTTTGATGCACCTACCATCGCGCCACGAATAAGCTTAGAGACTGTCATACAGCGCAACCCCGAAGTTATTTTAGCCAGCGGTATTGGTGCAGAGCGACCACCGTGGCTCGACCACTGGAAAAGATTTGCCAGTCTAAACGCCGTGGCTTCGGATAGCCTTTACAATGTCCCGCCCGATATTATTCAGCGTCATACACCGCGCATACTGGAAGGCATACAACGTATTTGCGAGCAGTTGGAGAATGCTCGCGGCAAGCGAAAACACGGAAGTCTTAACTGAGCCCCTCGCTACTTGTTCGTGGTTTAGATTAAAGGGGACAGGGTGTAGATTATAAGTTGCACATTACAGAAAGTAGAAATTAAGGATTCCATGTGGCGCAGTCGAAGCTTTCGATGGCGCTCCTAATGAGTGATTTATCCTGCTCGGATACTGGTTCACACTGCAATCCTATAAAATGCTCCTTGATGTGGGCAACGCGACCGTTCATCTCCGCAGCATGTCCATCTTCAAACACAATACGCAGGGTAATGGTGTCGTCCGTGTTTAAATTAAAATCGTCTAGAATCGCCACCAGTGCACCTCTCACCGATAGATTGATCAAATGCACGGGCATGGCGGCGTCACCCGACAGAAGGGTGCCGTAACCGCGATGGTGAATTCTTTCGTTATTTCGGCGTTCTGTTTCTGTCGGCATGGCTCTCTTTTCTCTTTTTCATCGCGCTCGATTGTGCTGTCGGTCTGTCGAGCCAGCACCGCCATTGGCTCGATGCTAAAATTTATTAATGGTTGGCCAACAGCTCTTCCAGCAAACGCTCCGAGGCGCCGGGATCGCCAAGATTCAACTCGATTAAGCGGCGTAGGTGGGCAATGCTGGTCATATCGATGCTCTCTGACTGAAAGCCCAGAAGTTTCGAGCTACTGTGCGCCAGGCGCGCCTGCATAATAATAGTATCGTCTTCGGTGAGGGCGATGCAGATAGTGACCGGTTGCTCTGCATTTAGGGCATATTCTTCGGGGGTTTCGGCGAGCACGCCGTTCAAGGAGATGTCGATGACACGCATGGTGAACGTCGCCTCACCCTGGCTAATATCGGCCTGGGTATCAAAACCCACTCGTGTAAATCGCCTTCTGTTTTCTAGTTTGTTCATGGGGGCTCCTCGCTTATTGGCGTAGACTTCTCCTAAGTCTAGACCTCTCTGAAGAGAGTCTCCATATAGAAAAGCAAGATTTTTGCTTGTATGTCATTTTCGGAGGTGTTTTTAAATGCTGAGAGCTCCTAAGCTAGATGCTCGCTGTCTTTGTATTTTTCTAGTAACGCTTGTTTAACGACAGGGGGTACAAAGGTGCTGACATCTCCGCCAAGCGAGGCAATTTCGCGCACTAGTGATGAAGAGATATAAGAAAGATGTTCGGCCGGGGTAAGAAATAAACTTTCCATTGAGGGGGCCAGCACACGGTTCATATTGGCGAGTTGGAATTCATATTCAAAATCTGACACGGCGCGCAAGCCCCGTACAACACCGTATGCGCCCTTTTCTTCGACAAGATTTTTAAGCAGGCAGTCAAAACCGCACACTTCGACATTGTCTAGTCCTTTTAATACTTCTTGCGCCAACGCCACACGTTCCTCAATGGTGAACAGCGGGTTTTTCTTTTTGCTCGCCGCCACCGCGACCACCACATAGTCAAACAGATGTGCAGCGCGATGAACCAAGTCTAAATGACCATTAGTTATGGGGTCAAAAGTACCAGGGTAAACAACTTTTTTCATCGTATACAAAAGAATAGCCTTGATAATGGTGGTGTGTGATTTTAGCGCCTAATAACGTGGTTTGTCTTGTAAAGTGTCGCACAAACCTGCCCGGACACTTTTTGCTTGAGAATAGCCCAATTGTCTGGAGGCGTTACTGTAATACCTTTTGGCGTTTCAACATAGACCAAAGCCTCATCGCGCAGTCGATTACTTTGTTGCAGCAATTCCAGTGTTTGCTGCCAGAGCTCGTCGGCGAAGGGTGGGTCTACAAAGACGATATCAAAAGGCTCATCATTTGGCTGCCTCACCCAGGCGAGGAAGTTTGTTTCACCCACCTTCGCCACTGCCGAATTGGGAAAAGGCTCTAGCCGCTTTAAGTTCTCGCGTAAATTGTTTGCACAAAGAGTGTTGGTTTCAATAAATTCGACGCGGCTTGCACCCCGCGACAGCGCTTCCAAACCGAGTGAGCCGGTACCGGCGAAGGCGTCGAGGCAGCGAGACTGAA
The DNA here is from genome assembly GCA_047616325.1 of Lentisphaeria bacterium. Taxonomy (GTDB): domain Bacteria; phylum Pseudomonadota; class Gammaproteobacteria; order Pseudomonadales; family Cellvibrionaceae; genus JBLHGN01. Next base: position 32,790 of record JBLHGN010000004.1, read on the forward strand.
TGATATAGGGTGCTAGCCAATTGAAGAGTGTTTCGCGCATGCGGTCGCCGGTGGGACGCAATCCGGGTCGGCTTAACACTTCCAGCTTACGACTGCGCCACTCGCCGCCGATAATGCGTATTTTGGTGGGCGTAGTGTTTACACGCTTTTTGCTTGTGTGGGGCAAATGAATGATCTCAGTTTAGGTGGGGTATATGGTTCAGCGATTTCCCAATCCCTATATTGTGCCGCATTAGGGTAGAATTGCGCATCTCAAATTGTTGGAACCGATGCGTATCATGTTTTTTAAGCGTAAAAAAAGCAAGCAGCAAGACTCAACCGAAAAGCCTGCGATGGAGCCGTTAGCCACAGATAAAACCTCGCTGGATGCCAACCCCGAGCAGACGGCCAACCTAAGCAGTGATGAAACTGGCGAAATGGACACTGCCAGCGATTCGGTTTTTGCGCGAATAAAGCGTGGTTTAATGCGTACCAGTAGTTTATTTTCGCAAGGCTTGGGCAGCTTGCTGCTGGGCAAAAAGAAAATAGACAATGAACTGCTTGAGGAAATTGAAACCTTGCTGCTAATGGCCGATGTAGGCCTGGACGCGACCACCGAAATTATTCAAGGTCTTACCGAGGGCGTAGCCCGTAAGCAGCTAGACGACTCTGAAGCGCTCTACGTAGCCCTGAAGCAAGCACTCACGGAAATGTTGGCCGAAGTAGAAGCGCCACTGGTTGTGGAGTTCTCGCAGCGCCCTTATGTGGTGCTGGTGGTGGGCGTAAATGGCGTTGGTAAAACCACGACGATTGGCAAGCTCGCCAAGCGCTTTCAAAAGCAAGGCAAATCCATCATGCTGGCTGCCGGCGATACCTTTCGCGCCGCGGCTGTCGAGCAGTTGACTGTGTGGGGAGAGCGCAACAAGGTACCGGTTGTTGCCCAGCATACAGGGGCCGATAGCGCTTCGGTTATTTTTGATGCGGTGCAGTCTGCGCAGAGCAAAGGCATCGACGTCGTGATCGCCGACACCGCTGGACGATTGCACACTAAGAGTAATTTGATGGATGAGTTGGTAAAAGTTAAGCGTGTTATTACTAAGCTCGACGCAAGTGCTCCCCACGAGATACTGTTGGTGTTGGACGCAGGCACCGGCCAAAATGCCCTGATGCAAACTGAGCAGTTTAATCGCGCGGTTGGGGTTACTGGTTTGGCACTAACCAAACTTGATGGCACAGCCAAAGGCGGCATTATCTTCGCCTTGAGTAAAAAATACGGAATACCTGTGCGGTTTATCGGCGTAGGGGAGGGTATAGACGATCTTCAGCCCTTTAACGCCGCAAATTTTACCCAGGCACTTTTTGGTCGCGATGCGCCCTAGCCGGCGCTGCGATGGCTTCTAAATTTTTGAAAACCACATAAAAACCACTCAAATGATCAATTTTAGTTCCGTAAGTAAGCGCTATTCCAGTGGCCAAGAAGCTCTGGCGGGAGTGTCGTTTGACATTGATGAAGGTGAAATGGTATTTCTCACCGGTCACTCCGGTGCGGGCAAAAGCACCTTAATGAAACTAATTATGCTGATGGAGCGAGCAACCACCGGCCAAGTGATTATCGGCGGACGCAACCTCAATAGGTTCTCCTCTGCGCAGGTCCCCTACCACCGCCGCCAGGTGGGCGTGGTCTTCCAAAATCACCAGTTGTTATTCGACCGCAGTGTTTTTGAAAATGTGGCCTTGCCGCTACAAATAGCCGGTTATCAATCGCGGGATGTGGGACGTCGGGTGCGGGCAGCGCTGGACAAAGTGGGCCTGTTGGATAAAGAAAAGCACAACCCCATCATGTTATCTGGCGGTGAGCAGCAGCGCGTTGGCATAGCACGAGCGGTGGTAAATAAGCCGCCAGTGTTATTAGCCGATGAGCCCACAGGCAACCTGGACCCCCAGTTATCAGCCGAAATTATGAATTTGTTTCGTCAATTTAATGCAGTGGGTGTGACAGTGCTTATCGCTAGCCACGATTTAGCCCTGGTGAAAAAGCTCGGTCATCGAGTGTTAACGCTTTCGCGGGGCGGTTTGACTCAGGACGGTGCGCTGATTGATGGGGAGCTATCGGTATGAGTCGCGGCGCCTCTCGCAACTACATCAAACCGGGCTTAACCAAACCGGGTTTAGATGGTCAAAAACCGCTTAAAGGTGCTGCAAAGTTACCGCCCAGCAAAGGCGCGGTGCAGAGTAAAACGAGTTTTAGCGATCGCTCCAGCAGTTATTGGGCTCATCACCGCAGTTCCCTGCGGGAGAGCTTGCAGCGGCTTCTGGCCTCGCCTGTGCAGAGTTTGATGACCTCGTTGGTTGTAGCTATTGCACTGGCGCTGCCGACAACTCTGCTTATGGCGCTCAATAATGTGGCCCAACTTGGACAGTCGTGGGACGCCAGCCCTAAAATTTCCGTGTATATCAAGTTGCGCGCGAAAGAGGCTGCGGTTCAGAATCTTATTGAGACCGTTGAGGGCTATGCCGAGGTGGAGCGCGTAGACTACCTCTCCCCGCAGCAGGCGTTGGACGATTTTCAGCGCTTTTCAGGCTTTGGCCAAGCCTTGTCATCACTCGATGACAACCCTCTGCCGGCCACCGTTATTATCACGCCCAAAAATACTGCACTACTACCTGCGAATTTAAAGTTGTTGGGCGATCGGATACGTACGCAGGCCATAGTTGACGAGGTTGGGCTCGATATGGCCTGGGTGCGTCGTTTGCAGCAAATGATGCTGTTGGGCAGGCAAATTGTATTGGCTTTGGCTGTATTGCTCAGTGTCGGCGTGTTGATAGCCATCGGCAACACGATTCGGCTGGCTATTGAAAACCGACGAGAAGAGATATTGGTGACTAAGTTGGTTGGTGGTACTAACAGTTTTGTGCGGCGCCCATTTTTATATTCGGGCAGCTGGTATGGTTTTTTTGGCGGCTTGTTGGCTTGCCTTATTGTCGGCCTTGGCTATCTTGCGCTAGAGCCTTCGGTGCAGAGATTGGCCTCTTTATATCATAGTGATTTTGAGCTGCAGGGGCTGGGATGGTGGGGGGCGCTGAGGCTAATAGTGCTGAGCACCTTTATCGGATGGTTGGGGGCTGGCCTCGCCGTCGGGCGCCACCTGTCTCACATCGAGCCTCGCTGAAAGCGCAAAGTCTTGCAGGGAATGCGCACAAGGTTTTTTGGCTTGTATCCGTAACGTCTTCGTTCGCTAGCTAAACCAAGCAGGCCGTGTGTGCGTAAACAGCTTAACCGTCCCCCGAACTTGCTGAATAATTTAGTGTCTCAGACACGAAGCCGCTCAGCGATATTGGTATTTTTGTGTCTTTTTCTGGAAAGGTTGCCAACAATCCGCATCAAATCAACAATTTATTGTAAAAATAGTTAGAAAATTGCAATATAGGTCTTGAAAAATGACGTAAAGCGCCCACTTACGTTGGTCGAATAGTTTTTTTTGTTCAGGCTGGATTAGCCAAGGTTCTGATGCTAATATTCAGCTGAAAATAATTTGGAGGAAACCCCTATGGGGACCAGTTTACAGTCTCTTCACACCATGGTGCCAGGTCAAAACCTGAGGGCCTATATACAGACCGTAAATAGCATTTCCGTGCTTACTGCCGAAGAAGAGCATAGGCTGGCAGAAGATCTTTACTATCGTGAAGACTTAGAGGCCGCCAGACAAATGGTGCTAGCTCATCTTCGCTTTGTTGTTCATATTGCTAAATCCTATTCTGGTTACGGCCTGGCGGAAGCCGATTTGATCCAGGAAGGCAATGTCGGCTTGATGAAAGCAGTAAAACGCTTTAACCCAGAGAAAGGCGTGCGTCTCGTATCCTTTGCAGTACATTGGATTAAAGCCGAAATGCATGAGTTTATCCTGCGTAATTGGCGCATTGTTAAAGTTGCCACCACCAAGGCTCAGCGCAAATTGTTCTTTAATTTGCGCGGACAAAAGAAGCGTTTGGGTTGGTTAACCAACGACGAAGCCCACGCTGTTGCTGCAGACCTGAATGTTGATGTTAAGCATGTTCGGCAAATGGAAGGGCGCTTATCCGCCTATGATGCGTCTTTTGATGCAGGTGCAGATGAAGACGACGATACGGCCTATCTGGCGCCAGCAAATTACCTTGAGGATAAAAGATACGATCCTTCGGTAATGCTAGAGGATGCCGATTGGACCGACAGCAGTGTCAGTAGTTTGGAGTTGGCTCTGGAGCAGTTAGATGACAGAAGTCGCGACATTTTAAACCAGCGTTGGTTGAGTGATACCAAGCTAACTCTGCATGATCTGGCCGACAAGTACGGTGTGTCAGCAGAGCGTATTCGGCAGCTGGAAAAAAATGCGATGAAAAAGCTGCGTACATTTATTGAAGCCTAATTGCACGGCTAAAGTTAGCATAAGTCCAGACTTATGCGTGCAGTGCAACATGCGTTAATCCTAGAAAAGCCGCGATAGCGGCTTTTTGTTTCACAAACCAGCTCTATATCTTCTGTATCACTCACTATGTCCCTTCCCCAGCAGGCAAAAATTTGTATCTGTACCGCTGCTCTAAGCGCTTTGCTGGCGGTTGGCCTTGGTGCGTTTGGTGCGCACATCCTGAAAGCTACACTTACCCCGGACGCAATGGCGACCTATCAAACCGCCGTAGGCTACCAGTTTAACCACGCACTGGCGTTGTTGGCCGTAGGCCTATTGCTAGCTCAAATGAAGAGCTCGTATTGGTTAATGACGAGCGGCATATTGTTTGCCGCTGGAACCGTCTTTTTTAGTGGTAGCCTTTATGGCCTTGCAATGCACGGCCCTAGCTGGCTGGGCC
>JBLHGN010000005.1:0-34775 GCA_047616325.1 Lentisphaeria bacterium
CTATTGCTAGCTCAAATGAAGAGCTCGTATTGGTTAATGACGAGCGGCATATTGTTTGCCGCTGGAACCGTCTTTTTTAGTGGTAGCCTTTATGGCCTTGCAATGCACGGCCCTAGCTGGCTGGGCCCCATTACCCCCCTAGGTGGCCTTTGTTTTATTACTGCGTGGCTGGCATTGCTTGTGGCCGTATTGAAAAGTCCTTAATTTATGCAACCAGAATACAAGAAAAAATCTATTCGAAGCTTTGTGATTCGCGCGGGTCGAATGACCGATGGTCAAAAAAACGCATTTGATCTGTGGTGGCCAAAATATGGCTTGAGCCTGTACGACGGAAATATAGATCAGAAGGAAATATTTGGTAGAACCGCACCGTTAGTGGTCGAGGCTGGCTTCGGCATGGGGGCTTCGTTATTGGCTATGGCTCAGGCCGAGCCCGACAAGGATTTTATTGGTATCGAAGTGCATCCGCCTGGTGTTGGGCGCTTATTAAGTTGCGCTGGCGAGGCCGAGGTCGACAATCTTCGTGTGTACATGGCAGACGCTAACGACGTGCTTAACGATTGTATTCCCTCTGCAGCTATAAGCCGATTTCAATTATTCTTTCCCGATCCCTGGCACAAGAAAAAACATCACAAGCGTCGCATTGTACAGGCGGTATTTATTGAGCTGGTAAGGCAAAAACTGGCGGATAAAGCCATTATCCATCTGGCAACCGACTGGGAGCACTATGCCGACCATATGATGGAGGTCATGTGCAAAGCTCCTGGCTTTGAAAATGCCTGCCCGGAATATCAGTTTTCGCCTATTCCCGGTTATCGTCCGACCACCAAATTTGAGACCCGCGGTGAACGTCTTGGGCATGGAATTTGGGATATTGTTTTCAGCAAAAGTTAAGCAGTCAGCAGTTTTCGAATCACCGCCTCTATTGCAGGTGCACAGGAAGCTGTCCATTATTCCTCCTTGCACTGTGCGTTGAGTCCCAGAAAAAGGCTTGCGTGCTTGCAATTGTTGTATTTCTATACTTAGATTGGCGCTTGCATTTTTGGCGCGTAGTATTGTAGCGTGCCCATCGGTGTAGCAGGAGAGGTTCTCATTGGAAGTTTATTAATATTTGATCCGGAGGCTCAGGTGAACACTTGTTGGCTAGCACATGGAAAAAAAAACAATAATTATTTTAAACTCGTCGAAGACGTTTCGCTGTGGGATTTTGTGTCTAGGGTATACGCAATTCCTCAAGTGGAAAGGCTTACGCTAGGCCTGCAGGACGAGTACCACCTCAACGTCAATATTATTCTTTGGTGTTGTTGGTTGGAGCGCGAAGACATCCGAATTTCGGTGGCGCACTTCGATGACATCCTCATAAATATTGACTCGGTCAGTCAGCAAACAGTGAGCAAACTAAGAGATGTGCGCAGAGTGTTGCAGCAATCAGGAAACTTCACTAAAGTACAGGCACTTTCGATAAAAAAACATATACTTAATGCTGAATTCCTTATGGAAAAAGTGCTGGTACAACGCTTGCAAGATCTAACGACGCGCTTCCTTGAGTGTCCCGAGGCTGCTATAGCAGCAAAAAGTTCAAATATATGCGTAGAATTTTATTTGAAATATATAGATATACCTGACGCAGAAGAAATCGCCGGCAAGGTATTACGTGCGTGTAAATCGAAGGAGTTAGCGCTTCCCTAGCGTATGAAGATTTGAACAATAAAAAACCCGCTTACGCGGGTTTTTTATTTGTGTCAGATTAATTGACTAGATGTCGGTGTCGCCTCCATCTTCATTAGCAAGTTTCGCTTCATTGGTGTTAGTCTCCGGTGCAGCGACTGGGGGTGTAGCGACTGGGGGTGCAGCAACAGGCACTGACGTTCTTGTAGGTGTGGGTGTGGGTGTGGGTGTGGCCACGGCAGGCATACTTTCAGCAACAGCGGGTAATATGGCTTCAGGTGCGGCTTGTACTTTTTCTAAGCGTGTCGGTGTCGCCGTCGGCGCTACAATATCTAACGTGGTCTGCTGAGGAATAGCCGCTGGTTTTTTAGCTTCGTTCACGGTGTTCTGTTTGTTAGTCGCGGTGCCGGTAGGTGTTGGCGACGTGCTGATATTGCTTGTCACCACCTTCTTGTTTTTCACCGCTTTTTTAGCTGACCTTTTTGTGGACGCTTCTTTGACGGCAGCGGCACTGGAGCTTAAGACCGCTTTTTTAGCTGGCGTAGCTCGGCTGGTTGGTTTTTTCTTGGCGGGCTTTTTCTTTGAAAGCTTGGCTGCGATTTTTGCAAGAGCTTGAGCGGCCGCTTTTTTTAAATCCGCTTCGACTTTTGCTGCACTTTTTAATTCACCTAGGGCCGTGATAGCCGCTTGGGATATTTTGACGAAGTCGCTTATTAGAAGTTTGTGCGTGGCAACAGCTGCGCGGGCCTTTTGTAGTTTAGCCTTAACTGCAGCAGTCTTGCGGGTTTTGGCGTCTGCGCTTGCCTTGCTTAGCGCATTTGAAAGCTGGCCCAGTTTTTGTTTGGCTTTATCAAGTGTGGACTTTGTAGCTTTTGCGGTTTTTTCGGTTGTCGCGAGTTTCTTGCTGCGAGCGCTGGCAAGCATCTTTTCGACCTTGGTGATTTGTTGTTCTAGTTCGGCGATAGAAGTGGTGCTTTTCTTTTTGGCGGCCATAGCAAAACCCTGTTGTAAGCGAAGAGTGGAAGTGAAAAACTTGCAAAATGATAACTCTGTTAAAGAAAAAATGTATGTTTTTTCTTCCCTCGATTATAGACGCCTCTGGCAAATAAAAAAACACGGGAAAAACACTCGGGGTACTTTTGTATAAAACGGCTAGCGTTCCCTTGCTGTGATTGCGTTAGCGGCAAAAAATAACTGTTAACAGTACCCTATAAGAGATGTCGGGAATTTATGGCGCCGTGGGCTGTATCAGTGGCTCACGCTTCTATATACTGCACCACTTAATCTATCGGACGACTCAGGACTAGAGATATGTATTTTAAAAAAATAATGTTGGTATCTATGGCCGGTGCGGCACTGCTTGCATTGTCAGGCTGTAAAGAAGAGGCTGGAATAGACAAAGCTGAAGCTGTAGTGCTCGACACCATTGTGAAAAAAGTGAGTTATATTGTTGGCTACAATACGGCCAACCAGATAAAAACTGAGGGCTTTATAATGGACCCAGAGGTGTTGGCCGTCGCGGTTACTCACTCCAATACCGATCAAGAGCCTCTTTTGAATGATGAAGAGATGCGGGCTACCATGGTTGCATTTCAAACCCAGCTACAAGAAAAACGACAGGCTCAGTTTGAAACGGCGTCAGAGGAAAATCTGCAAAAGGGTCAGGCATTTCTCGCCGAGAATGCCAAGCGTGAAGGTGTTGTTACCACTGAAAGCGGCTTACAGTACGAAGTTGTCACGGCAGGTTCCGGAGAGTCACCCAAGGTAACGGACGAAGTAAGCGTTAACTATACCGGACTGTTAACCACGGGCGAAATTTTTGATGAGGGCGATGACGTTACTTTTACTGTTGGGCACTTAATCCCCGGCTGGGTTGAAGCGCTGCCAATGATGACTGTGGGTGCAAGCTGGAAGCTGTATGTTCCATCAGAGCTAGCATACGGTGCAGGGGATAGCGGCAATATTGGCCCTAACTCTACCTTAATCTTTGACATGGAATTAATCTCGATAAACCCGCAGGCGGAAACCGACACGGAATAATAGAGCTGAAAAAATTTGAGTTAAATTTTATTTGTAAAAAGCACAATTTATGGTGCTTTTTTATGGATGATTACTGTTCTAGCGAAGAGGTTTTTCGTTGCAACGTATGCACAAAGCCATTTGAGGCGATGGCATAAAAAACGCTAGGGTCTGAGCTAAAGCTCAACTCCAATGCCGCTGTGCTTGTGGGCTTCCAGTAGTCGCGTTTGGGTAATTTCCAGCGATCAATTTGGTTTAGTGTGTCGGTGTCCCAAAGTTCTACTATTTGGTCTGGACGGCCTGTAAGCAAGTGCGTGCCAGACGAATTAAAGCGTGCAGAGATAAAGCGTATGCCGCGTTTTATATGTTCGCTTTGTAAGGGCATTTCGCCCACCACTTCTCCAGACTCTGTGCGCCACAATAGCGCCTTATCGTATTTGCTGACCGAAAGCGCCAGCCTTCCGTCTGGCGAAAGTTTTACCAGTTGTACGTCGTCATCGTGCTTAAGTGTTAGCCGCTTATCCCCACCGGGTAAATCCCATAATACTGCTGTGTAGTCTTCTGAGCCAGTGATGGCTAGTTTGCCGTCGTCACTTAAATCTACACTGCGCACCCTATTTTGGTGGTTTAGGGTGGCGAGTATGCCACCGCGACGGATGTCGAAAATCACGGCAGTGTGATCACTTAGCCCGAGTATGGCGGTATTGGCGCCTGGGCCGAGTTCGGCATCCAGCACTTCTCCGGGGGCAGTCCAAAAGCGTTCGCTCTTTCCCGTTTGGGTATTCCAAAGTACGAGGTTGAAAGGGTTTGCCGTTAAGGCCCACTTGCCGTCGCTTGAAAAGTCGGCGCTCACAATAGTGGTGTATTCATCTTGTTTGTGATTCCAGTTGAATACGCGCTCCTGTTCGATATTGCGCCAAAAGCTGCCGCCGTGGTTAATTGAGCCGATAACAGAATAGGCGCCGTCATCGCTTAAGGCGGCACTGTGGGCGCCAGCGGTTGCAACTTCCAGCGAGGTGGTGGGCGCTGACGCCCTGTCGCAGCCTGCGATAAATAGAGGGGCACTTAGCGCGGCGCATATCGCGAGAGGGGAGGCAAAGGTTTTTCGTTTAATTGGCCATACCCCGACGGTAGCGGCTGCTGCCCGCATACTCCTAAGCACTCTGTGTAAACAAAAAGTTATTTGCATAGATGAGAGCGTAGCACATGGCCGCGATACGCTCGTGGAAACTGGCTGTCTACCTGGAATTTAGATGGTGGCGCGGTCTTTGTTAACGGTATGGAGTAGTTCTATCATACTGTCTTCTACTTCAAAGCGACGCTCTAAAACTTCCCCTAAACTGGAGAGGTCGGCAACAATGGTACCTAAATCATCGGTTTCGAGATACTTGTCATTAAAGTCTAGCAAGTATTCTGTGCACGAATCGATGGTTTTGAAAAAATCGCCGGCAGATTCGAGGCCAGCTGTGTTGTTAAAGTCGCGCCCCTCTTTTACCAATTGGTCGTAGACTTCAAAGTGCCCAGCAGAAATGTAATCAACCATAATCTGGCAAAGCTTTTGTAGTGAGGGACCATATTCTTCGTGGTCTGAGGTCTCAACAATTTCGGATAGGCTGCAATATTGTACCAGTAGTTCTTGCCGGCTTTTCAGCCAACGGTCGATTATTTCACTTACGCCGCCCCAACGTTCTTGTGCAGATTTGCAATTTTCTAACATTTTTATGCTTGCCTTTTTATCGAGCTAAAGTTTTTGCTTTGATGGTTAGTTGTCGTGGGTGCCAGCAAAACGCCGCTAGAGCCACCCTATCCGCCAAGATAGGATATCTCGATCTTGAGGGCAAGTACTAGAGCCTAAATCTTACGGATTATTTGCCAAACCAACACCGTGCTGAAACAGACAAAACACACCAGCGTCCATCCAGGGACGCTAAGACCCAAAAAGCGCCACACCAGGTCGGCGCAAGAAAAGCGAGAAGGCGCCCCAGAGCGGTAGGGTCTCAAACATGTAGCCTATAGCGGGCCCACATGTCGGAATTTGACCTTCTGGCAAGCTTTGAATCCAGGCATGCCTTATTGAAGTAGCGCCGCCGATGAGAGACAGTAGCATCCCCGCGCCACTGCAAATCTTTATGCCGAGTGTATTGGAGATCTGCAAGCCAGCCGCCAGGGCGACTAGACCAATTAGAATATCAAGCACGCGCTGGGTGATGCATGGCGGGCAGGGCGCCATCGCAAACATCTATTGCATCGTGAGGGCTGTTATCATCATGCCCACACAGGTTGCCGTTATAAAGAAGAAAGTTTGTCTAATGGCGGTCAGTGAAAGAGGTTACTTTATAGCTGGCATGTGTTCGCCCTGCAGGAGGCTAGGCGTATTCTTTGCGTGACTATTTGCCGCATATCTGAAACTTGAAACGGCTTGCGGCATCTAAACCGTATGTCGAGGAATAGTCTTCAGCCCTGGTCTATGCTTTATCTACTGTGTTCGATAGGTGGTTTCGTCAACGTCTACCGAAAAACAATGCCATGACCTTGTCGGTGCTTGCTAATTGTCTCATGAATTTACCTAAAATGGTTGTTTGCTATGTCTATTGCCCCAATGGCGTCATCTCTACGTACTGCTCTACTATTTTTTGTCGGATGCGCAGTTTTTGTTTTAATAAGTGCTGTGCCCCTGGCGTGGTCCCAGGATGGTGATGAGGGCGGCGATGAAAGTGAGGCGGAGGTTAGCTCAGAAGAAGGCGGTGCCGAGGGTGACGATGCTATTGATCCCAAGCAGGCGATTTACCTTCCCATAAAACCTCAGTTTGTCGTGAATTATGGAGGGGCGGGCCGCTTGCGCTATTTAAAGACTGAGCTTTCTGTGCGGGTAGTAAATGTCGACGCCGCTCACGCTTTGCGGCGTCACATGCCTTACATCCGAAATAATTTAGTGAGCTTGTTTGCGGCGCAAACTAACGAAAGTGTTAGTTCTCAAGAAGGTAGGGAAAAAATGAGAGTCGATGCGCTTGGCGAAATAAGAAACATTCTCGAAGTAGAGAATCGTACCCCTCCAGAGGATATCGTCGAGGTCTATTTCGATGCCTTTTTTGTTCAAAAATAAAGGCGGCGTGTATGTATAAAAAATAATGACGGCGCGCTGTCTGTATTATATCTTTCGGCAGCTTTTGTATTGTTGGTAATACTCGACAATAAAAGAGTCGAAATCGCTGCTCTCCTGTTCCTCTATCGCTTGTTGTTCGGCGAGAGATTCCTCTGCCATATCGGCCATACGTTTCATTATAGCTGCATCCAAGGGCTGCTCCACAAGGGCGGCACAGTGTCGCTTGGACAGATCTAAAGCGTAATCTGAGTAACTCAACTCACCTTCTTTCAGTGTATTTAAAATGCGTGCTGAAGGCGTTTTGCCTGCATCCAAAAGCTTTTCCTTCTGCAATTCAAGGGCGCTTTGATGGTGTTCGCATTGATTCGCGGCATCGAGCAATTCTGCGGCGCTGCGCATGCCCGCTAATAGGCCTAGCCCCCAAAATTTTAAGTCGATTTTGCCACCACTGAGATCGTCTAATTGTAACCCGGGTTCTCGACCATTGTTTACCACGCGTTTTTGGTTGCGCAAAATTCTGGCTGTTTCTTCGCGGGAAGTTTGCGGGCTGGACTGCAGTGCGCAATATAGTAGAAAGGTGTCTAGAAAATATACTTGTTCGCGCGATAGTCCCACAGACTCGAAGGGGTTTACGTCAAGACAGCGCACTTCAATATATTCAACACCACGATTTTGCAGGGCAGAGAGGGCCGTTTCTCCCGATTTTGCCGTTCTTTTGGGGCGCACCGAGCTGTAAAACTCGTTTTCGATCTGTAACAGGCTGGTGTTGAGCTGTTTATAAAGCCCTCGATCGTCCTTAATGCCAATTTCTTGGTAGGCTGGATGTGGCGTGGTAATGGCACCGCAGAGCGACTTTACATAGCTGGCCTTGGTGTTGTAACACACGTAGAGCGACTCTTGTGCAGAGCTTTGGTAGCCTAGGTCTCCCATGCGTAAGGATGTCGCAAAAGGCAGGTGCAGTGTGTTTTCATCGATGTTTTGCAAGGCGTGGTTTTTGCTGGAGACAAAGCTTTTACATAGCGCGGGAGAGGCGCCAAACACATAAATTAATAGCCAGTAATTGCGCCGAAAATTTCTAATGAGATTGAAATATCCCTCGTCTTTAAAATCTTGCAAATCGCTTAAGCTGTTTTGGTGCTGGGACAAAAATGCCCAAAAGGCATTGGGGAGCGAAAAGTTATAGTGAACACCTGACACCGCTTGCATTGCGCGACCATAGCGATGCCCCAGGCCAACTCGGTAAACTGTTTTCATGCGGCCGATATTGGACGAGCCATAGCGCGCCACGGGTATGTTGCCGTCTTGCCCAATCGCGCAGGGCATGCTGCTTGTCCACAGTAGCTCATTGTCTAATTGTGACAGCGTGAAACGGTGGGTGGCGTACAGTTGATTAAATAGATCGTCCACGCTATGGGTTGGCGGGGTAATGAATTCCAGCAACGATTCGCTAAAATCTGTAGTGATCTGTGGGTGTGTTAGGGCTGACCCCAGTCTTTGCGGGTGCTCTGTGCTTGCCATTGTTCCGTTCATGTCGGTGCGCAGTGCTTCGCGCTCCACACCGCGCATCATGCCAGTTAAAAGTGGGGCATTTTTTTTAAGAAACAAACCTTTGGGAAGCGACTCAATTTCAAACATCAGGCGGGCTCGTGTGGTGTATGGGGCAGATAAGTGTCAGATTGGGTTTCAGCTGTGGCGAAGAGGTCATCGCTTATATCGTTTTCGGGGTCCAAGCTTAAGCGTGCCGCTTCGATATTCGCTGTATCGCAGTCTTGGGGGTGGTTTGAAATCTCCACTTGCGCATGATGCTCAGCAGCTAAGTCTTGGTCTGATGAGATGGTGTCTTTTGGCGTTTCACCGAATACGACCTTACTCTGATGGTCTTGGTGTGCCGATGCTAAAGAAATTCGTAGGTCGGGGTGCTTAAGATTAAACTCTACTTTTTGGTTAATCGCTTCATCTTTGAACGCGGAGCGGTATAAGGTTTTGCTCTCACTGTCTTTTAGATGTAGACCCGGCACCCAATTGCCCGATTTGTCCAAGTATTCGTCGCGTTGGTTTTTTAATAGATAGATCTGGTTCATAGAAACAAAACATCCCGATTGGATTGTCCGAAAAAGTGGCTTAGGATACAAACCCTGCCGGGCGATCACAAGTAAATAATAAGCATCGCCAGAAGGCTGTCAGATAATTAAAAATTCTCAATGATGTGAAGTGCCAGTACTTTTGTAGCTAGGGTCATTCGCGGCTGATAGCGTAAACCTGATGGGCGCTGAGCAGCGATTATACAGATTGTGAAACAACTATGACGTTGGGCTTTGGGGCATATCAATCCTAGGTGACACGCTATAGACTAGCGCTTCTTTGCCAATAATTTAAATAAAACCGGAGAAGTTTCTTGTCAGCCATACCACTGACACAGTCGTCCAGCGCAGCCTCCATGAGTGATAGGCTTGGTCTTGTGCTAGCATATATTAAGCAGTTGCCGCAGAGCGTTTGGCGCAGCGCGGTGCTGGTACTCGCATTCCTGTGGTTGGCAAATAGTACGGCCTCTTTGGTCTGGTTGCTCGTGCCTCTGCCCAACGTACCGCAGCCATCGAAGCTGGCAGTGCCAGTTACCGTACAGCAAAACGCTGGCGGCACTGGCACCTCGCTCAGGTTTGATGATCTGGCAACGCTTGCTGAAGTGTTTGGTTCGTCCAATCCAGTTGTTGTTGCCCCCGACACTACTCCAGTCGATGAGTCGAGTGTAATAGATGCAGAAACCACCAAATTAAAGCTTAAGCTACACGGTATTCTTGCCGCTGAGGACCCCGGTCAGGGAAGTGCGATAATTTCCGATGGCAAAGACCAATTACTATACGGTGTCGGAGACGAGATTGACGGAGCCCGCGGTGTAAAGCTAGCCAAGGTATTGAATGCCAGGGTTATCTTGGATAACAAGGGTAACCTTGAATCGCTCTGGTTGTTTTCTGAAGAAGACTTTTCCGCTTCGGCGCGCCCAGATTACTCGAAAAGTCCGCGACAGAATATCTCCTCCCGCAACAGAACCAGCCCTACGCGTACCAGTAGTGGAAACGGCGGTGACGATGCTGACGTTTCAGATAACACGACTCGCACCACCGCTCGGCCCGATCAGATACCCAAAAATGTGGGAGACGTTGTGCGCTTCAGTGTGCATCGGAAAGATGGGAAAATGGTGGGTTATCGTATTCGCCCAGGGCGAGACCGCGAGCTTTTCACCCAGGTGGGGCTAAAGGCTAACGATATTGTCACTTCGGTAAATGGCATTGAAGTAAATGACCCAAAACAAATTCGCAGTGTATATCAGTCGATGAAAACCGCAACAGAGGCGCAACTTAGCGTGTTGCGTGACGGCGAAACACATTCAATCAGTATTAGCTTGGACACAGGTGGTTAAACGCGTGCTAAAAAAATCATGGACCATTGTTTTATTCGCAGTGATCACCCTCACTTACGGCCAATTTGCGGCGGCGCAAGCGCGTGAAACTGCCAAACCGGAACCCACTTATACGGTGCAGTTTAACGACTCCGATATTCTCGAAGTGATTAAGTTTGTGCAAGATGCTACCGGCAAAACGATGTTGATTGACCCGCGAGTAAAGGGTCGTATTAAGATAATGTCGAGTAAACCTGTAAACAAGAAAGAGCTGTTTGCTTTGTTTCGCTCGATTATGGAAATTCACGACGTCACCGTGATTGAGGTGGGCGATATTGTTCGTATTATTCCCTTAAAAGACGCGCGCACTTCACCCACTGAGGTGAACAGGAAAGCCAAGGCCGACGATAGCGAATACGTCACTGAAGTTATTCAACTAAAAAATATCGATGCTGCCAAAGTTATTCCAGTATTGCGTCCCATGGTGCCCCAACACTCGCATTTGGCGGCGTATCCGCCCAGCAATGCGGTGTTAATTATCGATACCGAGGCTAATATCGCACGGGTTAAAGACGTGATTGAGCAAATTGACCGTGCCGCGTTGCCGGTAACCGAAATTGTGAATTTGAAATATGCCGATGCCGAGGAAATGGTTGCCGTTCTGGAAAAACTCGGAGGCCCTGCGGCCAAGAAAGCCCCTTCGTCAAACCAATTAATTATGATTGCCGACAAACGCAACAACGCTATTTTATTGAGTGGCGAAGAGGTGAAGCGTGCGCAAGCCAAAGAGCTGATTTACTCCTTAGATCAGCCGCAGAAACAGTCGGGTAACGTACGGGTTGTTTATTTGGAGTACGCTGACGCCAAAGAAGTGGCCACGGTTCTGAGTAAGGTGGTCCAAAATATGTCCAAACTTTCTCCTAGTGGCGGCTCTAAATCTAAGAGCGCTTCTAACAAAGACGGAGCTACGGTGGAAGCGGACGAAGCCACCAATGCCCTGTTGATTACCGCCTCGGGCGACATGTTGAATTCTCTTTTGGCCGTAGTGCACCGTTTGGATATTCGCCGGGCTCAGGTATTAGTAGAGGCCATTATTGTGGAGCTCACCGGTACCGACGAAGGCCAGCTGGGTATTGAGTGGTTATTTGCCAATGAGAACGACGGCGTGTTTGGTGGTTCATCAAATGGCCCTTCAACAAACCTTGGTGTTGCCAGTGGTCTATTAGGTAATGTTGATGGCAGCGCATCCACTGCAGCCAGTCGACTTGGCGGAATAGCGGGTGGCATTGCAGGAAATGAGGGGGAATTGTTAGGGCTCGTCGGACTCAATGGTGCCGACAAATTTGCGACTATTCTCACGGCCTTAAAGAAAAACGGTAAGGCCAACATACTGTCAACACCATCCCTGCTTACCATGGACAACAAAGAAGCCACTATTTCGGTGGGCCAAAGTGTGCCGTTTAGAACCGGCAGCTTTACTTCCACAGGCAGCTCCAGTTCACCCTCCAACCCCTTTACTACCATTCAGCGGGAAGACGTGGGTATTTCACTCACAGTAACACCACAGGTGAATGAGGGCGACAAAGTGCTTCTGGATATCTCGCAAGAGGTGTCGAGTTTGTCGGAAGGGGTGGCCGGCTCTGCCGACTTGATTACCAATCAGAGCACCATCACTACACAAATTCTTGCACAAGACGGTCAAATTATTGTGCTTGGAGGTTTAATCAAAGAAGACGTTCAAGACGGCGAAAGGCGCGTTCCATTTTTGGGCTCTATTCCTATAATTGGTAACTTTTTCAAATTCCAATCCACCAAGCATACCAAATCAAATCTAATGGTCTTTTTGCGTGCAAAAATAATTCGTAGCGACGAAGTTATGTATGGCGCCACTGCCGAAAAATATCGCTTTATACAGGAGCAGCAGCGACAGCAGCACGGCGAAGGGCTGCGCATGCTGGATGACAGGCTCTTGCAAGTGCTGCCCGATATTCCCGAAATAGATTTTGATAATCTCCCCGAGACTGCATTTAAAAACGAAAGCAAATCTATTCAACTATACGACGAAGACGGCCGAGAAGTAGAAGGCGAGGTGTCGCCTTGAGCGAAGAGATTGAAATAGCTCATACCCGCTTGCCATTCACCTTCGCTTCGGTAAACGAAGTAATGGTCGATGAGGGTGTGGTGTTGCATACAGCAAAAGTCAGTGCGCAAACACTGTTGGAGCTGCGCCGTTATCTCGGTCGTCCGCTAGAGCTGATTGAACTCGAAGAAAAAGAGTTTAAGGCGAAGCTCACGCAACACTATCAAAGTAGCGATGGTGAAGCCCAGCAAGCAGTTGAGGACATGGGTGCGGAGTTCGACCTCAGTCAGTTGGCCGAAGATATTGAAGACGGCGAATTGCTATCCGGTGAGGGCGATGCACCGGTAATTCGCTTGATAAACGCGGTTATTTCTCAGGCCATTCAAGAGAAAGTTTCCGATATTCACGTGGAGCCCTATGAGGACAGAGTCTCCATACGCTTCCGTACCGATGGTGTACTAAACGAAGTACTTTCTCCCAAACCCGTATTGGCGCCTGTGTTAGTGTCGCGCTTAAAAGTGATGGCGCGTATGGATATCGCTGAAAAGCGCATTCCGCAAGACGGTCGCATTTCGGTAAAAATAGCCGGTCATGCCGTGGATATTCGTGTATCCACCATTCCGTCGGCTCACGGAGAGCGGGTAGTGCTGCGTTTGTTGGACCAGGCATCTGGGCAGTTGTCGCTGCCGCAGCTCAAAATGCCTGCCAGCGTTCAAGAAAAATTCGAAGCGGGTCTGCACAAACCCCACGGTATTATCTTGGTGACTGGGCCAACGGGTTCGGGTAAAACCACCTCTCTGTATGCCGGTCTCAACTTCCTAAATACCAGAGCGCGCAATATTCTCACTGTCGAAGACCCAATAGAATATCTGCTCCCAGGCATTGGGCAGACACAAGTAAATACCAAGGTCGATATGACCTTTGCTCGAGGATTGCGCGCCATATTGCGTCAGGATCCCGATGTGGTGATGATTGGTGAAATTCGCGACCACGAAACGGCGGCCATTGCGGTGCAAGCGAGTTTAACGGGTCACCTGGTGTTATCCACCTTGCATACCAACACCGCCATTGGCGCGGTAACCCGCCTACAAGACATGGGTGTAGAGCCCTATTTGCTGTCGTCCAGCTTGGAAGGGCTTATGGCTCAGCGCCTGGTGCGGGTTTTGTGCAAACACTGCAAAATACCCCACGAAGCCACTGAATCGGAGGCTTCTCGCTTGGGAATTCCCGCAGGTGCGGCAGTGTTTAATGCGGTGGGCTGCGACCAATGTCACCACAGTGGCTACCGCGGACGCACCGGCATATATGAACTTATACCTGTGGACGACGGCCTGCGTCTCTTGATTCACGAAGGCGCCGGCGAGCAAAAAATGGTTGCCTACGCCCGAACCATAAGTGCTCCCATCGACGAAGATGGTCGCGCAAAAGTCTTGCAGGGCATCACCAGCGTAGAGGAGGTGTTGCGGGTAACCGCGACATCTTAAGGTGGCTCTATGGCGGCATTTACTTATAAAGCGCTCGACGAAAAAGGTAAAAAGGTAAAAGGTGTACTGGAAGGCGATTCTGAGCGCCATGTGCGCAGCCAGCTGCGCAGCCGACAGTTAAAGCCCCTTGAAGTAAAGTCTTCAGGCAAAGGCCGAAATGAAAACGCAGAGGGCATAGGTAAAAAATTCGGATTCTCCTTTGGTACGCCCACCATGGGTTACCGCGAAGTGTCTTTGGTGACACGACAGCTGGCATCGCTGGTTCAATCCGGTTTGCCATTAGACGAAGTCTTGCAAGCCACCGCCAAACAAAGCCGAAAACCCAACGTTAAAGCGATTATTCTGCAGGTGCGCTCGCGTGTTCTGGAAGGCTTAAGCCTCAACCAAGCCATGGCCGAACTGCCTAGAGTGTTCGATAACCTCTACCGAGCGATGATTAGGGCGGGCGAATCTTCTGGCTACCTTGGGCCAGTGTTGGAGCAGCTGGCCGACTACACCGAGCGCGGTCAGGAAACTCAGCAAAAGCTCAAGTCGGCGATGGTCTACCCCATCATCATGGTAGTGGTTTGTATCGCCGTGATTACCATCATGATGGTAATGGTGGTACCCAATCTGGTGAGCATGTTCGAGCGCAACAAAATGGAATTGCCCGGGCTTACCAAGTTTATGATCGCCACCAGTCACTTCTTGGTGAATTATGGCGTCTTTTTGCTACTAGCGGTTATCGCCTTGTTTGCCCTGTTTCGCTGGGCGGTAAACGACCCCAAACGACGCTTTACCTGGCACTGTATGCAATTGAGAATGCCGATGTTTGGCAGCCTTATTTTGCAGTCTGAAACGGCGCGTTATGCCAGCACCTTGGGCTTGCTGGTAACCAGCGGCGTACCACTGTTGGAATCTTTAAAAATCGCCACGCGGGTACTTAATAATCTTGAACTTCAGCAGGCGGCCAACGATGTTGCCGTGGCCGTGCAAGAGGGGAGTGCCTTTCACCGGGCGCTCGACCAGGTGGAAGTGTTTCCCCCCTTGCTGGTGCAAATGGTGGCCTCGGGGGAGTCCAGCGGCAAACTGGCCGAGCAGCTTCTGCATGCGGCGCGCAATCAGGAGCGAGAACTAGAGTTTTCGTTGAGTACTTTAATGAGCCTGCTTGAACCAGCGATGATCTTATTTATGGGGGGGGCTGTTACCACCATTGTTATGGCCATATTGCTGCCGATTTTTGGCATGAGTAAATTGGTCGGCGGGTGAGTGCCCTCGACAAACAGAATTAATTGTTATGAGAGAGAGAACATGAAAACACGTAAACAACAGGGCTTTAGCCTCATTGAAATAATGGTAGTGGTGGTAATTATGGGGCTGCTAGCGGCTGCTATCGGGCCAACCGTGCTGGGCGCTCTAGGCCAGGCACAGGAAAAAGTGGTGCAATCGGACTTTAAAAGCATAGAAACAGCGCTAAAGATGTACAAGCTGGACAACTTTGTATATCCCACCTCCGACCAGGGCATCGAGGCACTTGTGGCGCCCCCAGAGAGTGACCCCATTCCTCGAAACTGGCGTAGAGACGGCTACCTACCTGAATTGCCGCAGGACCCCTGGGGCAACGACTATTTGTACATAAGCCCATCGGAAGGCAAGCCCTACGATATTTACACATTGGGTGCCGATGGTGTACGCGGTGGCGTAGAAGATGCCGCAGACGTTTCCAATTGGGACAAACCCGGCGATCACAATTAATAATCGCACTACGCGAGGAGTAAAAAGCGTGCCCGCTTTTAGCCGTGGCTTTAGTTTGATAGAAGTGATGGTGGTGTTGGTTATTATCGGCATCGCCGCCAGTGCCGCCACAGTGTTTGTCTCTTTTGGTGGGCCGGAAAAACAATTGAAAGACACGGTAGAAAAATTTGTCGTAATTGCCGAACACGTCAGCGAACTCGCTGTGCTTGGTGGCGAACCCATAGGCTTAATGTTAGAGCCACCCCAGTGGCGAGAAAACCCCTTGGAGATGGGCTGGCAGTACAGCTGGCATAAAATGCCACCGCCACCTCTAGAGAGGGTATGGAAGCCGATCACCGAGCTGCCAGCGGTTGATTTGCCCAATTCAATGGAGTTATTGGTATTTGTTGACGAGCAAGAATGGTCCTACGAAAGAGCGCCCAAAATTCGTTTACCCATTGTTGTCTTTTACCCCAGCGGTGAAGTAACACCATTTGAAATTGAGTTTACCGACGAGCAATTACCCGGTGAGAGTGAAACACTATTAGTGGATGTATGGGGTAGCGTTGTTTGGAAGGCGCAGCAAGAGGCACAGCAACAGCGCGACGAACTTTTGGAGCAATTTAGCCCGTGATAAAACAAAGGCCAGCGCTGCGATTGTTAACAGTAAGCACATCAAAATCCGCAAACTCTCGCGGGTTTACTTTAATAGAAGTCTTGGTAGCGCTTGTGATTGTTTCTTTAGCGTTGCCAGCCATGTTGCTTCGTATGCAGGCCTTGCTCGACCACACCGGCCATATCGAAAATAAAACCTATGCGTATTGGTTGGCTGAAAATAAAATGCAAGAGATGATACTCACTCAGCGCTTGACCAAAGACGTTACCAAAAAGAGAAAGCAGCAAGACCGCGGGGAGTTTGCCGGGCGCCAGTGGTACTGGAAGGTAGAAACCGAAGAGACGCCAGTACCTAGTATGTTTCGCCTAGAAGTGTCAGTGGGTTTAACAGAAGAGGAAAACTTGGCCACTTTGTCGGGTTTTTTACATGAGTAAATCGTGTGTATTTACCACAGCTCAGCGCGGCTTAACCTTGGTAGAGGTGCTGGTAGCCATTGTTATCATGGCCATTATTGCCAGCATTTCCTATCAGTCGCTGAGCGTCACCGTAGACTCTAAAGATGTGGTGGAGAAAAAGCTAAAAGAAATTTCGCGTATCGACCGCATGTGGTTACTGATGGAAGCAGATCTGCGCCACGTACTCAATTACAAGTTTAAACAAAGCTATGGCAGCGGCAGCGGCAGTGAGTTGCCGGCCTTAACGATAGATAACGGCGGCGGATATTTTTTAGTACTTCTGCGCGGTGGTCATGCAAACCCACTCAACTTTAATCGCAGCGAATTAATTCGAGTGGGGTATAGAGTGGAAAACAAAACACTTTGGCGCGACGTGTGGTACGACCTGTCCAGCAACGATGAGGACAATGCGCGCCAGCAAAAAATTATTGAGGATGTTGAAATTCTCGAGTTTCGAGCGCTCTCCACTCAGGCAACGTCTGTAAGCGCGGGGCCCTGGCTTGACCAGTGGCCGCAAGCGGCTCAGGCAGGTGCGCTACCGCTTGCCGTTGAAGTAAATTTGGAACTGGAAGGACACGAACCTATAAAACGCCTTTTTTCGCTGGTGTTGGGAGAGTGAGTCGCATGAAGTGCAGAAGCTTTAGCAAAGACATACTCGCGCAGGGGAAATACGCCTGATGCGAAGCTCAGAAGGATTTAGCGCTAACAAACACCAGCGGGGCGTCGCGCTCATTATGGCGGTGATGATCGTCGCATTGGTAACGGCGGTGGCCGTGGAAATTTCCTGGCGTTTTGAGTTGAGTATTTCCCGTAGTGCAAATCGCTGGCAGGGGGTGCAAGCCAAAGCCTATTTAGAAGGCGCCGAACATTTGGCCATGATCGTGCTGCGGGAAGATTCAGAAAATGACGAGACTAACGTTGCGGACCACTTTGGCGAGCTGTGGGCGCAAGAGCCGACGCCCTTCCCTACCGATCATGGCTGGGTGATGGGTGAAATAGAAGATGCTCAAGGGCGTTTTAACTTAAATTCGATGAAGCCCAAAGCTGGTTATTGTGACAACGGTGAAAAGAAAAAATCGGAGGAACCATACTGCGATCCAAAGCAAAGCAGCTGTGACCGATTTACCCCGTCGCAGCTGCAATTTATACGTTTGTTGCAAACGGTAAATATTGGCGAAAACGAAGAGGAGGCGCTATTTCTCGATACTAGTGAAGCCGAGGTAATCACCGAAGCGGTGATTGATTGGCTCGATGAAGATTCAACTATTAGAGGCTTTGGTGGCGCCGAGTCAGATCACTATGAACAATTGATGCCACCATTGGCCATCGCTAATAACAGCATGATCAGTGTCAGTGAATTGCAAGTAATAAAGGGTATGAGCCCCGTTTTGTACGAAGATTTGTTGCCCAATATTATTGCCTTGCCAGATACGAAAATAAATATTCATACCGCGACTATTTCGGTACTGCGTACCCTGGTTGCGAAAGTGCCCTGTAGTTTAGAGCCCCTAAGCATAGAAGATGGCACCGATATTAAAGCAATATTAGAGGCAGAAGAATTTAAAAATGACGCAGACTTGGCAAGCAATCCGGGCCTGCCTGCCGTGTGGTTGGATAGCAAGCAAGGGCTGGCTTTTAATTTTGCTAAGTCAAATGCAGGCATATTTCAAAGCAATTACTTTTTGTTTGAAGGTACGGTTCTGGTGGGCGACGATCATATTCGACGCAGCAACAGCCTAATAAAACGAACGGCAAATAATGGTGCAGTAAATATTGAAGTGGTGCGTCGAACTGACGCCAACTTTTAATACTTTTCCGGCATAAATTTAAATTAAACCTTAACTACATCGAAAAATAAAATACCAAACAAAAAAGGCCGAAAGAATTCAAAAGATAACTATTAAAGTAGATCTATTTGAAGCGTGCCTAAAAATATAAATTGATAAAACATTTAAAGAGAATAACTGTGACAGAGCGAATGTTTGTTCGAAGAATTCACACAGATCACTGGCAGTGGCGATTATTAGACGACGATAATCGATGGCAGAGTGAACATTGTATTACGGGGGACTTGCAGGAACTCGTGGCCGCATTGCCGAGCCCTAATACACCACTTTGCTTGATTGTTCCTGGGCATCAAGTGGTGGTGGAGCGCCTCAGTATAGGCAATAAAGAAAAGGGGCATTTGGCCAAGCTGCTACCCTATGAGATGGAAGACGATATTGTCGATCCCATAGACGACATGCATTTTTGCTTTCGCACCCTTGCAGATGGCAAGGTGGGGGTGGCTTACGCGCGCTCTGCCACCTTAAAAATTGTTTTAGATGAACTGCTCGAACATAACTGCGATGTGCAGCAGATTTTTCCTGATTATACTTTGCTTTATCGCGATGAAAATCAAATCACTCTGCTTCTCGACGGCAATTCCCTGCTAGCGCAATTTGGCAGCACGCAGGGATTCACTATTGAAGAAGATATCGCTGCGGTCATTTTGGCTAAATCATTGAAAGATCGAGTGTTGCCTGCCGAAATAAAAATTATTTCCGCCGATGCGCCGGGTATTGCCAGCATTAAAGCCATGTTGCCCGAGTCTTGCTATCAGGGTACTGTTGCCAGTGCTTTGGAAGATGGCTCTGGCTTCGACATTGATTCAGACTTGGGCAGCACTAGCGAGGAATTATCCGAACCAGCTGACATCGTGCAAGAGCCACCGTTACCAGACATGCCCTGCCTAATTAAGGAAGAGTTTGGCAATTTTTGGGACTCTATCGATCCACAAAAAACACTCACAGCACTCAATTTACGCAGCGGAATACTTTCGCGCCAGCTGCCGTTTGGGCGCTGGTGGCTAAACTGGAAATTTCCAGCCTATATAGCGGCCTCAGCCTTTTGCTTAGCCTTTGTGGTAATGTTTATTGCTTATCTTTCGGCTAAAGAAGAGGGCCAGCAACTGCGCCAACAAATTGAGCACGTCTACCTAAGTGCAGCGCCCAATGGCCGCAAAGGTGATGAAGAACGCCGCTTAGAGTCGCTGCTAAAAGGCAGTGATGGTAAGGTTTCCCGTTCCACCAACCTGGTTGAATTGCTGGGTGGCCTGTCGCTCTCTCTGGCAGAGCAATCCGATATAAAATTATCCAATTTTCGCTACAACGGTGACCAGCGAGAGTTGCAGGTGAATATCGAAGTGAAAGGCTTGGGTGAATTAGGGCAGTTCCGCGACTTGCTGTCTAAGAAAGGTTTGGATTCTGGCTCGCCGCGCACCAGCCTGCAGGGCGAGATCTATCAGGCCAATATGAAAATAACGGAGAAGACACTATGACCGCCTTCAAAGAGTGGTGGGCACAAGCCTCCACCCGCGATCAAATAGCCTTGCTCTTTTGCGCTATTGCGGTTGCTCTATATTTATTGTTTTTTGTTGTGTTGGGGTCCATGCAGGGCAAGCTAGATGCCGAGCTGACCAAAAGTGCCGCTCAGCGAGCTGCATTAGAGCGAGTTCGCGGCCTAGCTGCGCAAGTCATCGCGCAGAAAGCGGGCGGTGCAGCAAGCGCAGCATCTAAAGTAAAAATAGAAAGTCTGGTGCAGCAGAGCTTGACCCCGAATAACTTGCAGGTAGCGTCCATGAGTGCCAGTGGTAATACTGGTGTTCGCCTGCGCTTTGATGATGCCAGATTTGAAAACATACTCAAGTGGCTGCATCAAATGGAAAGCTCGCACGAGCTACGAATAAAAGACCTGTCTGTGGCTATCGGTTCAACCCCAGGTACAGTAACCGTTAACTTACGCATGGACCAGGAGTAGCTAGATGTCGGCAGAAAATATTTCGGAAATTGAAACCCTGCAGCAGGCGCAAGCAGAACCCGCTCAGCCGCACCCAAAAACGGATGCGCGGGGGGTC
This sequence comes from Lentisphaeria bacterium, assembly GCA_047616325.1. Lineage (GTDB taxonomy): Bacteria > Pseudomonadota > Gammaproteobacteria > Pseudomonadales > Cellvibrionaceae > JBLHGN01. The sequence continues at coordinate 20,431 of JBLHGN010000005.1, forward strand.
GTTGCATTTCTAGACACTACCTTTACTAAATCACTTTTCTCTGTTCTGTTAATTTTATACTTTCTGTTTTTGGTGGTGGCTCGCGCTCCGGCATCAATAGCGGCATGGGCCGCCCACAAGGCCGTTCCAGCCCTGTGGCTAACCAGTGTGTCTGGCACCTTGTGGCAGGGTGTTGCCGGTGGCGCCCAGATTGACCTAGCCGATCAACCCATGGCTCTCGGTGAGGTGCGTTGGCGGCTTGATCCTTGGTCACTGCTATTGCTTAATCCCTGCGTAAATTTTGAAACGCACATTCCGGGGCAAATGATTTCTGGTGAACTCTGCCAGAGTTTGGCGGGTGTCAGCAAAGTAAATCAGCTAAGCTTAGAAGCCCCGGTTACGCTGATTAATCCTATTTTGCCCTTTGACGCCGCTGGACAGTTTTCTCTAGACGTAATTAGTGCTGAATTTGACCGCAAACAAGTCAGCCAGTTTAATGCCCGCATAAGCTGGCAGAATGCGCGCATAAAACCGGACGATAACTGGATTGGTCTAGGCTTTTTCGCCGCTACCGCTAATGAAGACGGTAACGGTGGCATTGCTGCCGAAATCTTCGATTTAGATAGTAGTTTTACATTGGCGCTAAAGGCCCATTGGCAACCGGGCGACGAAAATTGGAGCATGGGTGGCACTATTACTCCAAAGAGCAATGCACCGCAACTGATCGTGCAGGGTTTACAGAGTTTTGGCGAAGAAGTTGAAGCTGGCACCTACAAGGTTCAATGGCCATAGCCAACGGGTTCATTCCTGCGGCTAATCGATTTTCTAAGAGGATGGGTGTTAGTCCCTATTGTGAATTTAAACATTGCGCACATGTCACTGCTCTCCTTGCTAAAGCCGCTGCTATTTTTATGTGCATGGTTCACATCTTTCAGTGCCTACAGCGATTGGTATTCCGACACTCAGTCCATTATGGGAACTGAGGTCAACCTCACGCTATGGCACGAAAACGCGACAGTAGCCAAAAGTGCCATCGATGCGGTAATGGCGGAAATGCGGCGCATCGACACCACACTCTCCCCCTACAAGCCCGAAAGTGATTTATCTAAAGTGAATCGTGAAGCGGGCAAAGCCCCCACACCGATAAGCGCGGAGCTAAGCCGCCTAATTGATAAATCCCTTTTTTACAGCGACGTCAGCGAAGGGGCCTTTGATATCACCTTCGCCTCTGTTGGCCGTTACTACGACTACCGCAGTAAGCAAAAGCCCAGCGACGAATTAAGAGAGACTTTGCTCAAAGCCATCGATTATCACCACATTGTTTTGGACAGAAATAAACACCAAGTATTTTTTAAAAATCCAGACGTATATATCGACCTCGGTGGTATAGCCAAAGGCTATGCCGTCGATCGTGCGAGCGAAATAATGCGCACTTATGGCATAGAGCACGCCACGGTGAGTGCTGGCGGAGACAGTAGAGTACTCGGTGACAGGCGCGGTCGCCCGTGGATAATAGGCATAAAAAATCCCCGCAAAGCAACGCCGGGGCTAGATGACAGCATTATTCGCATGCCCTTGGAAAATGTTGCTGTATCCACCTCTGGTGACTATGAGCGTTACTTTATCGACCCGCAAAGCGGCGAACATATTCATCACATTATTAACCCAAAAACCGGCACCTCGGCAAAAGGCGTTGTTAGTGTGACAATAATCGGGCCGAGGGGTATGGATACTGACCCACTATCTACTACAGTATTTGTACTGGGAATTGAAAAAGGCTTGGCGCTGGCCAATAGCCTTACCGGATTTGATTGCGTTATCGTCGACAGTTATGGCCGGGCGCACTACAGCGACGAATTAATTGCTCCACCTGTGAACCAGCACACAAAACCAGAAAGACACTGATCTTTTTGGCATAAAACATGATGGCTTAATAGCGTGGTGGCATACCTGCCCCTAGCGCAATGAAAAAAAGACGGTCACATTGTATGCGCCGCCGACTACTGTTTTAAAAGGGTAGAATTCCTTCCATGCTACAGTTATTGTGGTTTTGGCTGTCAGGCCCAAGCTTAGCGGGCTTTAGCCGCGGTGGTTAAGATGCATAGGGGGAGTGAATTTCTATAAATGTAGACAGCATTTTATTTAAATTTGGGTGGCGAGCCTGCCAATTATATAGGCTTGATTTAAATTAATAGTGACACCGAGCGTCCATATGTGCCAATTTTTGCAAACCAAGCTGACAAAAGATGTAAGTTTTACTTTTTTACTTGCATTTGCGCTGCTCAGTTTTTCAGGTTTTTCTTATGCTCAAAGCGACGCTGACGCGCCCACGAGTATCTCCAATCCTCAGGTGAAGGCTGAAATTTCTCCAGAGAGGGATGAATATCCTGACCTTTCCGACATTCCACGTGCCCCCGATGCGATCGATGCACCTGTGCAGCAAGAAGGTTTGGAAGAAATAGACGCCGCGGATGTGGCCTACCAGGATGAAGGTCGGGACGGCAGCGAAGTGCCACCAGAGGACACCGTCACACCACTGAGTGAAGAAGTAGAAGATCTGAAGAAGGCCGCGCTGGAATTAAACCGCGATCTGTTAATACTGGAAGAAGAATTGTTATTTCCAGCGAACTCACAAGTAGTCATATTTCTGTCGTTAGATGTTGGAAAATACTTTTCCATCGACTCAGTTAAAGTGCTAATAGACGACAAGATGGTGGCCAGCCATCTTTATACCAAACGTCAAAACACAGCACTTTCACTGGGCGGCATCCAGCGCCTTTATCTCGGAAATCTGCGATCTGGCGATCACGAAGTGACCGCTTTTTTTGTGGGCATGGGTCCCGACAACCGCGAGTACAAACGTGGCGCCACCATTATTATCAACAAAGACGACGACCCCAAACTGCTCGAGCTGAAAGTTTGGGACTCCGACGCCAACATGCAACCTCAATTTAAATTTGAAGAATGGCAGCTGTGACCTCTAGGGATTGTCTGCGTACTTTAGTATTGCTGATACTGGTTAGCGTTTGCTCGCCAAGCCTTGCTGCGAAAGAAAAAAAGCTCGTACACGCCCAGGATTTACGCTACGGCGTCGCGCTTTATTACTATTACCAAGGCGACTACATGCAGGCCCTTACGGAGCTGCTAGTTGCCAAAGAGCGTGGCGGTATTCAGGGGCACGGTGACAACCCCGAAATTATGGAAGGTGGCTTTTCTCTGGGCTACGGTTTGGAGCGCCGCGCCACGGCCATCTTTGAAAAAGTGCTGCGCGAGAATCGATCAAAAGCATCGCAAGACGCCGCCTGGTTTTTTCTATCAAAGCTGCGTTATTTAAGAAAGGACTGGCAGGGTGCGGAAGAAGCCCTGGCAAAAGTACGCGACAAGCCGGCGCTAGAAATTCGCGATGACGTATACGGCCAGCGCATTACCTTGGCTATAAAACAAAACAAGCTCGACGATGCCAAACGCATGATACGCAAGCGCAAACCGAGCGCCGAATGGATGCCCTACATCTATTTCAATATGGGGGCATCCTACGCGCGTCAGCAAGACTATACCCAAGCCGTCGAATTTTTTGATAAGTTGGCCGACGATGAATTGCCCACCGACGAGCTGCGTGCCCTCTACGATAAATCAATGACCTCGTCAGGTTACGCCTACCTCTTGTCCGGTCGCCACGAAGAGGCTATCGCGCAATTCTCTCGGGTTCGCTTAACTAGCAACCTGTCTAATCGGGCGCTGTTGGGATACGGTTGGGCGGCGGTAGAATTGGGTCGCTTTGAAGAGGCCCTAAAACCTTGGAAATTTTTGGCCGAGAGTTCATTGATAGATGAAAACAGCCAAGAAGCCCAAATCGCCGTACCCTATGCCTACGAAAAATTAGGCTCAGATGGCTTCGCACTGAAAAGTTTTCAAAAAGCCGAAGCGAATTTTGTAGAAGAGATGGAGCGCCTCGACAACGTTATCGACAGCATGCGCGGCAACCAACTTATCGATGCCCTAAAGATAGAGCGTAGCGAAGGTTTGGACTGGCTTAAGCACGTGCGCGACAACCAAGTAACGCCACAGCTTGGCTATTTGGCTGAATTGTTTTCCCGCGAAGAGTTTCAGGGCGTAGTGCAAGAGTTGCGCGACCTTATTGGTATTCAAGACGACCTGAGCGAGTGGCAGACAAAACTAGTTTTTTATGCCGCCCTGGTAGTAGAGCGCGAGCAAGGTCGTACTAAAAAGGCAGAAGACCTCGCTGCACGAGAACTCGCACACAATATAAAGTTGATGAAGGCGAAGCGAGCAGATCTCGCCAAAAAAATTGAGACCATTGCCGCCACCAAAGATTATTTAGCCCTCGCCTCGGCAGATGACAAAGTGCTTATCGATCGCGTTTTGCGTGCGAAAAAAAATATTGAAGCACTGCGCGATAGCGACCCTTTTATCGACGAGAGTGAAGAGGCGGTGCGGCGCTATTTTGGAATATTGTACTGGGAAGCCAGCGAAATATTTTCCGATCGTCTTTGGCGTGCGGTTAAAACACTGCACGGGCTCGATATTACCTTGTCTACGGTTAGTCGCAATCACAATAAAGTGCAGTTTATTATCGACAACGCGCAGGACCTAGCGCCCATGAAGCAGCGAATTGCAAACGCACAAGATCGCGTTGAAATACAGCTGGCAAAAAATCAATTGGCCATCGACATCACCTCCGACGACCTGCGCCAACAAACCAATGCGGTTTTATTAAATCAACGCGTGCGCCTCAATCACTACCTTGCCCAGAGTCGCCTGTCTATCGCACGACTGTATGACAAAGCTTTGCAAGCCAAGTTAAACGAAGCGCTAGCCGCGCCACCGGTAATTCCTGCAAGCGCAACAGACAAGCAGCCCACCGCCCCCGAGGCGAGCGGCGAGAGTGAGCCCTCCACTGCTAACGAGGGGGTACAATGACTTTTCGTCGCACGCTACCACTCTTGATGGGGTTTAGCTTGCTAGCTTCGTGCTCGATACTCGACAGTTCGGGCAGTCACCCCAGTTATGGCAAAACCTTGGCCGATTTGGAAAAAGTTAAAGCTCCTGAGCGTCTAGAGCCCGTGCCCACCACCAACATGGATTTAATTGAAGACAGCTACCGTTCGGCCCTGGAAGTGGCCATAGAGCCCAACGTGCGGCATCGCATTCTCACCCGTCTGGCGGATTTGGAAATGGCGCGTAGCGAGCAAAGGCAACTCGATGCAAGCGAACAACAAAACTTTTTTAACGGCGCCATCGACATGTATCAAGAGCTTTTGGTGCTAAATACCGAGCGCCTGCAACAGGCGGGAACACCCACCAACGAAAGACTTTTGTACCAGCTTTCTAAGGCCTACTCGCTCGATGGGCGGGTGGCCGAGTCCAATGAAATCTTAAATAGCTTGGTAACGCAGTTTCCAGAATCTGCCTTTGCTGCAGAAGCAGAATTCCGCCGTGCTGAAACTGCTTTTAGTGAAGGCGACTACGCGCTTGCTGAGCAGCTCTACACAAACGTGATGCGTGAGGGAAGCGACACACCGTTTTACGGCAATGCCGTATATATGCAAGGTTGGTCGCTGTTTAAGCTCGGTCGCTACCGCGCATCTCTGCGTTCCTTTACCGAAGTGCTGGACCGCACACTGCTTGAAGGTAAAGCCTACGACGAACTGAGCAACAGCGCAAAAAACATATCACGCGATACGCTACGTATTATCAGTATTGCATTTTCGTATTTGGACGGCGCCGACTCCATCACCGAAGTGTATTCAAAGCTTGGCCCCAGGCATTACAAACATTTATTGTATATGGCGCTTGGTGATCTTTATCTCGAGAAAAAACGTTACCGCGATAGTGCCGATACCTATCGTAAATATGTAAAACTATATCCCAACACAGACCCCGCACCGGCATTAAGTATTAAAGCCATCGAAGTGTACGACTTGGGTGACTTTCCGAGTTTAATTCTGCCGGCCAAAGAAGAATACGTAAAAAGCTACGGCGCTTACAGCCAGTTTTGGCGAGATAGAGATGAGCAAAAACGCGAAATAATAAAGCCGAAATTGTCTATTTACCTCGACGAACTGTCGAGTTTCTACCACGCGCGCGCAATAGAATTGGGTAAACTAAATGCCAAGTGGGAAAAGAAAAGTACGCAGAATAAAGCCCAGAATAAAAAAGACGGAGAAAAACCCGATCGGCCAGAACCCGAATTTTTGAAAGCCGCAGCGCTCTACAATGAATTTGCATTCACCTTTCCGCAAGATGCCAAAACACCAGAAATGACCTACCTAATGGGTGAGGCCTATTACGACGCCGGCTACCTGCCAGAGGCCGTCAGTGCCTACGAAACTGTGGCCTATACATACTTAGACCTTAAGCGCGGTGCCGAGGCCGGCTATTCGGCGGTGATAGCCCTGCAACAAGTGATGGATGGGTACGCTAATAAAGACGATGCAAATACCCAGCAACAATTCATAGAGTGGCGCAATCATAAAATAGAAAGTGCTGTGAGTTTTGCAGACTATTACCCCGGCGATAGCCGCGCACTGGCAGCGTTAACCAAGGCAAACCAGGAAATTTTTGAAACCGCTGACTTTAAACGTTCTGCCAAGATCGCCACGCGCATAACCCAATGGCAGCCCAAGCCGGAAGTGAACTTATACAAAACCGCATGGTTAATTTTGGCTCACAGCGAATTCGACCTACAAAATTTCACCCAGGCCGAGCAAGCCTATCGAACAGTATTGACCTTGTTGGCAGCAAAAGACAGTGAGCGTGCGCAAGTGGTGGAGCGCATCGCCGCCAGTATCTATCGTCAGTCAGAAGCGCAAATAACGGCGGGCGAATTGGCCCCAGCGGTCGAGCGCTTACTTAGCATTCGCGATGTGGCACCGGGCAGCGACATTGCTATCAGTGGTCAATACGACGCCGCCAATTATTTAATTGACTTAAAAGACTGGGCAAACGCCGAATCGGTATTGCTGGACTTTAAAAAACGTTATCCGGCTCATACGCTAGTCGCCACACTTGCACCAAAATTTACGCTCATTTATCAAGAATCGCAGCAGTGGGGCAAAGCGGCAGATACTCTCGCAGGAATGGCGAAAACGGAAGACTCGCAAGAGACGCGTCGCTCATCGCTCTATCTCTCCGCTGAACTGTATGAAAAAACCAAAAACTACCCGGCGGCCATCGACCAGTACAAACAATATACATCGTCTTACCCGGCGCCCTTCGACCTTGCCACAGAGGCACGCTTTCACTTGGTGGAACTGTATGAAAAAATTAGAGATGACGGCAAGCGCGATTATTGGCTGAACAAACTTATCGAAGAAAATGCCAGTGCGGGTAAGTCGCGTACGGCGCGCTCTACTTACCTCGCAGCCTTTGCGACCGTTAAGTTTGCCAACGACGAATATATCAAATATGAAAAAATTAAATTGACACTGCCGCTAAAGAAAAGCCTGAAAGCAAAGCGAGCCGCACTAGACAGCACCCTTGGCGTATATAAAAGGGTCTTGAGCTACGGCATTGCGGAATTTGCCACCAACGCCAATCATAAAATTGGCGAAATTTATGGCCAGCTCTCCAAAGACCTACTCGATTCCCAGCGGCCCAATGGTTTGGACGCGCTGGCCTTGGATCAATACGAAGTGCTCCTAGAAGAACAAGCGCTGCCCTTCGAAGATAAAGCCATCGAAATTCTCTCTGCCAACGCACAGCGTTCGTGGGATGGTCTCTACGATGACTGGGTGAAGGAAAGCTTCAACAGCTTGTCTGAAATTCTACCTGCACGCTACGGAAAAAAGGAAAAGACAGTGGAGTTTAGCGATGACATATTCTAGCAAGCTATATTCGAAAGGGGCGTGCCCGAACGGATTCGATCTGAAGCGAGCCGCTAGCCAAGTTCATATGCGTGCTGTTGCCAAAGCGCCGCACGTGTGCTTATTAATAACCGGCGCATTGTTTAAACTAAGGCTCGCATTAATTGTGTTGTTGTTCTCCGCTTGTGCAAGCTCTCCGAAACCACCTGCAGAAGCGCCCAGTTCAGTAGAGAGTGTCGACGCACTCTTTGTAATGATTCCCAGCCCCTACCAAGGAGGCGAAGTTGCACCATCGGCCCGTAAAGAATTCGCCCAAATCAAAGCGCTGATGGCAGCTAAGAAGTGGGACGACGCCAAGGGGGCATTAGAATTGATGGTTGCCACCTACCCGCAACTGGCTGGCCCCTACACCAACCTGGGTATTGTTGAGCAGCGCCTGGGCAATCCAGAGCAGGCCAAAAGCGCCTTCAAATACGCCATAGAAACCAACCCCAACAATCTCGACGCCTACACTCAGCTCGGCGTTTTATATCGCGAGTTGGGTCGCTTTAGTGAGGCCGAGGCGGTCTACCTGCAAGCGCTACAAGTATGGCCACACCACTTACAGTCAACCACCAATATCGGCGTTTTGTACGACCTGTACATGGGGCGTTTCGAAGAGGCGCTAAGCTATTATGAATTAAGTCAAAAGATTGCCGGAGGAGAAGACCGCCAGCTAAAGGGTTGGATCTTTGATCTTCGCCGGCGCATGGGAGGACGGTAATGAAAAATTGCTTCCGAATTGTATCATCAGCAAGCCTTACCGCAGCCATTTTGATGGCTGTGTTACTTAGTATGAGCGCGCCAGTTTTTGCACAGAAAAAAGAAGAAGTTATTAGTTTAAGCGATACGATAGTGGGCAACCAAGAGCAGCCCACAGTGCTTTACATCGTGCCCTGGAAGCCGGCGGACGACATCACCATTCTGTACTTGCCGCTCGACCCAAAAGCAATGGAAAACCTATTTGGTCACGTAGAGCGCGTTGAGCATAAGCGCCAGGTAACCTATATCGATGAGCTGGGCAAAAAATAATTGTTTGTGGCGTGTGTGCCCCGCCGTGTAGAAGTGTTGTGACAGTTATAAAATTATATTTAGGTGAGCAATTGCGATAAAAAAGCATATCTAAATCGAATTTAACCTAATACGATGACGTTCGTGGTCATCGCAATTATACTGTAAATATATTTTTTACAAAAAGACCGCAAAAAGCAAATTACCTGGAGACTGTTGCTTTATGAATACTATTGTTAGTTTTTTCCAAAATGGTGGGCCCTACATGTACCCCATCGCATTGGTACTGGTTGTGGGTTTGGCCTTGGCCATAGAGCGCTGGGTGTTTTTAACAGCAGCCAAATCGTCTAATCGGCGTACGTTTGACCGCATGTTGCCACTGCTGCGTAAAAAAGATTACAGCTCCGTGATAGAGCTGGCCCGTTCCAGTAAGGCGCCGATCGGCCGCATTGTTGCCTCTGGAGTGGCGCGTATGCAACAGACCCCACGTCGAGACGAAATAGAATACGCGATGGAAGAAGGTGTAATGGAAGCCGTGCCGCGCCTGGAAAAACGTACGCCCTACCTGGCAACCCTGGCGAATATAGCTACACTGCTTGGTCTACTTGGTACCATTATGGGGCTTATCGCCGCATTTACCGCCGTTGCCAATGCGGACCCCACAGAGAAGGCATCACTGCTCTCGCAAAGTATCTCTGTGGCGATGAACACCACCGCCTTTGGTTTAATGGCCGCTATCCCACTTTTGCTTCTGCACGCGACCTTGCAAAACAAAACCACCGAAATTGTTGATAGTTTGGAAATGGCCGGTATTAAATGTTTAAACATTATGTCGACAGGTAATGCCTTTGCTTCACGCACTCGACAAAGCGACGCGGCTAAATAAACCCCACAACTTTCCTATTCAACTAGCCTGGCGGGTGCTATGCGAAAACGACATTCCAAACATCAGGAAGCGGATCTCGATATCACTTCCTTTATGAACTTGATGATTATTCTTGTTCCCGTGCTGCTTATGAGCATGGTGTTCTCTCACACCACAGTGCTAGATTTAAAACTTCCAGATCTTGCCAGCGAATCTAAACCTAGCGATGAAGACCCAAAAAATGAAGGTCTTGAGCTTGTTATTCTTCCCGACGAACTGTTGGTAAATTATCCTGCAGGGGCGCCACTAAAGCGCGTGCCAAAAATTGAAAACGAAGAAACGGGTGAACTGGTATACGACTTTAAATTACTGTCGGATACGCTTCAGGAAGTGAAGCGTCTGTTAAAAGACCAGGGCGTCGATAAAAAAGACATTTTGATTCTTTCTCAGCAAGATACAGATTATCAAACCATTGTAAAAACAATGGACACCGTGAGAAGTTTCAAAGCCGTTGTGGCGGCCTCAGTGGTAGAGGCGGAATTATTTCCGTCTATCTCGCTAGGAGATGCCCCGCGAAATAATTTGCCGCCTGCGCCCGGTGCCGGTGCTGCGGAGGGTAGTGCGCCATGAAAAAATCGATACATGCTAAACGCATGGAACGCCACCACAAAAGGGTAAGAGGTGGAACGAAGCTTAACCTTGTTTCGCTGATGGACATCTTTACTATTTTGGTGTTTTTCCTCTTGGTTAATTCATCTGAAGTGGAAGTATTGCAAAGCAATAAAGATATTGTGTTACCACAATCCATTGCCGAGAAAAAACCAGAAAACAACCTAATCGTAATGGTGAGCCAAAAAGATATTATTGTAGGCGGTCGCAAAGTAGCCAGCGTTGCCCCCATATTAGCGAGTGAGGAAACGGAGATTCTAGCGCTAAAAAAAGAACTGGAATACCGCGCGTCTCGCAAACCCTATATGACAGTTGAAGAGCGGGAAAAAGGTCGCGACGTTACCATAATGGGCGACTCAGAAATTCCTTACAAACTGCTAAAGAAGATTATGACCACCTGCGCCAAATCTGAGTTTCGCAATATAGCGCTGGCGGTAAGCCAGGTGCCAGACGAGACTACGGTTCCCGGTGCAGACGGCGTGGGAGGATAGCATGGCGAATATTATAGCAGCGCCAAACCTCATACTCCCCTGGAGTTCAACCACTGCAGATGATAGACGTTATTGGAAAATATTTCTAACGCTGTGCATTCCGTTCATCGTCTTCAGTATTGCAATTCCCTTGATTCACGTACCAGAACCCAAGCGCGAAGAGTTGGAAAAGTTGCCGCCGCAACTGGCCAAAGTGGTGTTAGAGAAAAAGGAGTTACCCAAACCAACGCCCAAGCCCAAGCCAACACCGAAACCAAAAGAAGAAGAGAAAAAAGAAGAGCCTAAGAAAGAAAAGCCCAAAATAGAAAAAGAGAAACCAAAGCCAGAGCCAGACCCCGTTAAGCTAGTGGAAAAAGCAAAAGCGCAAGCCCAGGCGGAGATTAATCAATTTGCCGATGCCCTTTCCGATATGCGCGATTTGGTGGATTTGTCTGAAGTTAACGCTGACCTTACCCAGGGCACAGGAGAGGCCGCAGAGTTGAGCCGCGATGTCATCACCAGCGGTGCCAAGCGCAGCAGTGGCGGCATAAATACCTCCAAGCTAAGTAGGGATACCGGCGGCGTTGCTATGTCTGGCAAACAAACCACCGTGGTCGCTAGCAAACTCGAAGTGAGCAATGGCGCCAAACCTAAAGACCAGGAAACTGCAGCCGAGCGCTCGTCGCGAAGCACCGAAGAAATCCGTAAAGTCATGGATAAAAGTAAAAGTGCAATTTATGCAATTTATAATCGTGCGCTACGCAAGAATCCAGCACTGGAAGGTAAGGTAGTTTTTAAAATAGAAATCAGTAGTGCAGGTAAAGTGATCAATGCGTCTATTGTCTCTTCCGAGCTGAATGCCCCGGATCTAGAGGCAAAACTTTTAGCACGTATACGGCTCATTAACTTTGGTATTAAAGATACGGATAAGTTTACCCTCAATTACGATATGAGTTTCTTGCCTTATTAACGCTGCTGGCTCTCTGTTGACGAGGGCCGACGAAAATAGAACACAGGTTCGAAGGGTTGGCGCTGTTGCCATTACTTCGAACCCTACCTTTGTGTGCCTTTATTCCTAAATTCACATTCTGTGGGTTTCTATTAAAACAGAAAAATAAAATCGTAAATTTTTTGCTCTCACAAGCAACAACTTGTTGTCGTCGATCTCTAATATCGATGCCAGCTTGTGGGCAGTTGCCGCATACTGCTAGCGTCTAGTAATTACATGCGCAGTAAAGTACTTGAGAAATAGTTTGTGGCCATTTTTTAGAAAATCTTCCGCACGCTGCTTCAATATTTGTTTTTTTGTGGTAAGTTTTGTCATTGCTAAAGCACCTAAGAAAGTTGCTAAGCTTTACGATGCCAGTACAAATAAAATTATAGTGTTATTGCCCTACTCCCAAAAGGCTGTATTGATTTCGGTGGGAGCTATAATGGCTATCGATAAGCTTGGCTACGATGTTTCGGCCATGGTGGCGGGCTTGGGTTTAACCGGCTTTACCTTAGTTTAGTGCTTAAAGAAGCCATCTCCAATCTGGTGGCAGGCACAATGATAGTAATGCATCAGCCTTTAGTGTTGGTGACGAGATAGAGATATCGGGCTTGCGAGGCATTGTCACTGACATCAATTTACGCTACATCGCCATAGATAACGAAACTGAAGTGTTGCTTGTGCCGAATTCACTTTTTTAAACAATAAACTCTCGCTCAAAACACCGAAGCAATATTCCAACACGGTAGAAAAATGTTTTGATGTAACTACTCGGCGCAATACACATATTATTTTGCAAAATCAGGAAGTTCGCCGCTAAACAAAAATTCCATGGACCGACTTGAATTAACCCCCTGTTTGCGACACGTGGATAAGTAACCTCTAACACAACAGAATATTACAGCGCCTATCATACTACGAAAACAACCCGATATTTTTTGATGTACTTTGGTCATTCGCATGTCTCGCTCTCCCTGATTGTTTCTAAAAGGAACGATGCCATTATCCATGAAGCGCAGCACATCCCCTTCGAAGTTGATCAATCGTTCAAGAAGATTTCGAGCTTTACTGCGTTTTAAACGGCCACGTTTTCCCCGGCTGTCTTTCTCGTCTGGTGATGGGCACTCAACTTCAGCATTTCTAAGTAATTCTCGGTAGCGTTGCCAACAGACTACTGAGTTTTATGATATAGCTTTCCTCCCGATGTATGAACCGCCCGATTAGTCTCCTCCAGAAACAATTTAAGGTGTTCAGCCCATTGTTGTCCATCTTGCTCCCAGGCGCGTGCCAATTCTCTCAAGTGATGCGCATTACATAAGGCGTGCAGACAATCGGCATAGCAATAATAGGGTTTCCAATGATCATGACACGGCACACCTTTAAACGCGGACAATATCTCGGCTGAATTGGTAGCTTCATTGCCCCGTTTTTTATGTGCAAAGAAATAGGTCCATGAGGCATTCGTTGCACAGTGCAGCCAGTGTCTATCACCGTTGATATTAATCCCAGTTTCATCGACATGTAACAGCGCTGCGTCGGTCACCGCTGTTTAGCAATGTCCTCAAACGGTTTGGCCTTTTTAAACGCTTCCACATTAAAATTGTAGACAGAGCCTTCACTCAAGGGGATGCCCATTTGCTGGGTGAAGAATTCCTGAACCCGGTTGAAGGGTAGCAATTGGTATTGCGACATATAAACCGCATGTGCTTTGAGTTTGTTGCCATATTGTACGGCTTTATTAACCCCTTCAGGAAACGACGCGGTATAGCGCTCCCCGCTTGTCTTATTGATCAATACCTCAGCCTGACATTCAACAACCCATCGAGAAATAGTAATATCAAACACTTGCCGCTTTTCTATGCCGGCGTTTTCGTAATTGCCTTTTGGTAGCGTGCGCGATCAATTTGTACTAACTGAATATCGTCAGGCTCTTCAATTTGAATCAGCGTCGTGCCGACATGACCCAGTTCACCACCGCTCTTTTTTGGGATTTCTTGCGGTCTTGTTTTTTCAGGTTAATATCAGAAGACGGCGGTTTACTGCTATTGCGACTATTTAAACCGACACGGTTGGTCAACAGTTTAATCGATACCACCAAAATCGATACCAATGATTTTAATGCAGGCGATATAGTCGTGCCTTCTTTAAGCAGACGTTCAACCTCACTAAGCGTTGCATCAATATCTATTGTGTCTAATGTCAAAGAAGTAAACCAGGTCGGGTAAGGAACGTGCATGGAATATCATCCAGATTCCAGTAGACTATGATTTGAAGTAAAATTCTATTTTTTGGGGAAAATACTAAATAAGTTCGCACGATTGTGAAGAGCACGAAGAAGAAATGGCTGATTTCTACGACAGCTTTTCTCAAAAGGATCGTCGACGTTATGCAGCCGTTGAGGCGAAGAAAATTGGACATGGAGGTACCACATATATTTGTTCGTTATTTGGCTGTGATGATAAAACGGTTAAAAAAGGCATGCTGGATCTTCATGA
>JBLHGN010000006.1:0-34698 GCA_047616325.1 Lentisphaeria bacterium
TCGATATTAATTACAGCAGAATCACTTTCAATTATTTTTTCCTGCCCGCAGGCTTCAAACACGTTGGCAAGGTTGTCCGATTGAATAATGCCGCTGAATTGACTAAGGTGTTCGTCGCCATTTTTTTTCCAAACAAATTTTGCACCGCGCTCGCCTTTACCTACCACCATTCCGCGAACGTCGGCATGAATATTATCAATGACAATACCATTTTCTATGGGGTGCAAATTAAATTGCCATTTGCCATAATTTTTGTCTCCGAGAGAGAACTCCTTTGCCGAAAACTTAAGGGCAACTGCACGGGACAAATCCAGGTCAATCAATACGCTTTCCTGTAGCGGCGGCAGATTTTCGCGCGAATATTTCTGTGGGGAAGTCTCGCCAGGGTCTTCAGCTTCGTCTGCGGCAAGATGCAAGTAATCAAGGTCTAGTGTGAGCTCGCTGCCGTCTTCGGGGACAATTATTTTTCCTGACATCAATTCGCTTTCGACGTTCAATAACCATTGGTTTGTCTGCCGCACACCCGTCACTGCAAGGTCTTTTATTTCTAGTGCACCCATTAAAAAGCGACTTATCTTTACATCCAAATCAACAGGTATAGACGTTTCGTTAGCATTACTACTACCGCGAAGTTCTTCGTTGTATTTGAAGTATTGATCCTTAACTGACATCCACTGTTCCAGGTCAAAGGCGTTCAATTGTCCACTTACATCAAATCTACCTGAAGCTAAGACGGACTCGTCGAGATTTTTTTCCTCACTATTAGCGTTGAAATTAATCACACCGCTGAGGTGTTCATTGTGATCATTTAACAGCGCAATAAGAATCTTATCTTTAATAGTAAAACGGTATTCCTCACCATTCGGGTAAAAGCGAATGCGACTTTCAAAATCAAGCTTTTCTGTGGTGGTTTTTGCAAATGGACGTGGCAGTTTTATAGCTACCCCTTCCAGAGTAGATTTAACACTGACCTCAAGCGGCTCGGACGAGCTTTTTGACGCCGGAATATAAAGCTGACCTTTAACTGAAGTTTTCCCCGAGGTAAATCTTAGCTCAGGGCGTTTAGTCCACTCCAACAAACTAGCAACAGACATCAGGCCATTAAAGCCGATAGCAGTATCCAGACCTCCATGTGCATTGGGTGGGCTAGAAATGGTGCTGGTTACCGATTCACCCCAAACACTTCCCGTAAGATTGTCAGAGAATATGCCTTTATCGGTACTGTAATTTAAGGTACCCGAAATATTATTTACCTCGAGATTTAAGTCGGGCATAAGCAGGTCAGTTTGACCAAACACTACGTCAATTTTGTGTGATAAACCTACAGCATTAACGTCAAGCGGAATAAGTAATTCCACTTTTGCATCTAGCCCACCGGATACTTGCCACTGGTCAAATGTGGACCCGATGTGTCTTTTTATAGGGCTACTTTTCAATAGCGTCATAGCCGACTGGGCGTTGCCAGCAACGCTTCCACGTACCGACAAAGATCGCCCGGTTTCAGCTGCAACGTTATCGACCAGTGTTATCTGAGCATCGTAAACTGAATTGCCAAGCAGGGTGGCCTTATCGATTCGCACAACTAAATCTTTATTTTCCAGCCACAAGCGCCCAGTAACTCCCTCCAATTCTGGCCAACTGGGATCGAAAACTAAATTCCCTTCGTGCACCTCACCATAGAGCTGAATGGTGGGTTTAATTTCGGGGTCTTTGTTCACTGCGCCGTAGTAAAGAAATTTAGCGTTGGTAACTCGGCCCTGCTTTACACTAGCATCGAGCCATTTGTACAAATGTATGGGAATAGTTTTGGGTACATATTTTTTGTGATTTTTGGCTAGGGTATTCTTTATACCAATGGCGAGGGCCATTTTCGGTTCACCCACCATTTTATTAAACGGCAACGAAAAATACATATAGCCCTTGCCCTGCTCCTCGGGGTTGGTAACTGTGAGAAGTCCGGAAGTGATGTAGGCTATTTTCTTATCTGGATGAATTTCCCAGCCCACCTGACCATCTGCCTGCTCAAAATAAAGCAGGTCGTTATAAACCTTGGGCAAAGATACGCTGACACCGTCTTTTACATCCATATCAAAGCGACCACGAAGTGCATTCGCGTCCAAATATCCATTTACATTTTTGAAGCCGGGCGCGCCTAAATAGGCATCGTTCTCGCCTTTTTCCAGATAGGCGCGCGCGCGAAAATACCCTGCTTTTTTACTAGCGATTTGCAGATCCAAATTTTTAATTTTTCCTCGTAGATTTAGGGTTTTAATGGCCTTCTCTACTTTCTCATTGTTCAACCCAACAAATAGAGCTAGCTCAACCCAGGTGGCGATATCGAATTCTTGAATACGCAAACCGGTTGAACCACCACCTCCCCCATACAAGGCCAGCGCTATAGGCGGCGAGACGCGATGGGGCCAATCGGCCTGTAATTTGTTAAAACTTAGCGCCCACCCATTTTTTTGGTGCGCACGACCGGTGAACTGGGTTGTGACTGAGATTGGTAGATCTAATTTAGGATAGGCATCTAGAATCAGTGCTGTAGAGGCCACTTCGCCCCTAAACGTCATTCCTTTGGCGGGGCTGCCGCGGAACCAGAGTTTTATATCAAGGTGGTTCTGTGCCCTTTGCTCTTGATCATCGTTCTCGTTGTATATTTCATTGTTTTGCGGCGACGTTTTATCCGAAAAATCTATGTTAGAGGGGATAATGCCGCCAAGAGCATCCAGCACTTTTTCAGCGGAAAAGTGCTTCAGTTCTAGATAACCGTTGGCAACAAAGTTTTTACTGCGAGGGTCACCGTTACCCTCAACGATAAGTTTAAACGCTTGTTCGCCTTCGTCTACATCTACATCAGCCAAAATACGGTGAAACTGGGCATCATTTTCAAGAGAAATACGCGGCACCAATACCTGCGATTGATTACCCGAGTGAAATAACATGGTGAATTTTGCCTGGGTAATCTTAACCCGCCGACCAAACAAAAAAATGTCGTAGGGATCATCGATAATAAATTTTTCTTCGCTGGCGGGCTTGTGCCTCTTACTTTTGGGCATGCCGCGTACCACCCAGCCGCCGTGGGGCTGTTGCTGCAGTGTTGTTTCAAACCCCTCAAATACCAGCTCTCGCCAAGCCCAGCGACGCTGTATGATAGAGTCGATAATACTCAGTTCAGCCGTGGCCCTGGATATTTTAAACACAGCACTGCCATCGTCCGACATCACTTTAACGTCACTGAGATCCAGTTTAGGACGCAGGCCATCCCATTTAGCAACAACGTCTCTCACCTCTATTTCTATACCGATTTTCTGAGCAAGAAGCTGGCTTATTTCTTCGCGATAATCCTTGATAAGGGGAAAGGCCTGACGGCCAAGCTGCACCAGTACCGCAACCAGAATGACGAGCGTAAACACCGAGCCCCAAAAACGTCGGGTAATGATGCGTATATGTCTCTGCTCTAGTTTAAATCTCGACACGGGCAAAGGACTTTTGACTTGCGGCCACGGCAAAACACTCGTTTGCGTGTAATGGTAAATAATGGATCAAGGTCGGCTGGCGCTTTCGATCTCGCTCCGTACATCGAATGACGTGTAAATGCATACTATATCTGCTTAAGCCAACACAATATCGTACTGTTCCTGACTGTACATGGATTCAACCTGGAACTGTATGGTGCGGCCTACAAATTGTTCAAGATCAGCGACACTGGAAGACTCTTCATCCAGCAGTCTGTCGATAATCGTTTGCGAGGCTAAAACTAGAAACTTTTCGTTTTCATAAGTTCTTGCCTCGCGCATAATTTCGCGAAAAATTTCATAACACACCGATTCTGGCGATTTCAATGTGCCGCGCCCGCTACACACAGGACAGGGCTCACATAGCACTTGGCCGAGGCTTTCACGTGTGCGCTTGCGGGTCATTTCCACCAAGCCTAGCTCTGAAACGCCGGTAATACTGGTTTTTGCGCGATCTTTTTCCATAAGTTTTTCGAGCGTTCGCAACACCTGGCGTTGATTTTCTTCCGTTTTCATATCGATGAAGTCAATAATTATGATGCCGCCAAGGTTGCGCACTCGCAGCTGCCGAGCTATTGCTGCAGCAGCTTCGAGGTTGGTTTTAAGAATAGTTTCCTCCAAATTTCTGTGCCCAACAAAAGCACCGGTATTCACGTCAATTGTCGACATGGCTTCTGTTTGCTCAACAATTAGGTAGCCGCCAGACTTGAGTACCACTTTTTTTTCTAATGCTTTCTGCAGCTCGTTTTCAACCCCGTATAAATCGAACAGCGGACGTTCGCCCAGATAATATTCCAAACGGCCACCAATTTCAGGCGCATAATGCTGGGCAAATTTTTCCATGCTGACGAAAGATTCACGCGAGTCTATTCTCACCTTTTCAATATTAGGGCGCATAAGATCACGAATTGTGCGCATATAGAGTGGCAGGTCCTCATAAATTACACACGGCGCCTTGGCATTCTTTATTGTGTCGGCGAGGTCGTGCCACAAGCGAAAAACAAAGGGAATATCCGCTCGTAAATCATCTAGGCTGGCACCCTCTGCAACGGTTCTGATGATGAAACCACCCACAGGATAGCGCTCTTTGCACTCTTCGGCTAACTCACTGACACACTGCTTCAGACGCTCGCGCTCTTCTTTACTTTCAATGCGGTTGGATACACCGATATGCTTGGTATGGGGCATGTACACGAGGTAGCGCGCCGAAACCGACAGGTGGGTTGTTAATCTTGCACCTTTAGTACCAATGGGATCCTTGGCAACCTGAACCAGCACCGATTTACCTTCGTGTAACAATTCGCGCACGTCAGCTTCGCCATTGCGGCGCTCCTCAAAGCCATTTTTATCCAAGGGCGCAATATCAGCCACGTGAATAAAACCGGCTTTATCCTGCCCGATATCGACAAATGCCGCCTGCATACCCGGAAGTACACGCACGACTTTGCCCAAATAAATATTGCCGACAAAGCCCTTGCTGCGCGCACGTTCAATATACACTTCTTGCAGCATGCCGTTTTCAACAAGCGCTGCTCGGGTTTCGGTGGGACCAAAGTTTATTAGTATTTCTTCACTCATAGTTATAAGTAGCTATCCAAGGGGCTTTTTAATGCTTACAAGATATTTTGCTATTAAAGCATCCCATCTGATGCGCAAGAGCGAAGCCGTCAATTAGATTGAGGGAGTTAGCCTAGCGCATTCCAAACAGGTACGCCGACCGTAGTCAGAATATCACTCAGGTTTTCTAAAGGCAGGCCCACTACTCCGGAAAAACTGCCATTGATCGAAGCCACCAACACGGCACCCATTCCTTGAATCGCGTAACCACCCGCCTTATCTCGCGGTTCGCCAGAAGCCCAATAACGCTGCATATCCTCCCGGCTAACCGTCTTAAATGTCACTTCGGTGGTGCTTACCGACACACAGCTGCGCTGTTTATCGCGTATGGCAATGGCAGTCAGTACTTTGTGGGTAGAATTAGATAAAGCAGTCATCATACGATAAAAGTCATCTTCATCTTTAGGCTTTTCAAATAGCTGATCTGAGCACACAACAACCGTATCAGCACCCAAAGTCGGTACGCTACCATCAAGTGCGTGGCCTGCTACGGCTTTTTCCAGGGCTAAACGGCGTACATAGGTTTTGGGATCTTCCCCTGGGCTTCTCTGCTCCGGCACATTTACCTCAAGCACTTTATGTCTGACGCCAATTTGGTCTAACAGTTCACGCCGTCTTGGCGAGCTCGATGCTAGACCTAAATCGTATTTTGCAGCCGAAGGGGGAGCTGCCGTAGTTTCGCTTTTATTCACACGCATAAGTCAAGAAGGCCTCTAATAATAGTTGAGCGCTGAGGTTATGTTGCACCGTGATAGCCCGCTATCTATGTCATTGCATCCTATAAATAAATCGAATGCGAGTAACGCCAATGTACAGAACAGGCCAAAACATGGCACTGATGGTTGTCGATAGTATTACGTGGAAGGGATCTGAACGATACCCCAATAAACCTTGGATCCAATTAACAATAACTTGATGCAAACCGACCAAAATAAATACCCACAGCGACTGGTGCCACACTGAATAGTTTTTTATACGCTGGAAGGAAACAAGACAAATATACGCCACAATTGCGAGCGCCATCGCATGTCCGCCCCAAACTCCGCCCGCTATAACGTCCTGAGCCAAGCCAACACTCCAGGCATAAATCACCCCCATATACTGAGGTAGATTAGTCACCCAATAGATTACCAACAAACAGACCAACTCGGGGCGCAGACTGGAATAGCTTGGCGACATGGGGAAGACCTCCTCAAGCATGCCAACAACCAAGGACATAATAATCAGGGAGTGCATCCCCAGCGCTATTCTACGGCCAAACACGGCTATTTACCTTCCGCAGGAGGGCGATCAAACACTAACAATACATGGCGACTACGATTGAGTTCGGCCATGGGCTTGGCGATCACTCTGGCGAAAGGCTTCGACGGATCTAGTACCACCTCTATAACTTCTGCCACAGGATAACCCACGGGGAAGCGCTGCCCCAAACCCGAACTCACTAACATATCACCCTCAACAACATCCTGAGTATTCGCTACGTGGCGCAGCACGAGCTTGTATAGGTCGCCCACTCCCTCGACAATAAAGCGCACGCCGTTGCGATTAATTTGCACTGGTAGCGCATGGGTGATGTCAGTAATAAGCAATACTTTTGAGCTGCGCTTACCCACCTCCACAACCTGCCCCATGAGTCCGCGTGCGTCTACCAGCGCCTGTCCTTTATAGACGCCGTGATCACTGCCCCGGTTAACAATAACCTGATGCACCGCGGGATCAGGCGACACGCCAATTAACTCGGCGATCAACACTCTATCTTCGAGGGTTTCGGCTGAGTTCAGTAGCTGCCGCAAACGCACATTTTCAGCGGCCAAAGATGCATTAAGCTGAAGCTTTCGTTTCAATACTAGAATTTCGGTGCGCAGCGAATCATTTTCTTGCACTAAGCGTTCGCGCGACATCAGACGAGCATCAGCCCAGTTATCGGCTTTATTGGGTAAGTCAGTCACCCAATAAAAGGGGGATACTATATCTTGCGCCTGCTTCTTGAGAGGTGCGAACCAGTCGGTAAACACGTAGATTAGCGCAATGAGCAAGGACACCAAAACCAGCACTAGTGTTTTGGTGACAGAGGAGGGACCTTGAGAAAAGAGTGGTTTAATAGCCCTCTCCTTCGCCAAGCTTGCCCACTGAAGCCCTCGCCAATGAGAACTTCAATGTATAGCACTTGTAGCTTTTTATGGTATTTATTGTTGTGGGAGTAACACACGCAAGGTCAGTCATAGTGTGATAATACGCTAATTTTGAATATTTAAGCTGCAATTAGTTCGCTATTACACACTTGCGGCAGCCGCTAATTTCGTAACATTTCCCGACTTTAGTTGCTTAATGGGTGAATTAGTATCCGAAATCGATATGGTACTTATCCATCAACTCCATTGCCTTGCCGCCGCCGCGGGCAACACATGTGAGCGGATCCTCTGCTACCACTACCGGCAAACCCGTTTCTTCACTTAACAAGCGGTCCAAATCTCGCAGCAGCGCACCACCACCAGTGAGCACAAGCCCCGTTTCCGCTATATCGGACGCGAGTTCTGGGGGAGATAGCTCCAGCGCACTTTTTACCGCCTGCACGATACCCGCCAGCGGCTCTTGCAATGCTTCTAGAATCTCATCGCTATTCAAGGTAAAGCTTTTAGGTACGCCCTCGGCCAAGTTACGACCGCGTACGTCGATTTCAAGAACCTCACTTCCGGCGTAAGCACAGCCAATTTCCTGCTTTATGCGCTCGGCGGTGGCGTCGCCAATGATGCTGCCATATTTGCGTCTTACATAGTTGACAATCGCCTCGTCAAAGCGGTCTCCGCCAATTCTCACAGAATCCGACAAAACCACGCCGTTGAGCGAAATTATGGCGATTTCAGTGGTACCGCCACCGATATCCACCACCATAGAGCCTGTTGCTTCCTCCACTTTCAAACCCGCACCTATCGCGGCGGCCATAGGTTCTTCTATAAGCCTTACCTCGCGGGCACCAGCCCCCATTGCCGATTCGCGTATAGCGCGTTTTTCCACTTCGGTGGACAAGCAAGGTACACATACAAGAACCCGGGGGCTGGGCTGAAACCAGCTATTTTCGTGCACCTTGCGAATAAAATGCTGCAACATCTTTTCTGTAACCTGAAAATCGGCTATCACTCCGTCCTTTAAAGGCCTAATGGCGGTAATGTTGCCGGGAGTTCTGCCCAGCATTCGCTTGGCGGACATACCGACCGCTTCGACAGTCTTTTGGCCGTTTTGATTGCGAATCGCCACAACCGAGGGTTCGTTTAGAACGATTCCTCGCTCTCGAACATAGATTAAAGTGTTAGCGGTTCCTAAGTCGATGGATAAGTCATTGGAAAACAATCCACGTATACGCTTGAACATAGTGATACAAAACCTGTTTTATTAGTGCAGAGTGAAAAAGTAGTGAATAACAACAAACTCTTTTTAGGGCACCGGTCGCAATGCTTATGAATTGCGGTGTACCCAATTTTATTTTATTCCCGTCGCTACCAATGGATATATAATATTTTTATTGCTTTAGCATATACAGAGCATTAACAATGGTGTGCCGCAACTATAAGTGTTTTTTTATGTTTTTTTTGCGCTAAATTCTGGCACTTTAACAACGGTGGGGATTTAGAGCAAGACACAAATATGTTAACGTAGCGCACTTGACGCCAAGGCCAGTATTAACAGCGGGCAATTACCTGTCGGAGCACCCAAGTGGAACCACAAGATATTCTTAAAATAGCCAAATTAGCGCGCCTGGAAATCAACCAGGAAACCCTCGAACAGACAGCCCACAGCATAAGCGAAGTGCTGACTCTGGTTGACCAACTTCAATCAGCCGTAACTGACAATGTTAAACCTATGGCCCACCCCCTAGACGCGACACAAATTTTGCGAAAAGACGTGGTGACAGAAGCCAATCACAGAGACGAGTTTCAAGCTATAGCGCCCGCGGTAGAAAATGGTCTCTATCTGGTGCCAAAAGTAATAGAATAAGCAACTTTCGGCCCTATTTTTCAATTTAAATCCTCTCAAATAAGATCGTCGGCTGTCGAGTAAATTAGCTTGAAGCTAGCTGAAAACTACTAGAAGCTATCCGATTTCTACTAGAAAGCTACTCTTATTCTTTGATGTACATATCGATCATGCAGCACACAAACACCAACATTATCGAATTACTTGCCTGCGGGAACACGCAATGCACAATCTGACCATCGCTGAAATAAGTAAAAAGCTCAAACAGAAAGAGTTTTCCAGCACAGAAGTAACCCAACACTTCCTCGATCGCATCAAGCGAATAGATAGCAATTTAAACTGCTTTATTACGCTCACCGAGGAGCAGGCGCTGCGCGAAGCACACGCAGCAGATGTGAGACTCGCCCAAGGTGATGCCCCCCTAATGTGTGGCGTTCCCATGGCCCATAAAGATATTTTTTGCACTAAAGGCGTAAAAACAACCTGCGGCTCACGCATGCTGGATAACTTTATACCGCCTTACGACGCCACCGTTGTCGAAAATTTTCGCGATGCCGGGGCCGTAATGCTGGGAAAAACCAATATGGACGAATTCGCCATGGGCTCTTCCAACGAAACCAGTTATTTTGGGGCCGTAAAAAACCCCTGGGCTACCGACTGCGTGCCGGGAGGCTCCTCCGGTGGATCTGCGGCCAGTGTGGCGGCCCGAATCGCACCAGCCGCTAGCGCTACAGACACAGGGGGCTCTATTCGTCAGCCCGCCAGTTTGTGCGGGATAACCGGCATAAAGCCTACCTACGGACGGGTTTCGCGTTGGGGTATGATCGCCTTCGCCTCCAGCCTCGACCAAGCGGGTACGATGACAAAAACAGCGGAAGACTCCGCCATAATGCTCAACATTATGGCCAGTTACGACGCCAAAGACTCCACCTGTGTTGACCACCCCATTCCCGACTATACCCGCACTTTGGACGAATCCATCGACGGCATAACCATCGGCTTACCGGTGGAATATTTCAGCGAAGGCCTGAACCCCGGCACCCAGACGCGCGTAGAGGAAGCCATTAAAATCTATGAAAAACTCGGCGCCAAGGTTAAGTCCATCTCTCTGCCCCATTCGCATTTGGCCGTGCCCGCTTATTACGTAATCGCACCCGCGGAATGCTCAGCCAATCTTTCGCGCTTTGACGGCGTGCGTTATGGCCACCGCTGCGAAGACCCAAAAGATCTTATGGATCTTTATATGCGCTCGCGGGGAGAGGGCTTCGGCGACGAAGTTAAACGAAGAATTCTGGTGGGCACTTACGCACTATCCGCCGGCTATTACGATGCCTATTACAATAAGGCGCAAAAAGTTCGACGACTTATCATGCAAGACTTTGTCGAAGCGTTTAAAGGTGTCGATGTCATCATGGGGCCGACGGCACCATCGCCCGCTTTTGCTTTTGGATCCAAGAGCAACGACCCCGTGGCCATGTACTTGGAAGACATCTACACCATTGCCACCAACCTTGCGGGCCTACCCGGCATGTCGATACCTTGCGGCCTGGTGGAAAACAAGCCTGTGGGCCTTCAACTTATTGGCAATTTTTTTAGCGAGGCGAAATTACTCAATATCGCCCACAAATTTCAAGGGCACACTGAGTTTCACACACTGTACCCCAACCCAGAAACCAGCACCAAAACACCGACAGGAAACTAAGCATGACATGGGAAACCGTCATTGGTCTGGAAGTGCATGTGCAACTTGCCACCCAATCAAAAATATTTTCCGGCGCTAGTATCGCCTTTGGCGCCGAGCCGAACACGCAAGCTTGCGCCATCGACCTGGCCATGCCCGGCACCTTGCCTGTAGCCAATGAACAAGCATTTCGCTACGCGGTAATGCTTGGCTTAGCCATCGATGCCGAAATTGGCCAACACTCGGTATTTGAGCGCAAGAACTACTTCTACCCAGACCTCCCCAAAGGCTACCAAACAACGCAATTGGCGCAACCGATAGTCGGGGCAGGCCATCTTGATATTCAATTGGCCGACGGCCGTGAAAAACGCGTGCGCATACACCATGCCCACCTCGAAGAGGACGCGGGCAAATCCTTGCACGAAGATTTTCACGGCATGTCGGGAATAGACCTTAACCGCGCAGGAACCCCCCTTATCGAAGTGGTTTCCGAACCCGACATGCGTTCGTCGGAGGAAGCCGTGGCCTTTGCGCGCAAACTGCATGCGTTGGTATGTTCTCTGGGTATCTGCGACGGTGAAATGTCTCAGGGCTCGATGCGTTTTGACGTTAACATTTCTGTTCGCCACAAGGGTGACGAAGTTTTAGGTACGCGCACTGAAACCAAAAACCTAAATTCATTTCGCTTTATGGAACGCTGCATACACCAGGAAGTGGAACGTCAAATCGATATTCTCGAAGACGGCGGCACCATTACCCAAGAGACTCGCCTCTACGACGGAGACAACCATGCAGCCAAATCGATGCGTTCAAAAGAAGAAGCCAACGACTACCGCTACTTCCCCTGCCCCGATCTGCTGCCGGTAGTGCTCGACGACGCCTACATCGAAGGCATTCGCAGCACCTTACCCGAATTACCCGAGGCCAAACAACAACGCTTTGAGAGGGACTATGGTCTATCCCGCTACGACGCCGAAAGCTTGTCTTCCGATGTCAAAACAGCGGTTTTCTTTGAAGACACGACCACGCTCTGTAACGACGCCAAACTTGCGGCCAACTGGATCATGGGAGAAGTATCGGCAAAACTAAATAGTCATGAAAAATCCATTAGCGAATCACAGGTATCGCCACAACAATTGGCCGGACTGATCACCCGCATCAAAGACAGCACCATTTCCAATAAAATCGGCAAGCAGGTATTTGAGGCCATGTGGAATGGAGAGGGTGATGCCGACAGTATTATTGAAGCAAAAGGCCTGAAACAGGTGTCCGATAGTGGGGCACTGGAAAAGTTGGTAGACGAGGTAATGTATAACAGCGCCCAAGAAGTTGAAAATTATCGCGCTGCCGACGAGAGTAAGCGCCCCAAAATGATGGGGTTTTTCGTAGGCCAGATAATGAAAGCATCGCGTGGGCAAGCTAATCCTCAGCAGCTGAACGCCATTCTTAAAACTAAACTAGACAAGCCGTAAAAAGGGCGTCTAACACCTGGGTGAAGCGTGCACCAAACCCATTATCCACTGGAAAAAGATTCATGAGTATAAAGAAAGACAAACAAAAAGTATTGGGCGAAGTATTTGATGACGAACGCGTTAAGGGCTTTTTAAATGTGATAAATGTAGGTGAAACAGACCCCAATTACACTGCACTGGAGCGTGCCTACAGGGGCATGAAAGCCGACAACTTCGCTACTTTTGTTAAATTTTTTGTCGCCGAGGGCAATAACATTAACTGCACTAATTCCGATGGCCTCACGTTTTTGCAGATCATAAACCGGCACCGCAATAGCGGCCCCTACGCCGTCGCACTTAAAGCGGCTGGCGCAAAATAAAAAAACCTTTTAAAGTTTTTTCACCCATATTTAGGTAGGCTTGTGCTTCCACCACCAAAACATCAAAACAATTTGGCCACCGGCGTATTTTATTACACCGAGGGCCTTCGCCTACTTCTCCACCCAAAACTGCGGCCTTACATTCTTGTGCCTCTGCTGGTCAACATCGTTCTGTTCACCTTTCTAACAGGCGTGATGCTGCATTATTTTGGAGGTTTAATAGATTGGGCAACGGCCTTTATACCTACCTGGTTAGCACCCTTGGCATTTTTGGCCTGGATTTTACTGGGAATACTGATGCTGATTATTTATGGCTATAGTTTTAATATGATCACTAATATTATCGCGGCACCATTTTACGGATTGTTGTCGATGAAAACCGAAGAATTGCTCACAGGAAAAACGCCACCTGACGAATCATTACTAAGAATGATTCCTCGCGTAATGTGGCGAGAACTATGCAAACTTTGGTACTTTTTTTCGCGTGGGCTAGTGGTGGTATTGGTGATGATTTTGGTGGGTACTATACCTCTCGTGCAGATATTAGCGCCACTAATAGGCTTGGCCTGGGGAGCATGGTCCATGGCTATTCAATATGCAGATTACCCGGCAGACAACAACCAAAAAAACTTTAAAACTCTGCGCAATTGTCTGTGGCAAAAGAAGTTCAGCAGCACCGGCTTTGGTGCTTTTATCATGCTGTGCAGCGTCATTCCTATTGTCAATATTTTTGCCATGCCTGCGGCGGTCACCGGTGGCACCTATCTTTGGCTGAGAGAGTTAAAGAGCTGTCAGGAAGGGGCTTGCCAGATTTAGGAGCTCGGTAAACTTAGTCGTCGCCAAGCACCAAATTGCCGCCCGCTTCAATCGCACGCTTCAGACACGTAGTCGCCTCACTCACAAGCTCTTCAGCGCCATTTTCACACAAGCTGGATACCCCCGCGCTGAAACCGACAGCAAAAACCTGCCCCTCTGCTTCAATTGAAGTGGAACCAAGCACCTGCCTTACACGCTCGATAAAAGCAATGGCCTTGTCGTTGTCCAGCCCCTGCATCAATACACAAAAACGGTGCTCTGACACCCTGGCGAACAGAAATCGGCCCAACAGCGATGCAAATTTTTGAACGACAGCAATAACGAGCTGATCCGCTACATCTGCACCATAACTATCCACCACTTCGGCAAAGGATTCAACTTCAATGGCAGCAATAGATGCCCTCGATCCTAGCATGTTAACCTCCTTCACCACATCATCTGCGCGAGACAAAAAGTATTTCCGATTATAAGCTCCAGTCAGCTCATCGCGGTTTGCGGCATCCCGTATTGTTTCAATCAGCTCCATAAATTCCATATTGTGGGAAATTCGACAATAAAACTCCTCCTGGTTAAACGGCTTTCTTAAAAAGTCGTTGGCACCACTTTTAATAAAATGTGCCGACAGCGACCCATCACTCTCGGAGGACAAACCGATGATTACCAGATCGGATTTTTCGTATTTAACCCGAATATTTTTAATCAGTTCGCACCCGTTCATGCGCGGCATATTGTAATCCGTGATCAACAACTTTATACCCGGATTCTCCAGCAAGACCTTGATCGCCTGAATGCCGTCGTTGGCCTCGAGCACCTCAAACAAATGCAATTTCAGCAAATTACACACGAGTCTTCTCCCTGTGTCGGAATCGTCGACGACGAGAATTTTTTTGTTCTGATTTTTAACCAAACGGACAAGCACACTTAAAGCATACTCGTAGGAATAACGCCCCTCCTTGGTCACGTAGTCAACGATGCCCTTACTCAATAGCATCTCGCGCTTTTGATTTTCATAGCTTCCGGTGAGCACAACAGTGGGGATGTTGAGCGAACGAGTATAATCGACTACCTCGCCATCGGGCGCGTCTGGTAGATTAAGATCCACCAAGGCCGCAAAGAACGGCTCTGCCTGCGACTCCACCAACACTTTGGCCTCGGCAAAACTAGTGGCATAACTGGGATTAAAAAGAGGGCAGGTACCGATAATATGCTTGAGCACCTTCATGACCAGTGCGCTGTCTTCCACCACCAAAATATTTTTCATTCTCGTCCACACAGGTTTGTATCACTATTTCCTGCCAGGAGGGCAGGCTGCTGCCCTATGAACACCGCGAGAATGTTCATAGGCAGAATAGCTTTACGATAAGTGTAGACAGAAAAGTACGTTTTCGGAGCCACGATTCGCTT
The DNA here is from genome assembly GCA_047616325.1 of Lentisphaeria bacterium. Lineage (GTDB taxonomy): Bacteria > Pseudomonadota > Gammaproteobacteria > Pseudomonadales > Cellvibrionaceae > JBLHGN01. The sequence goes on from JBLHGN010000006.1 coordinate 14,840, forward strand.
AAATCGGACGAGGTGTGGACCAAAAACAGCGCTTATTTTTTCAGGAGGTGGGCAGGCGGTTGCTCGCAGTGGAGCTTTCGCCCTAATAGTTCTTCGATAGCGGGCAGGAGAAAGGCGTCATCTTCACAGGCAAAACTAATAGAAATGCCGCTATTGCCCGCTCGACCTGTGCGACCGATACGGTGCACGTAATCCTCTGGTTCTTCGGGAAGGGTGTAATTCACCACGTGAGTAACGTCGTCGATATGAATTCCACGACCGGCGACATCCGTAGCCACCAACGCCTGTAACTTGCCACGCTTAAAGTCTTCCAGTGTGCGCACGCGTTTTGCCTGCGGAACATCGCCCGTTAAAATCCCGACGCGATAGCGCTTTCTCATTAATTTTTCGTGCAGCCTGCGGCACTCATCTCGGCGGTTGGCAAATATCATAAGACTGCCCACGCCAGGTTCGCTAAGTAAGTTTTCTAGCAGAGTGATTTTTTCGCTGCTCTCTACCAGGTATACCGTCTGCTCTATGGTATCGGTGGCCACAGACTGTGACTCAATCTCGATGGTGCTAGGGTTGTCGGTCCACTGTTGGGCCAGACGCAACACATCTTCAGAGAAGGTTGCGGAAAACAGCAATGTTTGGCGATGCGTAACTTTTGGCGTCAAGCGCACAATGCGTTTAATTTGCGGAATAAATCCCATGTCCAACATGCGATCGGCTTCATCGATAACTAGAATTTCAATCTGATCGAGGTAAACTTCGCGTCTTTCGCAAAAATCGATAAGACGACCGGGTGTAGCCACCAGAATGTCGACAAAGGTGGAATGCAGATGCTGCAATTGTTTGCCAAAATCCATGCCGCCTACGAGGGCTTGCACAGAGAGGCCCGTATATTTACCAAGAAGCTTTGCATCTTCTGCAATTTGCATAACCAATTCGCGCGTGGGTGCGAGAATAAGGGCCCTCGGTTCCCCTGCATATCTGTCGGCAGCTGGGGGGGTTTTAAGCAAATCTTCGTAGATGGCAATTAGAAACGCGGCTGTTTTGCCCGTGCCCGTTTGCGCCTTACCCAACACGTCGTGGCCAGAGAGACTGTGGGGCAACGACATCGCCTGTATGGGAGAGCAGTACTCGAACCCCATGTCATCGACGGCTTTTAAAATAGAAGGGGAAAGACCAAGTTCGCTAAATAGGGTTTTATCGGTGGAGTTCTTTTTAGTCACAAATATGTGTCACATTTATTATTTCAGTTTAGGCACTTAACATCCTCGCGGACAAAAGCAGTGCGACATTTAAACACAAAACTAGCACTTCACACATTCATTATTCTGCAAGGGAGCATTCATGGGGCCTCGCGGGCCATTCCATAGTGGAACGCCAATTTACAGCGGTACCAAAGCATGTACAATGCTGTAATATCTACCAGGATCATCTCTATGAAAATTCTTGTCACAGGCGCCGCTGGCTTTATTGGTTTCCATCTCAGCTAGGCCTTATTGGGCCGCGGCGACGAAGTTATCGGCATCGACAATCTCAATGATTACTACGATGTGAATCTCAAACTGGCGCTTTTAGACAAGCTCCCCCCATAGTAAGTTCACGTTTATTAAACTCGACTTGGCCGACCGCACAGCAATAGATGAACTGTTTGACCAGCATCAATTTGAACGCGTCATTCATCTGGGCGCCCAGGCCGGGGTGAGGTATTTCATCGACAATCCGCGAACTTACATAGATTCTAACATTATTGGCTTTATCAATATACTTGAGGGCTGCCGCAATACTGAAGTGCCGCACTTGAGTTACGCGTCATCCAGTTCTGTATATGGTGCCAATACACGCCAATTTTTTTCTGAGCAACACAACGTAGACCACCCCGTTTCTCTCTATGCTGCTAGCAAGAAGGCCAACGAATTGATGGCCCACACCTACAGCAATTTATTTAAGCTGCCCACCACGGGGTTACGTTTTTACTGTGTACGGTCCATGGGGTCGGCCCGATATGGCGCTATTCACATTTGCCAAGGGTGTTATTGAAGGCACACCAATCGGCGTATACAACCACGGCGAGATGTTCCGCGATTTCACTTACATCGGCGACATTGTTGAAGGGCTAATACGTATCAGCGACAAAATTCCGTCCACCAACGTCAATTGGAGCGGTGACGCTCCATACCCATCATCCAGCTTTGCCCCCCATTGCGTGTACAACATTGGCAACAACAAGCCCGTCAAACTCACCGACTTTATTGAAGCGATTGAAACCTGCACAGGCAAACCCGCCATCAAGAATATGTGCCCATTCAACCCGGTGACGTTGCCTCTACCTTCGCCGACACGCGTGCACTGGCGCGTGAAGTTGGTTTTCAGCCTAATACGCCAATCACTCAAGGGATTAGCGAATTTGTGACCTGGCACAAAGATTACTATCGCATTTAAGCCCATCTTGAGGACTATGTCGGCAAAGCCCAAAAAAAATCAAACGAGTGTTTCAATTTTCGCTGGAAGAGAGTTATGATTGGCGCTTGTTCACGGGTGACACTCTGCAATCGGCTCCTCATTGGAGAAATAAGAATGTCTAATCTTTACCTTATGCACACTAAAACATATAAAAACGAGCGCCTAAACGCTGAGCTAAGAACAATAGATGTAGAGCAGTAAAGGCAAGACTACACAACATATAAACACCAATAATAAAACAATAATTCAGGAGAATGTGATGCTCCGTAATACCTTATTAAGCCCCAAAAAACTGACCCTTGCTATAGGTCTTCTCACCGTACAAGTTGCTGGTCACGCGTTTTCACAAACAACTGACAGTGATGGGGTGAGACTCGAAGAGATCATAGTAACGTCGCAAAAGCGAGCGGAAAGCCTACAGGATGTTCCAATTTCAGTAACCACTGTCTCTGGAGAGAAGCTGGCCGATGCAGGCATTGAAAATCTTGAAGACTTGACTGCCTACCTCCCGAACATCCATTTTACCGAATCTGGAATTAGTACCCAGGTTCGTGTGAGAGGTATCGGGTCAGATAACAGTCAAGGTTTCGAACAATCAGTGGGCATGTATATCGATGGAATATATTACGGTCGTGCGCAATTATTTCGAGCCCCCATGATGGATATGCAACGTGCAGAATTATTACGAGGACCACAGAGCACTCTGTTTGGTAAAAATAGTATCGCAGGGGCACTTAACCTCACCACGGCTCAACCTACTGATGAACTAGAAGCTAAACTTTCATACTCGCATGAATTCGAGAACGATCAAGATGAAATAAACGCTATGGTATCCGGCTCTATAACGGACAATTTGCGCGCCCGAATCGCGGTGCGAACTTATGAAGAACAGGGTTACTTTAAAAACACCTATAAAGGGATTGACGAACCCAATTCAAACGAAGATTCCGCGAGAATCACACTTGATTGGTCTGCGACAGAGAACCTTCAATTTGTTTTAAAAGCGGAAAAGAACACATTTGAGACCAAAGGCCGCGCAATAGAAGTTACAAAAGATAATGCCGTCAACGAAGGTCCAAACGACGATACCAATTCAACTTTTGCAGAATTTCTTTCTCTGGTTAGCCAACCTGGATTTGAACCCGAGCTCAACTACGAAAGACAAACCGATCTCGACGATTTTAGCGATAATGAAATTACACACCTGACATTATCCACTAATTATTATTTTGACGACTACACTCTCACGCTAGTAACGGGACAGCTCGAATATAATTACACTGAGCTTTGCGACTGTGACTTTGTAGCTGCTGAAATTATAGAACTCGAAATTTTTGAGGAATACAAACAGTTTAGCCAAGAAATTCGTATCACATCTCCCCTAGGAGAGAGATTTGAATGGATTGGGGGGCTTTTTTATCAAGACTACGATCAAACATTCCAAGATGATCTAAATATTTCCGCTGATTCGCTGCTTGGAAATGTAATTCCAACTATCGCCGACACCACAGCTAACCGTGATTTTGACCAATCGTCAGAAGCGTGGGCTATATTTGGGCAAGTTACATGGAATATTACCGATCAGCTTCGTCTAACGCTGGGCGCCAGATACACGGAAGAATCGAAAAAATCCACCAAAACTATAACTATCCAAGACCTAGACAGCGACGCTGTCATATCGGACCCTGTGACCGGCTGGTCCTACCTTTCAGATTTCCGTCTAGAAAGCGAAGCGGCCACCGTTGATTTCAGTACAGATGAAGATGGTATTCCTTTACCCTCTTTTGAACAAACGCTTTCAAACACTGGACACAACATTTCTGGCAGTAGGGATGAGTCAGCACTCACGCCTTTAATCAATATCAATTACGATATCACGCCAGACATGATGGGCTATGCAAGTATTACTAAAGGATTTAAAGCTGGCGGTTTTGATCCTCGCTCAAACAGCGTTGGTGATTTTGCATCTGTGACCACAGACACAGAGACAAATCCTACGCAAAACTTTGAATTTGAAGAAGAAACAGCATTGGCTGTAGAGCTAGGTATAAAAACCTCTCTGGCGGACGGTCGTGGAGAATTAAACATTGCACTGTATCGAACAGATTACGACGACTTACAAATTAGTCAGTTTGACGGCGCAGTGGGCTTCAATGTTGGCAACGCAAAAGAAACGCGCGTGCAAGGCATTGAACTTGATGGCCGCTGGTTACTTATCGACAACTTAACCGCAAGCTACGGAGTTTCGTACCTAGATTTCGAATACCTGGATTTTAAAAATGGCAACTGCAACCAAGTCACTGCACTGACAGGCTCAGGGGAAGGCACCGTTGATTTCGGGGGCCGTTTAGATTCGGAAGGGCAACCAATTTATGAACTTTGTGATTATTCAGGGAAACGTGGTGCCTATACGCCGGAGTTCACCTTCAATTTTGGACTTAACCTTTATCAGGCTTTATCTGATCAGTTAACACTAACAGGGTTTATAGACGCGCAGCATGTTGATGTCCACAATGTACACGTCAACCTAGATCCCGCTGGCGAGATCGAAGCTTACACCATTATAAATGCCCGCATTGGCATTGAAGGAGACAATTGGGCCATCGGCATCTTAGGTAAAAACTTATTAAATGAAAAAGTGGTGACTTACTCTGCTAACGTCCCGTTATCCGAACAGCGAGCTCAATCTAATACGCAATACAGCTTTGTGCGTCGCCCAATGACCGTGGCCTTAGAGGCAACACTTGAATTTTAAGCCCTAGTGTGTGGAGTTACTTTATTTAGGTCGGATTTTCCGGCCTTTTTTTTGCCGGAAAAATTAAATCGCGCGCTGCCCCATTGTCACTCTATCTTTGCCAGAATAATCTTTAATTGTCTTAATGTTTCGGTAAGCATGTTGAGAAAATAATGCCATAAGCGCTTGCCCTTGTTGCCAACCATGCTCCAGCAATAGCCATCCATCACACTCTAAATACTCAGAGCTCTCTTGCACAATAGCACGCAGATCCGCGAAGCCCGCCTCTTCGGCAACTAGCGCAGTGCGAGGCTCAAAAGCTACATCACCCTGAGAGAGGTGAGCATCGGCTCCATCTATGTAGGGCGGATTGCTGACGATAACGGAATATTTTTTATCGACATTCAAAAACCAGTCACTTTGAAAAATAGCAACTTTATCTAAGTGATGGCGTAGGCGGTTCTTTTCCGCAAGTTCTAGCACCTCTTGAGAAAAGTCTACCGCGTCAATGTTACACAGAGGTCTTTCGGAAGCGATGGCAAGCGCGACGGCCCCTGTACCTGTACCTAAGTCCAACAGAGAACAGTCGGTAGCCGGCAACACCTGCAGAGCGGCTTCCACTAAAACTTCGGTGTCGGGCCTAGGAATAAGTGTGGCGGCGCTAGTGCATAAAGCTAAGGACCAAAACTCGCGCTCACCTGTAATATAAGCCACCGGTTCACCCTTTGTACGGCGCACTACGGCCTGTTCAAAAAGGTCGCGCTGGACTAAAGTAAGCACTGTTTCGGGCCAAGTAAATAAAAAGCTACGCTCTTTTTGCAATACCCTGCACAGTAAAACTTCGATATCTAAACGCGCACTGTCGCTCACATGCGCCAGCTGTGTGGCACATTTAAGGCAGTCGCCAATGGTTATATTATCGCTCGAAGACACAACAATTGGTTCGCTATTAGTGACTGAGCGCCGCCAATTGGTCGGCCTGAAATTCATTAATTAAGGGCCGAATCACGCCTTCCAAATCACCCTCCATAACTTCACCTAATTTATACAAGGTGAGATTAATACGGTGGTCGGTAACCCTTCCCTGTGGATAGTTGTATGTGCGAATGCGCTCGGAGCGATCGCCGCTTCCCACTAGGTTTTTTCGTTCGTCCGACTGGCTCTGAGCAGCCTTCTCTTGCTGGGCACTATTCAAACGTGCGGCCAAAAGCGACATGGCTTTAGCTCTGTTTTTGTGCTGTGAACGCTCGTCCTGGCATTCCACCACAACCCCAGTGGGAATATGCGTTAGACGAATGGCAGAATCCGTTTTGTTTACGTGCTGACCACCCGCACCACTTGCACGGAAAGTGTCCACACGCAAATCGGCTTTGTTAATATCAATATCTTCCACGGCGTCGGCTTCCGGCATGACCGCAACGGTGCACGCCGACGTGTGAATGCGCCCCTGAGATTCGGTTTCTGGTACTCGCTGAACTCGGTGAGCCCCCGATTCAAACTTCAATTGCGAATACACGTTTTGGCCGACAATGCGGGTAATAATTTCTTTAAATCCGCCGTGTTCGCCGTAGCTTTCACTTATTATCTCAACGCGCCAACCGCGCGTTTCTGCGTAGCGCGAATACATACGAAATAAATCGCCAGCAAAAATGGCGGCTTCATCGCCGCCAGTGCCGGCCCTAACTTCCAAAAACACGTTTTTATCATCGTTGGGGTCCTTCGGTAAGAGCAATTTTTCCAATTCCAGCTCCAACGGTTCTAGCAATACGCCTTTTTCTTGCACTTCCTCCTGAGCCATTTCGCGCATATCCGCATCGCCATCTTTCAACAATAGTTTGGCATCTTCTATATCATTGAGCACAGCAACATATTGCTGAAACGCTTTCACCACGGGTTCAAGCTCGGCATATTCCTTTGAAAAGCCTCGGAATTTGTCCTGATTTCCAATAACGCCAGGATCGCTCAACAGCGCCGACACTTCGTCATATCGCTCGGACAGATTTTCCAGTTTTGCTCTAATAGATGATTTCATTGCTGCTCTTTATCGTTGTCGAAGAACACCTCAAAAAAGATGTTCATTTACTTTAATCTTTATTATTTACTCTTTACCTAAAACTAAATGCGCCATAACTTTAATCGTTCAGTAAACACCTTATTATAGAAAGACGTATACTATTACAAGGCGCATGGCGAAAAATTGTAAACCTATTCCTTCAATTTTTCGTCCTTTTGCGCACCATCATCGGCAATATCGAAGAGGGTTTTGAAGCCCAGCACTATATCCTCACGACCCTCAGCCCCGGCTTTTTTAACTTGTGCCGTAGGCTGGTGCATAAACTTATTGCTTAAATTGCGCGCCAGCTGAGTCAATACCTCTTTGGGGGAGGCACCGGTACTCAGATGCTTGAGACTTTTCTGCAGTTCCTGCTCACGTATCAATTCAATATTTTTACGAAAGCTTTTAATTGTATTCACTGCCGATGCGGATCGTTTTTCTCGCAGATAACGCTTAATTCCTTCGTCAATGATTTCATGCGCAATTTTAGCGGCCTGTTGGCGCGAGCGTTTATTTTCGTCGATCACGTCTTTAAGGTCATCGACAGTATATAAAAACACATCATCTAAATCGCCAACCTGCGCTTCGATGTCGCGGGGAACCGCTATATCCACCATAAACATGGGTTTGCGTTTACGTTTTTTTAAGGCCTGTTCAACGGCGCCCTTTCCCAATAAAGGTAATTGACTGGCGGTAGACGAAATAACAATGTCTGCGAGATGAAGGTTCGCGGGGATATCCGACAACAAGATAGCCTCTGCATTTAGCTTCTCGGCAAGATTGAGAGCCTTTTCTAGGGTGCGGTTGGCAACAATTATTTTTTTGATACCCTGATCGAGCAAGTGGCGAGCCACGAGCTCTATGGTTTCACCAGCACCTATAAGAAGTGCCGTTCCCTTTTGAAGATCAGAAAAAATTTGCTGCGCAAGACTTACCGCTGCATAAGCCACAGATACCGGATTTTCACCGATTGCGGTTTCTGAGCGCACTTTTTTAGCAATGACAAACACTCGCTGAAAGGCATCGTACAATACGCCCCCCAGCGCACCACACTCCCGCGATATGGCAAAAGACGACTTCATTTGGCCAAGAATTTGGGACTCACCTAAAACCAAGGAGTCCAAACCACACGCCACAGTCATCATGTGACGCGCGGCTTCCTCCTCGTAATGCACATAGTGCACCGCCGCTATATCGTCGATGGGAACATTGGTTACGCTGGACAACCAAGCGATCAAGTCGCGTACGTCGCCCTCAGCCTGACAATATATTTCTGTGCGATTACACGTAGACAAAATAGCTATTTCGCGCACTCGGGCACGCCCAGAAGCGTCGCGCAGAGCCGGTTCTATTTGGGCAGGCGAAAACGCTAGTCGCTCTCGAATTTCGAGGCTAGCAGTGGTGTGATTGATACCGAGGGCAATAAGCGACATGAATTCAAGTTACGCTTTAGGTCAGCGCGCTGTGTTCTCTATGGGGTCACGAGCAACCATGGCCGGCTGGATCGAGAGGATTATTGGAAAAGCGCCATTTTCTGCCTTGGCGACATAGAAGGCAAGCGTCAGTGTAGCCGAGAGCAAATAGCGAGTACAAAATGAGCTTCTCGCCACGGAATAGTACAGGAGAGAAGAGATCATTATCTCAAAAACAGTAATATTGGGATATATCACATGAATTTACAGTCCAAAAATCACACTCTCAGATACCAGCACTTGCCAGCGGAGGTGCTTATACTTAAGAATGTCCAACTAAAAATGAATTTGAACCACTAACGATCGAGCACTTCTACATGAGTTCTATCAAAACACAAGCAACCGGATGCACCACTCGCAAGCTTGGCAGTCAAGGACTTAACGCCATGAAGTTTGACCGCTACCGGTTTGACGCCTCAAGACTTAAGACCGCAAGACCGCGACACGGCTCTCTTATAAGTGCACTGCTTACCTGTATTACTTTCGGTTTGCAAGGCTGTGCGCAGCTGCCCTTGAGCGCAACCCAAGGCGTTGCGCCCCCAATGTCCGAGCCCGAAGCTGTTTCAGAAAAGACCGTTACAGAAGATAAACCCTTTGCCACCGACACGCTCTATTCACTGCTTGTCGCCGAAATGGCCATAGACAGGAAGCGCTACGACATTGCTCTTGGAAATTATGTCCAACAGGCCACCACCACCCAAGACGCCAACGTCGCTGCGCGCGCCACCCACATTGCCCGAGTTTTAAAAGCTCGCCAGCCAGCACTGGAAATGTCACAATTGTGGCTCGCTCTCGACCCCAGCAACACCGATGCACGCCTAATCGCAGCCACAGAGCTAGTGGAAGCCAATCGTTTGAGCGATGCACTCGCTATTTCTAAAGCGCTACTGGAATCTGGCGACGGCACCATTTTTGGCACCATTGCACGCACGGCCGAGAATAGTGACATCCGTGTAGTCAAAGCACTTATCGAAGATTTTCGCGCCCTGCTCAACGATCACCCTGAACACGTGAGTTTATGGATAGGACAATCCAGATTAATGCTTCAGGCCGGAGAACTTGAAGCGGCCCTAGGCGCGGCCAATAAAGCCAAAGGGCTGGACAACAACAGTATTCGCAGCGTGCTTCAAGAAACTCGCGTGCTCCATAAAATGGGTAAAGTTGAACTCGCCAATCAACGCCTTTCCAAACTTGTAGAACAAAACCCTAACAACCTAGGGCTGCGCGCACGCTATGCACGCTTGGTGTGGAGCACCTCACCAAGAGAAGCTCTGCAACAGTTCTCGTTTTTGCACGAACAAGCACCGGGAGACCCGGAAATACTCTATTCGCTAGCCCTAATTGAAAAAGATCTCGGCGAGTTTGTAGCAGCACAAGCACATTTTGAGCTGCTTATCTACAGCGACCAATATACTTCCGCTGCTCACTTCCATTTAGGAAGTCTTTTGGAAAAACTCCACAACAAGGAACAGGCACTCGAACACTACCTGCAGGTCGAAGCCGGTAAAGATTATATAAGCGCCATGGTCAAGGCCACTGAGATTCTTATTGAAAACAACCAAGGCTCCGAAGCGGTTGCCCTAGTAAGGGGGCAAAAGGCCCATCAGAGCGGTTCACTGCTCGAAAACCTCTACCTACTGGAAGCCGATTTATTCTCGCAAATGGGACAAATGAAAGCATCGGAGACCAGTATGAATGAAGGAATCGCTCTATTTCCCGACAGCTCGCGGCTCTATTACGCACGGGCTATGCTCTACACTCAAATCGACTACATCTCTGCCGCCGAGACCGATCTTAAATACGTTCTTGAGCTCGCACCGGAAAACGCAGCTGCACTCAATGCGCTGGGTTACACCCTGGCCGATCGCACTGACCGGTATCAGGAGGCCCACCGGTTTATAGAAAAAGCCTTTACTCTAACCCCCAACGATCCCGCCGTGCTCGACAGCATGGGCTGGGTTTCCTATCGTCTGGGGGAAAATGAGAAAGCACTGAGCTTTCTCAAGCAGGCCATGGCGGCCATGCCCGACCCCGAAATTGCCGCCCATTTAGGCGAGGTGCTCTGGATAACGGGTAATAGACAAGAAGCCATTGCCATTTGGAAAAAAGGCCTCGAACTAAAGCCAAAAAGCAAAGTGATACATCAAACACTGCATCGCCTAGAAGCTAAACTTGACTAAATAATAATTACTTTTTAGTACTTCAAGCGGCAATAAAATTACACAGTCTAGCCACCCCAATAAGCCAGACCAGACTGCGCACGAACCAAAAGGACAGTATGAAGCCTATTTTTTCGTTTACCACCAACCACTGGAGCCTGCGTGGTCTAACGCTTATTGCCATTCTTGCCACCGCCGCTTGCACCAACACTAGAACCCAACACGCTCCCCCGCGGCAACTAGACGCTCAAACCTTAATGGCAGTTACTATATGGAATGCGTCGGGCAAACTTGGCATAAAAATAGATGGCCAGTCAAAGTCGGTAAACTTTGACTGGGCGAATAATGCCGACACTTACGCCATACATTTAAATGGCCCGCTGGGCGTCGGAGCCGCAACACTGCAAAAGCAAGGCGCGAACGTTACTCTCGCCACAAAAAATGCCATCACATCCGCACACTCTGCCGAAGACCTACTGCAGCAAAACCTGGGCTGGAGCCTGCCAGTCAGCGAACTTGTGTATTGGATAAAGGGTCTGCCCTCCCCCGTTTCCGCCATTGATACCCAGAGCAAATTTAAATCAGGCGAGCTATCAGCACTAAAACAGCAGGGCTGGCAATTAGTGTATTCCCGATATGAAACGCACCATGGCTTTCGCCTTCCTGGTAAAATAGTTGCGACTCACGATCGCTTAAAGCTAACTTTAGTTATTAAAAACTGGCGCCTCTAATGGGGAGTCATTGATTCGGCTGAGCCCTAATCCAACTTTAAGTACTTTGATATGCCGACACTCACCCTTCCCTGCCCAGCCAAACTCAACTTAATGCTGCACGTCACCGGCAGGCGCGCCGACGGCTACCATAACTTGCAAACTGTTTTTCAGCTGCTCGACTACGGCGACGATATCACTATTACCGGCAATGTTTCGGGCCTTGTAACGATAGAACCGAAAATCTCCGGGCTGGCCCAGCAAGACAACCTCATACACAAAGCCGCGCTGCTGCTAAGAGAAAGCGGTAACGAGCGCTTAGGGGCACAGATAAAGCTAAACAAGCGTTTGCCCATGGGTGGCGGAATTGGCGGGGGCAGCAGCAATGCAGCATCCACTTTACTTGGCCTAAATAGGCTCTGGGGTATTAATGTAGACCTGCATACCCTGGCGAGCTTAGGGCGACGATTGGGGGCTGATGTTCCCGTATTTGTGTACGGAAAAAGCGCTTGGGCCGAAGGGGTAGGAGACACACTTACGCCGCTAGAGTTACCCGCCCCCTGGTACTTGGTTATAACGCCGCCCTGCCACGTTTCAACCGCAGAGATTTTTTCCCATAAAGATTTGACAAGAGACACACTCGCCATTAAAGTAGCGACCTTCCTTGAGAGGGGTGGAAAAAACGACTGCCAAAAATTGGTAGAAACGTTATATCCACAGGTGAGGGATGCGGTTGAATGGCTCAATAAGTTTGGCCAAGCGCGGCTAACTGGCACTGGAGCATGCATTTATGCAGCTTTTGGCAGCAAAAACGAAGCGCAGATAGTATTCGCCAAACGACCAGAGCATTTGAAAGGCTTTATTGCCAAAGGCATTAATCGATCGCCACTGCATCAATGCCTCACCGACCAGAGTATTACTGGGGTGTAGCCAAGCGGTAAGGCAGCGGGTTTTGATCCCGTCATGCGAAGGTTCGAATCCTTCCACCCCAGCCATTTTAAAGCACAACAGTATTCCAATAGCCATCCACCTCCCAGCTCGTGTGTAAGTGCACTTTACTGGGCATGCGTGGGTTCCTGCTTAGGATCCGTAAAAACAATACATGATCTTAAAATCATTAAGCGTTTAGCAGGGCTCAAAAGAGAAAAATCGAACCCTTGACCCCTTAAACCGAGTGAGATGATCTATTATTTTTACACGCTTAAAACTCGTTAACAAAGAGGCAGTATTGTGGCAGACTTGATGGTGTTTACCGGCAACGCCAACCCTGAATTAGCAGCAAAAGTAGTCGCAAATTTAGGGATACCGCTCGGAGATGTCACCGTCGACAAGTTTTCCGACGGCGAGATTTCAGTAGAACTCAATGAGAATGTGCGCGGACGCGATGTGTTCGTTTTACAGCCCACCTGCGCACCTACCAACGACAACGTTATGGAATTGTTGGTTATGGTTGACGCGCTGCACCGCGCATCAGCTGGACGTATTACTGCCGTGGTACCCTACTTTGGCTACGCACGCCAAGACCGCCGAGTGCGATCGGCACGCGTTCCAATTACTGCCAAGCTAGTGGCCGATATGATGGCCACGGTAGGAGTAGACCGCGTATTGACGGTAGATTTACACGCAGAACAAATACAAGGCTTTTTCGATGTTCCGGTAGATAACGTCTACGGCTCACCGGTTCTGCTTGCAGACCTAGAAAAACAACCGTTTGAAGAAATGGTAGTGGTGTCACCCGATATCGGCGGCGTTGTTAGAGCCCGCGCCGTGGCCAAACAACTGGGCATTGACTTGGCGATTATCGATAAGCGCCGCCCAAAAGCCAATCTTGCTGAAGTAATGCACATTATCGGCGAAGTAGAGGGGCGCACTTGCATACTGGTAGACGACATGGTGGATACTGCCGGCACCCTATGCAATGCAGCCAAAGCTCTAAAAGAACGAGGCGCAACAAGAGTCATCGCCTATGCCACCCATCCGGTATTATCGGGTCCGGCACTTGAACGACTCAACGCTTCTGAGATGGACGAATTGGTTGTCACAGACTCCATTCCACTATCGGATGCCGCTAAAAAATGCAAAGTTATTCGTCAATTGACATTATCCAACATGCTGGCTGAGGCTATGCGACGAATAAGCAATGAAGAATCTTTGAGCGCAATGTTTCGCTAGCCTACAATCAGCCGAGTATTCGCAAAAAGCTGGTTTTGCTTTTTATCCGTATGGGAGCCCCTGCGGTTACAACCGCTAAGCCTCACTCACTCTTAACAATTCTGGTCGCGGATTGCTAAGAAATCATTTAATTTTGGAGTTAACCATGTCTGCTGATGATTTTAAACTAGACGTTATGCCTCGAGAGGTTTCAGGGAAAGGTGCGAGCCGCCGCCTGCGTCGCGAAGCCAATTTAGTGCCCGCTATAATTTATGGCGGCACTAAAAAGCCACAAAACATTACCATCAAAGCTAACGAGCTTTTTAAGCATTTAGATAATGAAGCTTTTTACTCGCACATCATTACCTTAAATGTCAACGGTAAAAGCGAAGATGTAATCTTGAAAGACCTGCAGCGCCATCCCGCGAAGACCATGATTTACCATGCTGACTTCTTTCGTATTTCGAAAACCAAGAAGCTGACTACTCGCGTACCGCTTCACTACATCAATGAGTCAACGTCCAAAGGCGTAAAAACTCAGGGCGGTCAGGTCTCTCACTCAATGATCGATATTGAAATCTCCTGCCTACCGGGCGATTTACCTGAATACATTGAAGTAGACTTCCAAGATGTTGAGCTAGGTCAGACTGTTCACATTTCTAATGTGGCATTCCCTAAAGGCGTTGAATCTGTAGCCCTGTCTCACGGCCCAGACCACGACCTACCAATAGCCAATATTCATAAACCTAAAGGCGCTAGTGAAACTTCTAGCGATTCCGAAGAAGAAGGTGGTGAAGAGGGTTAAGCCACTTTTTCTGGAGCTTTAACATAGGCGACAAATACTATGAAAGAGCCAAACACACCAATTGAATTGATCGTGGGCCTGGGGAATCCGGGCCCCGATTACCATACAACACGTCACAACGCCGGTCAGGACTTTGTCACCCTGCTCGCACAACAGCAGCAACACACCCTTACTCCCACAGCGAAATTTTTTGGCATGACCGCTCGCTATATTGTTAACGGCAGAGAGCTGCGCACCCTAGTTCCCACTACTTTTATGAATCGCAGTGGCCAGGCGGTGGCGGCAATGTGCCAATTCTACAAAATATCGCCAGAAAATGTGCTGGTAGTACACGACGAACTCGACCTTGAGCCAGGCGTAGCGCGCCTCAAAATAAGTGGCGGCCACGGCGGCCACAATGGCCTGCGCGATATTATTAGCGCCCTGGGCAATTGTAGAGACTTTGGCCGTTTGCGCCTCGGCATTGGCCACCCAGGTAACGCCGCCCAAGTAGTCAGCTACGTGCTAAAACGTCCACCAGGCGCCGAACAAATCAAACTCGACGATGCCATGCACGCAGCACTCTGCTCGGTGCCCGACCTAACAACGGGCAACTGGGAAAAAGCCATGCGCGAACTGCACAGTCAAACCAAATAGGAAAATATCATGGGCTTTAATTGTGGAATTGTTGGATTACCCAACGTTGGCAAATCAACTCTTTTCAATGCCTTAACTCAAGCGGGTATCAGCGCTGAAAACTTCCCGTTCTGCACCATCGAACCAAATGCCGGCGTAGTAGCCGTGCCAGACCCACGGCAAGATAACATTGCCGTAATTGTCAAACCGGAAAGAGTAGTGCCCACCACCATGGAGTTTGTAGATATTGCCGGCTTGGTAGCAGGTGCCTCGAAAGGTGAAGGTCTTGGCAACAAATTTCTCGCCACCATCCGCGAAACAGACGCCATAGCCCACGTGGTACGCTGCTTTGACGACCCAAACGTGATTCATGTTGAAGGTAAAATCGACCCACGTTCGGACATTGATATCATTAACACTGAACTGGCCCTGTCCGACCTAGAAACCGTCGAAAAAGCCATTCAACGTCTCGCAAAGGCCGCAAAGGGGCAGGATAAAAACGCCATCCAGCTGAAAGCATTATT
This sequence comes from Lentisphaeria bacterium, assembly GCA_047616325.1. GTDB lineage: Bacteria > Pseudomonadota > Gammaproteobacteria > Pseudomonadales > Cellvibrionaceae > JBLHGN01. Next base: position 30,517 of record JBLHGN010000006.1, read on the forward strand.
GGAGAAGATATTTCCCCATTTAAACGAAGCCAAACCGCTGCGCGCCTTCGGCCTAAACGAAGACGAGCTGAAGCAATTAAAATCTTTCAACCTGCTCACATTAAAACCCACGATGTACATTGCCAACGTGGAAGAAGACGGTTTTGAGAACAACCCATTTTTAGACATCGTTCGCCAAATTGCAGAAGAAGAAGGCGCCGTGGTTGTTCCCGTTTGCAACAAGATGGAGGAAGAAATTGCCGAGCTGGACAGCGACGAAAAAACTGAATTCTTGAGTGAAATGGGCATGGAAGAACCCGGATTGAACCGCGTGATTCGCGCCGGATACCAGCTCCTCGACTTACATACCTATTTCACAGCTGGAGTTAAAGAGGTGCGCGCCTGGACTATTCCCGCTGGCGCTTCAGCGCCACAGGCCGCAGGTGTTATTCACACCGATTTTGAAAAAGGATTTATTCGTGCCGAAATCATCAGCTACCAAGATTTCATTACCTTCAAGGGTGAGCCGGGCGCCAAAGAAGCGGGAAAATGGCGTCTGGAGGGTAAGGACTACACCGTAAAAGACGGCGATGTGATTCACTTTAGATTTAACGTCTAGAATTCTCCGACTAAATCATCGCATTCATGGTGGTTTAACACTTGACTTTACTCGGGTGACTAGTGAGAATAGCCGCCCCCTGAGAAGCCGTTGCATCTCTTTGTGAATATTACGTTACAAAATCAAAGTTTCATTCAATGGCAAGGTAGCTCAGCTGGTTAGAGCGCAGCACTCATAATGCTGAGGTCGGGAGTTCAAGTCTCCCTCTTGCTACCATTGAATCATCAATTAATATAACCCGCCCTCGAATACAAAATTACTAGCGCCTCCCTTTTTCGAGCCTGCATCACTTTACCCAAGCCGTTCACTTAATCTGCTGATGTGACCTGTGAAGCGGCGTAGCATGGGCATGGTTACTGGCTTTCCAATTGTTTTTCATGCAAGAAAAATCTTCAGCAATGTCTACCCAGTGTCACCCCCGGATACCCCACGAACGTGATGCTATCCAAGTCAATCACTGTAAGCTCCCGGGCTTTACGAATTATGGCGTTGCTGCAGCACAGTCATCGGTGCCTGGGAGCAATAGCTATATTCTGGATTCGCGCAACAAAGGTATTTCCTCCTGCATCTGCTCATCCTACGGTGTGAAATTTCCCCTGAAAAGCATCCTCGACATCTTGGAGAAAGTCGAGCGCATGTCATCCTATCTACTGCCTTCGAACGCAGTGTGCCGTCGCAACGAGGCCTGCGCCAACCACACCAATCAGGTGCCCATCGGCACAAAGGGGGCGTACGCATCGTTCGGCAAGACCGCAATTGGCAATTGCCGCTGGCGCTGCAGCGTCTGCAGTAAGACACTTTCACAGAATACGAAGTCGACAGTACGGCAGCGGGAACATCATAAGAACAAAACCATTTTCAAATTGCTTGTCAATAAAATGCCAGTGCGTCGCATCATTGAAGTTGCGAACATTCCTCCCAAAACCTTTTATCAGCGACTCGATTTCCTTCATCGGCAGTGCCAGGTTTTTGCTGCTCATCGGGAGCGTGCCCTTGCTAGCCACCCCATCCGCCGACTGTACCTTGGCGTTGACCGACAGGACTACCTGGCGAACTGGTTGGTGCACAAGGACAAACGCAACATTCAGCTGTCGGCCATTACAACGATAGATAATGAACACGGCTATTGCTTTGGGATGCACCTGAACTTCGACCCTTCGCTGGACGGCGAAGTCGTTCAGGCAGAAGTCGAGGCCAACGGCGATCTTGGCATGCCCTATCGACATCGCCGCTTTGTCCGTCTGTGGCTCAATGCCGACCATGATCTTGCCAGCAAGAAGTCTATGGCTACGAATCGGCGGAAAGTCGGTCTGCCAACGCAGATCGATGAAGCCTATGAGGCAGCATTACAGCGTGATGACATCGAAAGCCCCGATGAGCCATCGCCTGGGCAGCGACTTGCAGAGTACGGCATGCAGACCCACGGTGAATACACAATGTATGGACATTTTTTCTTTCTCGAGTGCCTGCTAGGCAATGTTAAGAAGTGGCGTTTGTTTATCGACCAGGATCCAGGCCTGAGAGCCGCCTGTTTGTCTGCGTTTCACGATGAAATCAGAAGCCGCACGGCTGACGTGTTTTATGTCCGTATCACCAAAGACATGACGGTGGACGAAAAGCGTCACAGGCACAACGACGCGAAGACATTATTCGAGCAGGCAAAGGTTGCGCATCCAGGTATGAAGCCGCAGAAGAGCAAACTGATGTTGATCAAAGAGCGTCTGGCCCTCATGACGCCATACAGGAAATGGCAGGATCATCCGTTTCCGACAATGAGCGAGCCAGAAAAAGCCGTGGCCCATCTCACCGATTTGAATGACTACGAAGAAGATCATAAGGCGTGGCTCTACAACAAGGCGAGCCTGCATGGTGTTGATTCGTATTTCAACCAAGTACGTCGCCGACTCTCCTTGCTTGAACGACCGATTCATTCCAAGTCCAATAAGGGCAGGATATGGAATGGCTACTCCCCCTATAATCCAGGCAACCTTACCAAAGTTCTCAACATCATGCGCACGGGCCACAGGCACATCCTGACCGGCAAGGTTGGCAAGACGCCAGTCGAACGGCTTGGGCTGCCCAAGGCACCGCTGGATTATGAAGATATTATCTACTTCACATCAACAGATTAAGTGAACGGCTTGCACTTTAGCGATGTACGGGGACCGAAAAACTTACAAAAAATCCGCCATTTTAATGCCCAGTTCATCGGCGTGCCGAGTACCGACGATTTCGAGACGTACCTGAGAGCTAGCCAAATCTATTAAGGCTACCGTTGTATAACATTTGTGTTTGGCGCTGTAAAAGGTACGTAAAATAGGCTTACTTGGCGCCGCCATATTGGTTTCCACTACTGCGCCGATAAGCCCATTATCAAGCTCTACCAAGGTTCCCACCGGATAGACACTCATACAACGAATAAAATTATAGGTAAGCCCTTTATCCAGATGACTATCACCCATGCTTACCAATAGACGCATAGCGTTAAAAGGAGACATGCCGTCGTGATACACCCTAGAGGCGGTAACCGCGTCGTATACGTCCACTATGGCCCCCATACGGCCGAAAATATCTATATCTTGATCTTTAAGCCCCATGGGGTAGCCAGTACCATCTAATTTTTCGTGATGAAGGGCACAAATAGATTTGGCAATATCGCTAATACCTTCAGATTTGGCCAACACAGCCAGACCGTAGACCACATGGCGCTTCATCTCTACCCACTCCTGATCGCTTAACTTACCCGCTTTATTTAGCACCTTATCCGGCACCCGGATCTTACCAATATCGTGCAACAGCGCGCCGGTGGTGAGCTCTTTTACGGTTACCTTGTCATAGCCAAGGTGAGTAGAAAATATACTCATTAAAATACCCACATTTACCGAGTGCTCTAACAAATATTTGTCTTTGTCGCGTATCTGACTTAGGCAGAGAAGGGCGTTGGGATTATTTAAAATGGAGTGATTAATATCTTCAGCGAGGTCGGCAACGGGTCGCACATCAATGGGATTGCCGAGCTTGACATCATTGAGCAAATTGGTCATCAAACCGCGCGCTTCGGTGTATACCAGCTCCGCTTTGGTGCGTTCGCCCTTTAAGGTAATACGGGGTTTAAACGTAGCGTTTTTTGATACCAGAGGCAGAGCAAAGCTGGAGTCCTTGCCTTTTTTGACATCGATGTACACTTCTCGAACGTTTTTCGCCTGAATCTTTTTGAGTGTCTCCGCTCGCCGAATAAAACCCTTCTGCTGCATCTTTTCGTCGGCAATACCTTCTGAAAGATCCGTGAGATACATGCCCACCTCAAGCTTATGCAGGGGAATACATTTAATGTTCGTCATTAAAATACCCATTAAAACAACAGTGTTAGTCACCCCAGTGGCGACAAAGTAACTCGCAGTCAAACAAAAACCGGTTATCCGACGCTGTGCGCGCCAAACCGGTCTAGGCTTTACTTACTGCTCCAACAGCATCAAAGCTAGAGGAGTACTTCTAGTATAGTGCACGGAAAAAAGAATGCAGGTAAGACGCAACTACAAACAGCCAGTTTCTGCACCAGGGAAGTGCAATGATGAAACACCCAA
>JBLHGN010000007.1:0-34397 GCA_047616325.1 Lentisphaeria bacterium
TTAACCACCGGTCTTTATCTTTCACAATGTACTTTTGTTAGTTGGCTTCGAACCTATACAAAGTTCAGTAAGCCCTACATACACTTTTCTTTCTATTTGCAGCCCAATTAAAAATGTAGGTACTTCTTTAGGGGCCGACAATTTTTTGTCGTTACGTGCCAAACAATTCATATCTTGGATTTCTGCATAAAACAGGCCAATGATTGCCGCCGGCGTTAATTTGCCAGAAACAAAATTAAAACCAGGGAATTGTGATAGAAGACGGTGAAATAAAGGGGAGCCTTGCACGTATGTTTGAAAGATCCAATGAGTCAAAATACGGATTTTTGAATACGAGCGCAGTGAAAGGGCTTTTAATTACAGCTGTCTTCCGAGAATAGGAGTTTTTGAACGACAAAACTAGAGACGGTTTTCCCCCTCAAGCAAAATAGAAAGAGATGAAAGACTTACGCCTTCAAGTATGCAGGGTTTTGAGCGAGCCTTGAAGGTGCTTATATACAACTTAGATAACGTCTTACTTGGGCCTTACTCAGCACCCACTCAGCACCTTATACTGGAGCATCTACCAAGAGAAAAAACCAATCAAATCAAAAATATCGCTGCTTTATACGTTACAGGCCCCGTTTGAACAACAGGAGAACTTGTCACCTATCAAGGTGGCTTTTAATTTATAAAATTAGCCTTAAAACAACTATCGTACAAATTCTCAGAAATTAAACTCTCACATTTCTCTCTTTAAACGCATCTCTTCAATTTTTTCTTCGAGTCTTCTTCGAGCGTCAATGCCGTGTGCAATGGGCATTTTCTCTTCCAAAGTATCATCTATCAAAGCCCATTTATATCCAAAGAGTTATCAATAATCTCAACACCCATAACATTAACTTATAAAGCAGGTAAATAGTCAGGTGAAAGCGTTGCGATGTCCAGCGCGAACAGCCTTCACACAAAGCCCAGCGAACCGTAAGACCCGTACTTTTTTGAAACCCGTATTTTAAACGGCTTTACAGTAGCTCTAGATCGGGTCGCATAGGACTAAAAAAAACAAGTCGAAATCTAAAAGCAATAGGTGCTCTATTGTTGCAAGCATAAAAAATACTTTAATGCCTCGAATGTCCAAGAGTAATATGACAAATTAATAAAAATTAGATGGAATTTTCAATTTCCAGATTTTTTTGACACTACGGTCACTAATCGCCAACAAAAAATACGCTTAAAACGCTGTGCTCTAGCTAATGAAAGGGTAATCCGTGATTGCAAAAAACGTCTCAACAGCCCATGGAGTGCGGCTTCCCAGAGCCCAAGTTTGTTCGCAACCAAATAGTTATATTCCTCGTGTGAAGATACTATGTGCGGTTTATAACAGAAAAATCTAAACTTAACCCGACTCACTTTTTAGAAGTTAAAAGGCAAACATTGCAATAAAAAAACTATCACAAACAGATATTCAGCCAGTAACTTATGGGGAACTACGACTTGCCGCCCCCTGCGCAAAACCCTCCTCTCGCAATCGCGCAAGTTTGTAACGCAGAGTTCTAGGGCTAATTCCAAGCTTTTCTGCTGTATTTTTCTTGCTGCCATTTTCCTGACGCAGGGTTTTTAAAATTATCTCGAACTCGTGTTTCTTCATATCGTTGCCAAGTGCTGCTCCCACATCGGCACCGTCCAGGTCATCGCCCACATCTTCAACCATATCCGTTGTAAATCGACCGTCTTGAGCAGAACCCAACATGCCACTTACCTCTGACAACATAAGCGATTTTGTATCGCGTGCAACACCAGTAAGTAGTGAGGGTTTTTCACTGTAAGTGTTCTCAATTTCCAGCCCCAAGTCATTGGAAGAAATAACACTGCCCATCTGCAATATAAGCGCTCGCTGCATAACATTGTCCAGCTCCCTAACATTTCCAGGCCAGGCATAACTCAATATGGTATTGATAGCATCGTAATTTAAACGCACGCCGCTTCGCTTTTGTTTCAGCGCGTGTTTTGTCAATAGACTTTTTGCAAGCGGTACGATATCGTCCTTGCGATCTCTTAGGGGAGCCCACTGTAGCGGTAACACGCTAAGCCTAAAGTACAAATCTTCTCTGAACTTACCTTCGGCCACCTCAAAACGAATATCCCGGTTAGACGTCGCGATTACCCGCACATCTAACTTAATATTCTTACGTCCCCCTAAGCGTTCCACTTCTCTCTCTTGCAAAACCCTAAGCAATTTTGCCTGCAATCCCAAATCCATTTCAGTGATTTCGTCTAACAGAATAGTACCGCCATTGGCCTGTTCAAACTTGCCAGGGGCCGAACTATGAGCACCGGTATAGGCGCCCTTTTCGTGGCCAAACAACATTGCCTCCAACATATTTTCGGGAATAGCAGCGCAATTAATGGCTACAAAAGCCTGGCTACTGCGCGGCGATTTATCGTGAATATATTTTGCCAGAACTTCCTTACCCGTGCCTGATTCACCAACCAGCAATACCGTAGAATCGGACTGTGCCACGCGTGAGGCCAACTGCAACAAACGTCTGCTAGACTCTGCTTCGGCAATCGGTTCGCTGGAAGCTATGCCCTTTGGATTGACAAACTTTTTCACTGTGTCGACAAGTAGATCGGATTCAAAAGGCTTAACTAAATAGTCCACCGCTCCCTCTTTCATCGCTTGCACCGATTCGCTAATACTGGCATAAGCGGTTATTAGTAAAACTGGTATATGAGCATAATCAGTTTTTACTTTTTTTAATAAGTCGTGACCACTCATCTCGCCCATATTAACGTCGGACACAATCAAATCGAAATCGCTGTGTTTTTCTAACAATTCCAGCGCAACCTCGGCACTTTCCGCCGAAAAAACCTCCATGTCGGCAAGCATTAAGGTGTCGATTAGAGCTTCGCGAAGCGAGGGGTCATCTTCAACGACCAAGAGCTTCGCGGGCACCTGAGATTTAGTATCAATTTGCGTATTTATTTTTCCCATCGTAGCGCCCTCTATAATTCAGAATTTTTTTCCAATACTGGAAGTGTCAACACGGCAAGTGTTCCCTCCCCTACATTGGATATAAGTTTAAATGATCCACCGTGAGCTCTAGCAACAGAACTAACAACTGACAGACCTAAACCGGTTCCCTGCGGTTTCGTGGTTACGAACATTTCTTGAGACGTAGCAAGTTGCTCAGCTGACATGCCTACACCATTGTCTGCCACTGATATTCGTACCGTATTTTTCCCTTCTGTTTCTACGCGGGCACATTCGATGTGCAACTTTGGCTGCTTATTTCCGGCTTGAATGCCATTGTTAATTAGGTTCATAATTGCATTGATCAACGCTTCTCTATTACACTTAACTTGCTGTGTGGGGTGGGTGTTTTTCCAACGACAACTCCCATTAGATAAAGAAATAGGTATTTCAGCAGCCTCGCGCAAACCTAGCTCAAGATCGGTTAAACTAATTATTTCGTTGAGCGGTAGTTCGTTTTTTACAAAGAGCATCATATCCCGCACTTGTTTTTCCAGATGGTGCAAACGTCCCTGTAACTTTTTGGCAAAAATTTGTTTCTTTTGTGGATCTATTTTTTTATTAACTAGATGGCCAGCGTATAAAATGGCGGCAGATAAAGGCGTGCGAATTTGATGGGCAAGCGCTGAGACCATTTTGCCAACGGCAGAAAGTTTTTCGTGATGACTCAGATTTTCTTGCAGTTTTCGTGTTTCGGTTTGATCGGTTAGCAGTATTATCTGACCGTTGTTTTCAAGCGAGCTGGTGGCAATACTGATACGTCTACCAGAACGCGTCGACACTTCAAAGCCGTCGTCGTTTCTTGGCGAAAAACACTGCCCTATCACTTTGCGCCAAACGTGACCATGTAAGGGGTGCTCCAGCAGTTGCTTGGCCGCCGGATTGGCCTCTACCACATTACCCTTGGCATCCAACACAATGACACCACCGGGTAAAAAGTCCAACAGCGCTTGCATACGTGTTGCAATTTGTGACTTGGCTTTGCATGCCTGCTCTTTTTCAAGCGAAGCGGTATCTAGCTCTCTGTTGAGCTGTTTAACACGCCCCTCTAGTGCGTAGTAGGTAGATGTGAGTTGCGCCGAGGTGTGATTGAAGTAGGCAAAGGCCGCTGCCAAGCTTGAACCCTCAGCTGAATATTGAGCTGATAGATGAGGGGGAAACTGGTCGGTTTCACTGCTTGTATGTAGCGATTGAAAGACGGACTGATCGTCCGAAGGCTGCCCCCCTGCATCGTGTCTACTTGGTGCGTCTGGCGAGCTGAGCACTGCACGGGGATATGTATTTTGAGGTTGGCTTTGCAAAACCTTGGGACTCCCAACTGAAAAGCGTCATTTATTTGCTATCAATCAAGCATTTGCAATCGTAGTGCCACTTTATTTAGCGTGCCCGATTTAAATCCCTTATCGGGTTATTTGTATATCGCTCTGTCCTAAAACCCCATTCATGTAACCAGAGACCATCACCCCGACTGCATACGACAATCGTCAAAGGCATACCGAATGGATAAAATATGGTGGAAGCGCTTGGATCTAGGCGCCGCGATGGAGTCCGTATTTTTTCATTTTCTCAACCAAGGTAGTTCTGCGAATCATTAATTGCTCCGCCGCCCTAGCCACAACGCCACCGGTATTGTCCAAAGCTTGCTGAATGAGGCTCTGCTCTAGACCGGTAATATATTCCTTTAAGTCAATACCGTGCTCGGGAAGAAGCGCGACATCACCGGCGGCAACTACCGTCGGCTCGGTTTGAGTGCGCTCTTCAACCGGAAACGGCTCTTCCTCTTCAATTTCAACGTGGCGATATTTTTGCGGCAAGTCTTGTGCGCCGACAACCCCAAAGGGATGCATAATTGCCATGCGTTCTACCAAGTTGGCTAATTCACGAACATTACCGGGCCAAGCATGGCGGCAAAGCGAAAGAATGGCCGCCGAGTTAAATCGGATAGAACCGCGCTTTTCGTTTTCCAAGCGTAAGACGAGCTCATTGATAAGCAGAGGTATATCTTCTGCTCTCTCCCGCAATGACGGCATTTCAATGGGAAACACGTTGAGACGATAATACAAATCTTCCCGAAAGCCTCCTTCGACAATCATTTTGTCGAGATTCCGATGAGTCGCGGCAATAATACGTACATCCGTGCCGAAAGATTTATTCCCCCCAACACGTTCATAGGATTTTTCTTGCAACACACGCAATATTTTCACCTGCATATGCAGTGGCATATCGCCAATCTCATCCAAAAATAAGGTGCCGCCCTCGGCCATCTCAAAGCGACCAGCGCGCGTGCATACCGCACCCGTAAACGCCCCTTTTTCGTGTCCAAACAATTCACTCTCTAACAGTTCGGCGGGTATTGCACCACAGTTAACCGGCACAAAAGGCCCCTGCCTGCGCGACGAGTGGTAGTGCAAATTGCGCGCTACTACTTCTTTACCCGTACCCGATTCGCCTTCTATAAGCACTGTTACGCCGGTGTCGGCCACCTGCGACATCATGCTGCGCACATTTTTTATAAGACGGCTAGTACCTACCAAGCTTCGGAATAGGTGAGAGGGCCTGCGGTCACGAGACGCTGTTGCCTGCTCATGGGCTTCGTTAAACCTTTGCGCGCGATGTATGGCGTCGTTGAGGTCGTTGTAATGCAGCGGCAAACCCAATCGGGATACCAACATATGCTTCAACTGGGGGTCCAGGTCTGCGCGCAGGTCGGAGTGATCACCGACCACGGCTACGGGTAACACACCGTGAAGCGCGTGAATTTTTTTTAGGCATTCAGAAAGATCTTGAGCCTCGCTAGGGGGGCCCATTAGAATCAACCCAATGCTGAGTTCTGAATCTAGCTTAACGGCTCCCGCCAGCCATTCAACAACCTCATATTGCTGTGTTTGCTCACCAATAAAATCCAGTACCACTTTTATCGCGCTTCGAGATTCACTATTCTCATCAAGTATCAGAATCAACCTGTCGTGGAGCATATTTTTTAAACTCGTTTTATTGCGCGACTAACTATCAGAAAACTGTGCGGCTTAACCTTCGAAGACAGTTTCTAGACAAATACTAGCTTAGTAATAGTCAAGGGATTGCCGATAGTCAAATTTTTGGCTATCACTTTGCCTGAGTATTTTTGACACCAAAGCAATGACGATAAGCTGGTGACCCGAGAATTGACGAGCAGAAGTCGCAAGCGTAAACAGCGATTCAATGTTCTTTGTCTTCAGGCGCGATTCTGGTGAATGTCAAGTCCCTTTTTTTGCAAGCAGTACCCGCTATGAGCCGAACCTAGGAGCAATAGCGGCCCACCCTGCGCTCAAGGGCTCCACCAAGGCAATCATTTCATCCAGCTGGCTTAGAGTGCTATTCATTCGAGCCCTCAGACACTGTCGCGACATATAGTCGTAAAGTAGAGCCAAGTTGTAAGGGAGGTCGGAATCTGCGACGTCCGATAACGAATTGTGAAGTCCCGTAATTATTTCAGCACTTTTTATAAGTGCTGCATCCTTCACTGTAGCGTTGCCATTTAATGCGGCTTGACGGCCAAGCTTCAACTGCATAATAAGTCCATCAAACAGTAGCAGAATTAGTTCATGAGGGCTGGCCCCATACACCTTGGCACGCAATTGATGGTTTTGATAAAGCCTGGAATCAGAACTTGTGTAACTCATAACGTGGCTCGCTGTCGAGGCGTTCTTTATGAGTTTAGCAGGAGGTGTGCTTTAGAAAGAAAAATTTTGAAAGTCCCTTGAGTGTGCCGAAAATCAAACACCCTCGCTCCAGCAATTCGGAAGCAACCTATACGGGAGTTCCAGGAAACACAAAACGCCCAGAAGATTTTTCTGGCATGGCGGCCACCATATGTGAATATGCGGAAAGAATCGTTTCCAACTCGTTTATCAAGGCTTTGGTATCGCGTGAACCGTCGTCAAAGGCGTGATTTAAACTATTCGCCAACTCCACATCCCAGCGCTGAACAGCTTCCCAATCGCCCTCATCATGGGCTTTTCCCAACTCTTTTCGAGCGCGCTTTAGAGCAAATAGAGAGCAGGTAACTAGTGACATATTTAAACTCCGAACCTTGATGGTGTTATATCAATATAACGGCACTAGGCTACGAAGCTTTAATAAAAACTCATTATTTTTACCTGTTTTTTATTTTTATCTACTTTTTGTCTCGACAAGAAAATATGGTATACAAACCGGCTACAGTTCAATGCTTTGTTAACGTTCACTCGATGAGTTTAACACTCCGATTATCATTAGACATCACGATGTGCATCTAATGGACATTATTTCTCCTCCTATCACAGAGTGTTTTTATAAAAAAACACACTTACGAAAATAAATACCCACAAATACAATTATCGGTCGTCACCGGGTACTTGCATTTTTGACTCACAGGGAGTCAAGTAAACTAAGCCGTATAGAAAAACAATTAAAAAACTCGAAGTTAATCAGACAATTTCTTAACAAAACACTTTACCCCGCAGGTTCGGCTCACGTCACTTGTAAACATTTCATTTGTAATTTTTAAGCGATTTTTACAACTTCGGGCTTATCAATAGCATCCCAGCCTTCCTTTACTTCCACTAGTAACTTGCCCACTTCATTTACCACAGAGAACTCTTCTATCTCAGAAGCGCCGTCTATGCGATCGATCATGTAGACATATAAACTACTCAAATTTACCGCAATTTCACCGCCATCATCAAAATTCAGGCTGTTGCGTAGGCCGTTAATTATCGCTCTAATTTTACCCATTAAAATAATTTTATCGTTTGTTTTACCCTGCGAAATAGCCTGTTTGGCCTGAGAAACACGTTCCAAACCACCGGCTAAGAGAAGTGAAATTACTGCATGAGAGGTCATATCTGCTGATTGTTCTTGCATAATTGCAGCAGCTTTTGTTTGCGTTACAGCCATGGGATGCTCCTTAGTATTAGTTCGGCATAAATTTGCCGTTTTGAATATGTATAGAGACTTATGCAGGCATGATGCCAACTAATTAGTGCCCATCCATAAATAGGACTCCACAGCGGTATTATTTATGGACGGGCACTAATTGAATTGTGATCATCTCAAAAGAAAGGGAATTGTTTTCATTACGGCCTGCGCCGGCTCAAGAACCGGGAGCAGTGTGAGAAAGGAGTAGAAATTTTGTTAGCCTATTTGCTTCCAAGCCAAGCCAAGTTCGCCGAGCAGACTAGAACACTCGTCCAATAAAATTTTATCATTATTTATATGAGACTTTGCCAGAGTGCGCTGAATGTAAACGTACAAGGCATCTAGGTTGGCGGTAATATCACCGCCCTCTTCGCGGTTCAGGTTTTCGCGCAAGCCGCCAACAATGAGTATCGCCTCATTAATTTTTTTGCCTTTTAGTTCAATTTGTTTATATTGCATCGCGCCTTTGGCTTGCGAGATTCGCTGGATAGCGCCGTCGTATAGCATTTGAATTAATTGATGAGGCGTCGCAACACCTATATTTGCGTTGTATTGGACCTTTGCGTAGGAATCTAGTGCAAGTCGTGTATTCACAGAATACCTCAAAAATTTAGTTTTTTGTCTTCGCTCCCCACTTTCAGAGAGCGCTGCGGCTTATAATTAAGGTATCGGCGTTAGGCACAGAAAGTTTAGCGATGCATCAATAAATATTACGCTAACGGCCCCATTAACTCATTATTATTTTTTTGACGTAAACGGTAGTGTGTCAATTAAGCTATCCAGGAAAGAACCCGAAGAATTCAGCCCATTTATTATTCGCTCCATGGCAATAAATTGCTGCAAAAGCCTATCCTGAAAGGCTGTCATTTTCACATCAAGCCTATCTTGATCGTCGTCGAGGCTGTCTAAGTCATTTTCCAGCGAGGCTTCTCTAGTCTTAACTAGGCCATTATTCTCCAAAAACACCTTAATCAATTCGTCTAGTTCGCCGGCAAAACCGCGCGAAAAGTTTACCGTTGCGGTGGTGGCACTCTCTCCGATAATCATCGCTAAGCCCTCACCGGGCTCACCCAGGGCAGGTAGCAACACATTGGCCGAACCAAAACCCGCCACGCCGTTTACGGTACCGCTTACCTTTATTCCGCTCGTTCCTGAGGCCACAGCCAGCCCTAAGTCGCTGTCGGCTTCGTCAGTGGTTTCGGTAATGCTTACGGTGGATGAGGCGCCGTATTGATTTGAGGTAAACACAAACCTATTACTGCCGCTATCGAACGCCACGACCACACTAGAGCCGTTTTCTTGCAAGCTTGTATCGGCATTGATGCCCGACTGCAACGCGGCAGCCATTGCATCTTCATCGGCATAGACGGCCGCTGGCAGAGTAATCGAGTCGGACTCGTTACCATTCACCTTAATCTTGAAGGTATAGTCCAGCCCGGTAGTGTCGTAATTGGGAAAATCGGCGGGCGCTCCAGGGGCCGTAATGGTGCCGCCATTTAGAAAGCCTTTTGAGGGATTGACACTAATGACAACATCGTAGGTTCCAGCTACCGTATTTTTACCGAAGCTGGTCACATCGATATCGCCACTCGTCGAAGATGTTTGCGGCGAAAATAATTTTTGCACATCATCGAAGTTGTCTTCAAATGACGCAGTAAAATCTTTTTCGTTGATACTCAAGGTGCCATCAAGCTCTGTACGAATACCTACATTGGTAAGTGAGGTTAAATCAGAATTGGCCAAACCAGGAATAACATTGGAAATATTGGTACGAATTCGGCTTAAAATAGATTTTGCCAGTGAATCTTTGGAGAGAGAGCCCTCAACTTTTATCTTTTCGCCGTCGTCATCGGTTTCTTCCCGAATGCTAAACAGGGGTTCTACTGCCTCTAAAAATTCATTGTATATTTCCACAAAATCACGAATATTTTGCTCGGCGAAGGCCTTGTCGTCTTCTACGGTAACGGTAACTTTCACACCTGGGTCAGCTTTTAACACGTCTAAAGAGAGACCTTCGACAACATCCGTAATGATATTGGTTGAGCGATATACCGTGAGACCGTTAATGGTTAATTCTGCATCATTGCCAATTTGGGTTTCATAAACCTGAGTGGCAAAATCGTCCATAGTTTCGTTAAAGGCAAAACGAGATAAACCCGTAGCGTCGGTGTCGTCGGTAGGAAGCCCGCCTTCATTGGCGACAATTTCCACCTCATTATTGGCTCCCGACTCGGCTAAAATTGACAAGCGATAGGATGAGCCATCAAAAATAATACTGGCCTGCACACCTTTATCGGCATCATTGATGGCGTCGCGCAGCCCCTTCAAAGAATTGTTTTCGCTATCGATGGTGATAGTAAACGAATCGTGGTCAGTATCCTGAACAAATGCCGTTGCCCTGTCATCCACGTCTCGGGTAAAGTCGCCAAAATTAAAGGTAAGAGTGCCTTCGCCCACGGCATCGTCGTCGTCAGCTAGACCAGCAAAGGAAACAGCCTGCGACTGGGCAATATCTTCCACCGTAAAATTGTAAACGCCGGGCTCTACATCAGTGGTTAAACCCGCTGGCACCAGCGCGGTACTTTCGGTAAACGAGGCGGTCTTACTAAACAACGCCTCTTTATCAACAATAGTGGCGGCAAACTCTTGCAACGTTGACAGCGCATTGCTCATCAAGCCGTAATCTGAAATCCGTGTTTCAGTGAGCTCTCTTTTAGAATCAATACGCTGCTGTGGCGCACTGCGCTCAATTTCGGTGAGTTGTTTGACGATATTATTGGTATCTATCCCCGAACCTGCGCCAAGGGATTGAATAATATTGTTGTCTATCATGGCACTGCACCTCGAGCAGCACGCTTACAGTGGTACCTATAAGACATACCGCCAACATTTAACTCACTATGTACTTTTATAGCTATTTACTATCAACTTAAATCAACCCGACTTTAGACTTTATAACTGCCGGTGGCTTCACCTGGGTTTTACTTACAATTTCCCTAACGATACTTACTATCACAAGCAAATAGCACGACTAAACATCAACAAGCAAAGAGCACAACTAAAGCACCCACTCGGTACAAAACTGTATTTCCCAACGACAAACGACGCCCTTACACTGCAAGGGCGTCTACGTTAAGCATAGCAGCTCACATACTATCCGAGAGCATCTAACAAACGTAGCTCTCCGCCTTGCTTCAAGTTTCGTGCCAGTTCAAGAAATACATCTTCGGGTATCTGGCGAATAACTTCGCCCGAACCACCGTCCAACACTTTGACAACGGTTTGCTTTAACTCCTCGTCAACGCTGAACTGTATGTCTCTTGAAATTGACTGCGCGTAGTGATTGGCCGAAGCGACGGCACCCTCAAGTTTTTTGTCATCTGCTTTTTCAGCTTTTGACTGATTTTCAATGGCTTGAACTTTGGTTGCTTCACCGGCTTGTGGCAGTTCTTTGCCGCTTTCGCTACTTTCTGTGATCGCGGCCCCCTTCGAAGATGCATTAGCGCGAGCCAATACTTGACTAGGCGCCTGCGTAATACGAACTTCATTCATGGGTAAACCTCTTTACAAAGACCGAAGCCGGAAAATGTACTTTCCGGCCCGGTCTTGCTTAACTAAACATCAAATTTTTCATTTTTACTGCAGTAGCGACAGCACTTGTTGTGGCCGGGCATTTGCCTGAGCCAACATCGCTTGCGATGCCTGCTGCAATACTTGTGCTCGACTCAACTGAGCTGTTTCTGCCGCGAAGTCCGCATCCATGATTCGCGATCTTGCCGCCGAGGTTTTTTCCGAAATACTGGAAAGGTTAGATACAGTAAAATCAAGTCGGTTATTCACAGCACCGAGCTGAGATCGGGTATCGTTTATGGTTTCAAGTGCATTGTCTATAGAGTCAATGGCATCTTGGGCTCCAGTAGCGGTAGCCACACTAATTGTAGAAATGGCTGAGCCGGTGATAGCGGCGCTAGCATCGGTATTGGAATCGACGAAACCCGTCACTGTAGTACCGTTACCAGACACATCGATACTAATGGGAGCTCCGCTATCTGAGTCCAGGGTTATTCTAGGCTGAACGGTGATACTTTCATTGAAACCATCGGTATTATCATCAGCTGCACCGGCAAACCCCTGGGCAGCATCATTGGTCATAGTGATACCCAGGCGAGTCAAGCTTGCCTGGCCTTCCGTCTGCCCCATGCTGATAGTGATTGCAGAGGTACCCGTCAATGCAAGTTCACCATTATCATCCACACTTGCGGTTACACCTGTACTACCCGCAAAGCCATTAATGTCTGCAACCGCCGCATCAAGGTCATTCAAATCGAGGTTAGTAACTTCTGTACCGTTAATATTAATTGAGCCCGAGTTTGCCGCTAGAGTGGTGGCGCCTACTGGTGCAGCGGTTCCCACGGCATTGCCGCCCAACAAATCAGCGTCGTCGCCATTGTTTGCCAAAGTGAAGGTGAATGCATTGGTTGAACTTAAGGTCATTAAACCGGCGTCGTTGACGCTGGCAGTGACGCCTGTGTTTGCCGACTCCGCATTAATTAACACCGCCACACTAGCTGCAGTGTCAGTGGCAACTACAGCGGCTATACCCGTAATTTCAACACCATTAATTAGGAAGTCAGAATCATTGGCAACGGAGGCTACACCCGTCATGTCTAGAACCGCATCACCGGTTAATGTATGTACAGCTTGGCTCACGTCCGTTGTAAAAGCTGCTGTAGAAGTTATGCTAGCTGTCACGCCAGTTTCGTCGCTAATATCGTTAATATTATTAACTTTTGCTTGAAGACTGGGAGTGGTCGTGTCAGAAGCAACGGTAACGCCGTTTATTTGTAGGGCATTATTCCCCAGCGCTACAACCTGATTGGCCGCAGTGACACTAGCGCCGGTAGTTACACCCTGCGCCGACACCTCTTGCATACCGAAGTTGGTCAAGTCAGTGTCTGTACCAGAGGCCCCTTTAGTCACCGTTAAACCGTCACCGGAGTCGTCCTGCAAAGAGATCGACCCTGTTTGGACCTGAGCACCATTGGCAAAGCCTGTGGCGGTTTCACCCGTATCAGCTGCTGTCGTTACTGTAATCGTACCGCCAGTGGCATTTGACATTGTTAGCATACCATCGCCGTCAATTGCCGCTGTAACAACACCTCCCGTCTGGTCGTTGATTAAAGCCACAAGCTCATCGGTAGAAGTAGTGCTTATATCAGCGCCGCCGATGGTAAAAGTGGTGGTGGCCGAGCCATCAATGGATCCCGCGGCTATGGTAAACGTATCACCCGCTGCCATTATGCCTGTTGCCGCTGTGGTACCTTCAAACACGTTGAAACCTGAAGCTGTTACGCCTTCGATAGAACTTATATCAGCGAGGAGGTCATCTAAATTGTCTGTGGCTTCATCATAAGAACTAAGGCCTTGACCGTTAATGACGATATCACCGTCGTCAAAAGCGAGAGCTGCATTGACTGAAGTCCCAAGGAGGTCGCCACTTGTAGAACCCAAGCCTAAGGCGTCTGTACTCATCGCGTCGACAGAAAACGATATGGTTTGATTTGCCTCGGAACCAACTTGCAAGTCAACTTGGCCTAGCGAACCATCTAGAAGATTACGACCGTTAAAACTTGTGGTTTCAGCAATTCGATCCAGCTCTTGAACCAACTGTTGCACCTCGGCATCGAGTGTAGCCC
Source organism: Lentisphaeria bacterium (assembly GCA_047616325.1). Classification (GTDB taxonomy): domain Bacteria; phylum Pseudomonadota; class Gammaproteobacteria; order Pseudomonadales; family Cellvibrionaceae; genus JBLHGN01. The sequence goes on from JBLHGN010000007.1 coordinate 13,648, forward strand.
TGTCTGTATCAGAATAAATACCGTTGGAAGACTGAATCCCTAGCTCTCTCATTCGTTGAAGAATGTTGGTTGACTCGTCCAGCGCCCCTTCGGCCGTTTGAATGAGAGAAATACCATCGTTTGCGTTTCGCACCGCCTGATCCAGGCCGCGAATCTGAGAAGTTTGGCGATTAGAAATCGCCAAACCGGCCGCATCATCTGCCGCAGAGTTAATACGTTGCCCAGACGCTAGCCGTTCACTCGCCTTATTTAGATCCATACCAGACGAGTTCAGCTGACGCTGTGCGTTCAGTGAAGAAATATTACTGTTTACAACTAAAGCCATGGTAGGCCTCCTAAAGTTTCGAGAGAGACGTTCTCAGCTGTCTAAACAGCTGAATTTTATAAAGCAAAGCAAGTATTAGGTTAATATTTACTGTGTGTCAGTAAGGGCATCGGCATCTCGCAATCAAACTTTAACGTTTTATTGGGATTAATTTACACAATAGTGTGATAAGAAATTCTTTGAACACAATTATCTAGAGGCGCTAATGACAGAATAGAACTTAAAATTCGCCTCACTAGCTAGGGCAAACAAAAAACCACTGCGAAACCCTACAGCCCCAACAATATGGCTTATATCCTGCTTAACAAACAATTAATCTTTATCTACTCGGCATCAACTATACTTTAAGTAATAAAAAGAATAGTTTCATACTTATATCGCATAAAAATCGGGACAAAAATATGCACAGCACTAAACGAGCAAACGAAGTATTGGAAAGCCTAGGTGATATTTACACACACATTTCCAAGCTTATTAAAAAACGTCATTTTAAAGCGGCACACAAATATATAAAAAAGGTAACACTAAAACGCCCAAATAATGACAACCTCATCATGATGGAAGCTTTAGTGTACGAATCGGAAGGAAGCTATTCGAGAGCATTAAAACTTTGCAATACCGCAATAGGATTAGCGCCCAATAAAATTAGTTATCTATTTAGACATGGTTACCTTTTGGCACAAGAGGGCCAGTATGAAAACGCCAAGACTAGCCTTTGCCGCTACCTCGACGACCAACCGCATGACGCAGCCGCTTTAAATACTGTAGCCTATGTATTTGAGCGCTTAGGTGAACGCCTCCCGCAACTGGTAGCACTGCTCCGCTTAACGGCAGTTCAAAAGCTTACACAGCTCCAAGCAAACGCCTTGTTTACGCTCTCTAGCAACACCCTTCTCTTCTCTTTTTCTCCCGAAGTTATACAGGGCCTAATTAATCTAATGGACTATCGTAATGTGCACACCCGCTCATTGTCACCAAATATACGGAACTACATAATTTACAAATATAAGCTGACTAGCGGCAACAATACGATCAACATTGAAGAGGCCAGCAAAGACTTGCTGCTACTAAAGGCCCTACCCTGTATTCGTTTGAGCCACCCAGTGGTTGAAAAATTTCTCTGCGCGCTAAGAGAACACTTACTTATTACAACAGTAGAAAAGGGGAAACTAGATAAAGACAAAAGAAATCTTGCACAAGGAATCGCATTAAATAACTTTTTAACTGAATATGCGCCCTATATAAAAGATTCCGAGCTAAATCTACTCAACTGCGCCACAACACTTCTTTCCGAGGAAGTACTTCACGACGCTTGGACGCCCCATAAAAGCACTGACATTGTCCTGATATTATCCATGTACGGTAGCTTGTACGATTTACCTTTCAAAGAAATTCTTTTAAAACACCCCATAGATGGATGGCCTGAAGCGCTGAGAACAATTGCAAAACAAACCCTCTTCAACATGGATTTAGAAATTAGAACATCGGCAGAAATTAAATCTCTTACTGCGATCGACGACAAGGTATCCCTCGAAGTACAACGACACTACGAAGAGCACCCCTACCCTAGATGGAACAATACTAGCATTCAAGAAATAGAACACATTGCTAGGTTTGTAACTAACTTTTGCCCTCATGTAAAAAACAAACTTCCAATCCAAATGAACGACCCCAAAACAGCCATTCTGATTGCGGGCAGCGGCACCGGAAACCAGCCTATAAATATGGCCCTAAGATTTCCTGAATCCCGCATCACAGCATTCGACATTAGCCGCAGGAGTTTAGCCTACGCCACAATAAAGGCAAATGAATTCGGTATACATAACATAGACTTTTACCATGCAGACATACTGAACCTACCCATAAGTTTAGGCAAATTTTATTATATGGAATGTTGCGGGGTATTGCATCACATGGCCGACCCTATAAAAGGCTGGGGGAAGTTACTCGAACTTCTTGAACCCGGCGGTGTTATGAAAGTTGCCGTATACAGCGCCATGGCCAGGATTGAAATTTCCAAAGAACGCGAAAAAATAAGACAACTAAAACTAAAACCAACAGCGAAAAACATTAGAAATTATCGAGAAGCATTAATGATAAAAACACCCATTCATCCTGTAGTTTCTATGTTTTCCGATTTTTATAGCTTAAGCGAATGCAGGGACCTACTTTTTCATCAGCACGAAAAATGTTATACCTGGAGCGAAATTGAACTGGCCTGCCAAGCCCTGCATGTCGAATTTCTTGGGCTAGTCGATAATGCAGAAACCTCCAATCTGTTCTACAAAGAGTTTCCAGATGAAACAAACTCAGCATCATTCGAAAAACTAAAGATTTTCGAATGTAATCACCCCTATGAATTTCGTTCAATGTATCAATTCTTGGTTAAAAAAAAATAACACAAATGGGGTAACGCTATTTATAGCAAGTCTAATATTCTAATATTCTAATAAAACTTACCGAACCATTAGATATTTTCACATTAGCTCCCGACCATAAATTAATCGTCGCGAGGGGAATCGAAATGAACAAGTTTTCACACTTAGATACAGGCTTTTGTTTAATCCAAGCAACTAAATCTAGTGCTGTAAAGATAGTTATTTAAATCACACTACGGTAGAGTCTAATTTGTGTATGGGCACTAATTATTGAAGAAGGGACAGCACTTGCTGTGGGCGCTGATTTGCCTGGGCCAGCATTGCCTGTGAAGCTTGCTGAATTATTTGTGCGCGAGATAGGCTAGCGCTTTCCATAGCAAAATCAGCATCCAATATCCGCGAGCGTGCGGCCGACGTTTTTTCAGATATGGCGTTCAAATTATTAATAGTGAAGTCCAAACGATTGTTGATGGCACCCAACTCAGATCGCACCTCATTGATTTTAGTAAGCGCACTGTCAACCACCTTTATTGCAGATTGCGCACCGCCTTGCGTACGGATTTGAATATTAGCTAAACTTCCGCCGGATAGCCCCTCGATTGTCTCATTAAGGTTAATAAAACCCGTGGCTGTTGCCCCGCTGGCAGTAACATTAATGCTAATCGGTGTGTCGTTGCGTGAATTTAACTGTATGCGCGCATCTATTCTAAAAACTTCATCGCCTAGTCGATCATCAGCATTACTATCCGTCAGGCTTTCATTACCATCAAATCCAAAATCAATGCCTAATCGCCGCAGAGTTTGCAAGCCATTCGTATCGCCTAGCGAGATATTAATTGCTGAACTACCCGTGAACTGGAGCCTACCACTGTCGTCAAGTTTAGCGATGACACCGGTAACACCGGCCTGCGCGTTAATATCATCCACAATGGCTGTATTATCATTAATGTCATTAAAAGATATTTGGGTGTTATTAATTTCGATTGAACCCGTGCCCAAAGGCCCAGCTATCACGAAATTGAGTTCAGCTAATAACGCATTACCCACGCTATCGCCAAGATTAATTACCGTATCAGACTCTATATGAAGACGACCCTGATCATCAGCATATGCGGTGGCTCCATGTGCTGCAGTTGCATTATTAATAGTTGCGGCGATATCAATCGCAGTATCTCCTGGGTTTACAGTCATGCCGATACTATTAATTCCAAGCAATCCATTATTTACAATACTAAGCCCCCCCGCTAGGGTTTGATATTCGGTACTGTGAGTGTCTGCCATTTTAAAAGACTGCTGACCAACTACCGAGGCCGTTACACCCGTTTCTTCAGAGACAGCATTTATTACTGCAACCTTTGCAAACAAACCTAAATTAGCCACTACTGGGTCGATGTTTACGTCGTTGATGACAAGGTCACCAACATTTAGCGCCGTATTTTGTGCGGTATTGTTGAGCGCTCCACCTAGAACTTCTCCCGCGGTAGGAATTGAATTGAAGCCAAATAGAACAAGGTCGGCATCTGTGCCTGCAGCGCCTTCGGTGACTGTAATTGCGGCACTATTGTTTGAGGTTAATACCAATTGAGCATCGGCCGTAACCAAGCCACCTGAATATTCAGTGGGTATGATTAAATTAAAATCTTGGGCTCCACCAATGGCTGAGTTATTAATTACGTCTTCAGCATTGAGGTCGGTGGCGAAATAGTCTCCACCGTGTATTGCGCCCGTATCCGTTTCTGTTCCCACCCCCCCCTCAAAAGTGAGCTGTGTAATCATATAGGTATAACCGCTGGTATCAAAATCCGTCTCGAAGGAGGCCAAACTATTCCAAATGGTGGCACCGCCATGATCTGAAGACACATTTGCCAGAGCCGTACTGATATCGTCCCCCGCAGCCAAATAAGCCATGACTTCGTCTATACCCGTGCCACCAGCGGCAATAATGTCATCGTGCATCATTCTTACGGCAGTGTAACCTGCAGAGTAACCCGTTGCGGTAATACCTCCGCCGCCTATTTTGCCGCTAGTGAATGCAGCTGACAACTCGGTCTGATCGTCCAAATTTCCCAGTGTAATATCTGTTTCTACACGCTCATCGCCACCATGAATAAACTCTGCGGCGCCCTCTTTAAACCACTCTGGAAGATCTGTTGAAAGCATGTTCATATTTCTGAACATCACGGCATGAACCATTTCATGAGCAATAAGGCGATCCATGTAAAGAAAGGGACTCCCCCCATTCTCATCACCTGTCGCGGTGAAATCCACCATATCAATTTCTAGTGAGAGGTTGATCCCCAAACCACCCAAAACGGGGACTTGGGCCGTCACTCGAGCAGCCGTATTGCCCACGCCATCGGTGAAATCCAAATCGAGCGTGAGATCGACCCCGTCCCCTTTGATACCAAAGTAAGTTTCAATAAGGTTCTCGGCCTGTGCAATCCAATTTGAGGTGAGCCCTTCAACCACCTCAGCAATATCGGGGTCGGCGATTTGGGTAGAATTAATACCGGTGGCGGTACCTTGGGTGGAGTCTTGCACAGTCATGGTGGAAAATTTTTCACTGCTTAAACTCAGCGTTCCGTCTTGGCTTATAGACGCGGAGACAATACCCCCCGTCTTTGTGGTAATGGCGTCTGCCAGCTCTTCTAGTGATGAGGTATTGGAAATGGAATATGCCTGCGCAGTTCCATCTAAAAAGACACCGGTAATATTGACTACGGCACTTCCGGCTAGCACACCATCGCCAACAGCAGGGCTTGTTACAGTCACTATTAACTCAGCTGTGACTCCGTCAATGTCGCTATTGATGGCATCAAGAACCTCTTGTAAATTTGTTCCGGCGGCGAAACCTTGCAGGCTTTGTCCGTTTATTTGTAGTGCGGAAAAATCTAGCGCACTTTCGAGTCCACCATTGCCATCAATCGACATTTGACCGCCAATAAGATCGCCACTTGTGCTCTGCAACCCCAGTGCGCTTGTGGCAACGGAAGGAATACTAAAACTTATCGTTTGGTTGGATTCTGCACCCACCTGCACGGTAACATTTTTCTGCTCGCCCGAGAGAATGGCCTGGCCATTAAAACTGGTGGTTTCGGCAATGCGGTCGAGTTCGGTCACCAGTTGCTGCACTTCTGCATCTAAGGTTGCACGGTCGGTATCGGAATAAATGCCATTGGAAGACTGAATACCAAGCTCGCGAATTCTCTGAAGAATATTGGTACTTTCGTCCAGAGCACCCTCGGCCACTTGAATCATCGAAACACCGTCCATGGCGTTGCGCACGGCTTGATTTAGCCCCTTTATTTGCGAGGTCATACGATTGGAGATCGTCAGACCGGCGGCGTCGTCGGCAGCACTATTTATGCGTCGCCCAGAGGATAAGCGCTCGGTGGCGGTACCCAAATCTCGCCCAGACGCCACTAACTGCCGCTGGGCATTCAGTGAAGGGATATTTGAGTTTACCGTTAATGCCATAGGTCGATACGTTACGGTCGTTATTGGTTTTGCCCAGAAAGCATCGAGACACCTTGCTGGCAAAATTTAAAATACGTCTATAGCTGTGTCGGCCTATTCAGCAAATGCTTGATGGCTTTTTTGAACCCACAAAAAAATGCTCACAACGCAGAACGTTGAGAGCCTGTAAAACGAGAAAGAAGGCTAGAAGAGCCTCTTGTAAAGCTGTACAAAATACGTCCGACTGAAAAACCTATTACTACATATAGTGTATTTTTACCTCAAATAACACCGCATGCAGTGCCTTGGTGGTTGGGAAAATAGTTTTGCAAGTGCCTCAGAAGTAAATCGTAATTTAGCCTTGCAGCAACTGCAATACCTGCTGGGGTGATGCATTGGCTTGGGCGAGCATGGCTTGCGATGCCTGCTGCAGCACCTGCGAACGTGACAAGTTGGCCGATTCCGCAGCGAAGTCGGCATCCACAATACGAGATCTTGCCGCTGCGGTATTCTCAGAAATATTCGACAAGTTCGACATGGTAAATTCAAGGCGGTTATTAATGGCACCTAAATCCGAGCGAGTATCGTTGATCGTTTCTAAAGCCTGGTCTATGGCGGGAATAGCGTCGTTGGCACCATCAACCGTGGCAATGGTCAGTGATGCCAGGGCTGTTCCTACTACGCTGGAACTCAATTCAGTATTGAGGCTTTGCAAACCCGTAGCCGCGGTGCCATTGGTGGTAATCTCCAAACTTATGGGCGTATCGTTAGAGGAATCAAGTTTTACTGCAGGGTTGATTACATATACATCGTCACTCAAGTCGTTGGCAACGCCGGCCGCCGTCAATGAAATACCCATAACAGCCAAGGATACCAGGGCATTATCTGTATTACCCAACTGCACGTTGATTCTAGAAGAACTGGACAGCTCAAGCTCACCATTGCCATCGATGCGAGCGCGCACACCGGTATCGCCCGATGAAGAATTAACATCGGCGAGAATAGTGTCCAGGCTGGACATATCTGTGAGGGCGATTACCGAGCCATTTATGGTAACGCTACCGTCACCACCTGCAGTGGTGGGCACAGCAGCTGCGTAGGTGCCAGCGGCCGCGGGAGCCGTGGTGCCGTCCAGCTGTGTAATGTTGCCGAAGTCAGTAACCGCGCCGGTGCCGTTACCTAAGGTAATTTGCCCCTCAGAAAACAAATGCATTAGACCACCGGAGTCGACAAACGCACTGACACCGGTACTGGTAGTCTGAGCGTTAATATCAATAGCAGCCTCATCGGCCGTGACCGTGGAGGAACCGGTTAGAGTGACGGTTACACCGTTTATCAAGACCGTTTCACCGGTTAGAAAGCTAAGCGCCGAGGAAGTAAGTTCGGTAAAGTCGTCGGTGGTGCGCGTTGTAAAGGCATCGACGGCAAGCGAAGACGCGATAACTCCGGTGTCGTCACTGACGGCATTAATGGAATCCACTTTGGCTTGTAACCCTTCATCCTGGGCGACAGCACCGACATTGACACCATTAATAACAATATCACCCGAGATTATGTCGGCATTTTGCGCTGTTGAATCTAGCGCTTTACCCAACACTTGACCGGAACCCGTCACCGTTGGAAAGCCCAATACCTCTAGATCCGTGTCTGTACCGTCGGCCCCTTTAGTTACTGTAATAGTGCCACCGTCATCAGAGGTGAGCGCTAAACTGCCGTTGTAACTTTCAATTCCGTCGGACCCAGTATCATCTATCCCGCTAATGGTCGATAGATCCGCGCCCGCTTGCGCACCAACAAAGGGGTTGGCATCGTCGAATTCCAAAGTCATTGTGCCGCCAGTGGCATTGGATAGCGTTAAGCGACCAAATTCGTCTGTAGAGGCGTGAATATTTCCTCCTGTCACTGTGTTAATGGTGGCAACTAGATCGTCCATGGTTTCAGTGTTAGTGATGTCATACACTACCGATGCCTGATCGTCGGCCGCACCCAGGGTAATTCGCAGCGTCTCGCCCGTTCCCACCACGCCAGAGCCGGCTCCTATCGCCTGAACAATGTTATAGCCCGAGGCCGACACGCCATCAATATTGGTGTTTACATCCTCGATCAATTCCTGCAAAGTTGTGTCACCTGCCGTACCTCCACCCAAGTTGGTGACCGCGGTGAGCGCTTGCTCATTAATGAGTATGTCGCCTTCTCCATAGCTACCTCCGACGTTTATTCTACCGCCGTTAAGGTCACTAGTGGTTGCGCCCAAACCAAGCTCTGACGTATTCATGGCCCCGATAGAAAAATCGATGGTCTGCCCTGCGTCTGGCCCCACGTGAAGATCGACATTGCCGAGACTTCCATCCAATAATTTTTGACCGTTAAAACTGGTGGTTTCAGCGATTCGATCCAATTCATCGAGTAGCTGTTGAAATTCAGCATTCAGTGTGGCCCTGTCGGTATCCGAATTGATACCGTTGGCCGCTTGAATCGAAAGCTCGCGCATTCTCTGCAGTATGTTGGTGGTTTCGTCTAAGGCACCTTCGGCGGTTTGAATGAGCGAGACACCATCGTTAGCATTTCGTATCGCTTGGGTAAGCCCACGTATTTGTGCCGTCTGACGATTGGAGATGGCTAGGCCGGCAGCATCATCCGCTGCGGAGTTAATCCGCCTACCCGAAGACAGACGCTCCATAGCCATATTCATATCGTTGCCAGACTGCACCAATTGTCTCTGTGCGTTTAAAGCAGCAACGTTAGTATTAATCACTAAAGGCATAACCATTCTCCTGTAACGTTTTAACAACCACTATTTAGTTGTTAAATCACATCGTTTCGTGCTTTTAAAAAATATTTTAAAGCTACATAATTAAATGCAACCCGTATGCCAATTTAAAAAATACTCTGTTTTTCAGTAAGTTAACGTTACTTACATAAAAAAGCGGCAATGATTGTTCAAGCTAGGGGGCAAGGCTTGCCGCTTTAATTTATGAAAAAATGTTTTTATGACTCTTTGTTATAATTAAAAACACGCATACGTCAAGGAATTGGCAATATTTATTGCCAGAATTGTTTAACTATGTGTTTTGTTAGAGCAGACTGAAAAGCGTAAGCTGGCTAATGCGCACAAAAGATGATTGTGCCGCTTGCAAAATTAGAGACTGGGCACTTAGCCGGGTTGCCGCTTCGGCATAATCCACATCACGCAATTGCGATAAAACTTGCGTAGTAATAAATTCTGAATCCAAGTGCAAGGTGGTAGTACTTTCAAGGGTATTAAACTTCGCGCCCAATTTCAAAGTAATATTGAGTATGTTGGTTTGCGCATTGCTGAGATTGGTAAGTGTTGAGGCAACGTTGGCCTCCAGGGTATCTCTCGATTCTTGAGAACTATCAAAATCATGCATAGCGTCGCTAAAACGAGCCAAAGTTGTTAGTATATCTTGCTTGTTGCTCGAATCGACAAATACCCTATCGCCAGGGGTGGCGCGCACACCATCGGAAGACCGCGCACCGGCTAGCGTGCTCAGGCCCATAACGTTATCAATATTAGCCGAGCCCCCAGTAATAGCAAAATTAAGCCCCTTCGGCATTTCGATACCAATACCATCAACGTTTAAACCTAACACCGCTAACTTGGCGGCATTCCCGTTACTCGCACTATTTACCATATTGGCCAAATCCGTAACATTGGCAACATTGCCATCCAGGGTAAACGTTTCACTATGACCGGCAACCGTAATTTCGAAGGTCTCGTTGGCGGGTGAGGTAAAGTCCACGGGGAAAGAAGTGGCTAAATCTGCACCAAAAAAACGAGTGGCCTGGGTCGCAGGAACACCAGAAACCGGAGAACCGGAAATTCTAAAGTCTACTCCCTTCAACTCGATATTCGCTCCAGGAATAAACGCCTGATTTTCGATTATTGCACGCCCGGTGGAACGTTCTGTGGCGGTAAAGTTTTTACCAGGAGGCTCCACATTATTATCAGCGTTAAACGTAATTATCACATCCTCTGGATAAAATTCATCGTAGACACCCTGATCTACCACTCGCCCCACCGAAATTTGAACAGGAGGATTGGATTTATTACCAGGACTAGCATAAGTAGCCACAGTATTTTCGGCACTATCGATATCGATAAATACCGCCTTACCGGAATCGCTTGCACTCAAGCTAGTGTTGTTGGCAATTTTTATAAATTGTTGACCTTCGTCACCTTTATAGGTAAAGCCCGAATTAGCATCGCCGCTAAACGGCTCCTCACGGCTTTTATAACCACCAAATATATAGTCGCCATTGGCATTCTGGGAATTTAACAAATTGGCTAACTCATCGAGCCTGCCGTCGACCTCACTGGCAAGCCCAGCATACTCACTCTCGCTTAGTGTTGCGGTGTTACCCGCCTGCACAGCTAGCTCTTTGATTCTCAAAATAAGATTATTTACGCTATTTAGTATAGATTCTTCAAGCACTAAATTATTGGTTGTAATATCTATATTTTTTCTAAACTGCGTAATACCGGCTAGTTCACTGGTGAGCGTCATAATTTTAGTGGCTGCCACCGGGTCATCCGATGGGCGCGCGACTCGCTGACCAGAAGATAGCTGCTCTTGGGTTTTATTGATTGCCTGATTGGCATTTGCCATACTGTTGGTGGCAACGTTAAATATTTGTAGCGAGGAAATACGCATTATGATGTCCCAACTTTATTTCCAGTGTGCAAGGTTTTTTCCACTTAAAATGAACTAATCAATCTTTCAAACAAATCTCGCGCAACAGAAATCACTTGAGCGTTGGCGGAAAACATCTGTTCAAATCGAATGAGATTGGCAGCTTCTTCGTCCAAATTCACTCCAGAAACAGAATTTCGTCGCTCAAGAGATTGTTGCAGTACCTGCTCACTTGCTTCGAAATTAATTTCCGACGACGCGGTGTCGATACCAATCTTTTCAACTAAAGACCCATAACTGTCGGCGTAGCTACTGGAACCACCGTCTAGTATTCGCTTGGATTCCAAATTAGCCATAGCCAAAGCATTGCGGTTATCAGAGGCGCCATCTGAATTAAATCCTAGAGAAAAAGTATCTCCCTCTTCGGGAGCCCCTTGAATCTCTGCCTGAACACCTAAAAAGGTGGACTTGGCAAAACCACTCGTGCGTGAATCGCCAAACAACATGCTATTGCGTGGAAAAGTGCTAAGCGTATAACCTTCGTCGAGCGATACATCAACTTTTCCGCCTGCTGTAATGGATGTTGAAGTGCTATTGCCTGTGGCTTCCAACCTTATGTTTGGGTTTTCTCCATCACTTACATCGATAGATTCCGTTGAACCGGCGGTAAAAGACAATTCTAGATCGTTGCCTTCGCGCTCAAAAATACGCAGTTCTCTTGCTCCGGTAACCGCGTCTACCCCGGCTACGGCGTGAATCGATAAATCTGCAAGCGTACTACTATTATTAATTGCTTCGGCCAAAAAATCGTAAAACTCGTCGGGGTTGTCGAAGGCATCAGGTACCGAAGAACCAATTATTGGTTCTCCTGTCACTGGATTAGTGCCGTAGGGAATTAAGTTCGCGCCATTAAGGCTAAACTGTAAGGGCTCATCACCGGAAAGCTGCAGATTGCTAATTTCCATGTAATTAAATGCATTGGCAGAAACCCCCGCAATACTATTTAATAAACTGGCGGTTTCCCGAGCGTTGGCGTTAATATTTGTAAATATATTTTCTGTTTCAGGGTTTGCACCCGCAATAGCCGAGGGAGCAGTAATAGTAATGGCTTCAGCCGGATATCCGTTAGTTTGTAGGCCGTCGCCCGAGATACCGTCCACCGAGGCTGAGGTCGTGAAGGTAGTGACGCCGGTAAGACCCTCCACATCAAAACCCAACAAAGTGTTTGCCTGACCTACTGGCGCAATATCACCACCCGAGTCTGGGTCGCCATTATAATTTTGCAGTGTTATATCGCCGTAGCCGGGAGAATTTAATTTAAAAGCCAAGGTGCCATTATCGGCAATGTATGCCCGCACATCAGTAGAACCTAATTGGTTATTTATTTCCAACAACAAAGTACGCTCATCGACAATAGCCGCGCTGGAAATACCCACCGAAAACGTGCCATTATTAGCACCATTGAGCGAATTGGATACGGCCACTTCAAAAGAAAACTCATCGGCTGGGTCACTAAAATCCGTAACGCCAAAGGCTGGCGGAAATCCGGTGGGAAAATTTGTATTTACATCGCTGTCAAATTGCATGGAGGCATTAACTACCGCCCTTCGCCCCTCTGGGATACCTACCATATCGCCTTTGGTGCTGACCATGGTGCCACCGACATTTTGTGAAAACAGTACGTTATTTCCACCCACCACATAACGTTGATTACGTATAGGTGGGTCCAGCTGTATGGGATTTCCAGGGTCAGAATTATCTAAGATGTCGTAACTTGTAGGCGTCGTGAATTTCACCAACAACGGCGGATTCATTTCACCAGCTGTCGCCAACAACGGCAGCGGAAGATCGTTTTGATCCAACAGGGAAAGAACCTCGCCGGGAGATATCACGGCACTACCGATATTTCCGATGGAAGAATCTGTTACAAGAGGTGTGCCGAACGCAATATCTTTGGCATTCAACAACTCTGATGTAAACTCGCGCGCCCCCGACTTAAACGGCTGTAATTTGAATTGGTCTCCCGCTTGAAATGTGCCCCCTTCAAATTTTAAATTCAAGCCGTCAAAGCTCACCTCAAACGGAAAACTCCCACTGAGCGCTCCATTGCCAACCTCCTCTCCGTCGCTTTCGCGGGTTATTCGAAATAAGCCCCCTGCTTCAATCGTTACGCTGTAATTACTGGCTTTTAGTTGTGAGTTATCTACTATGTCCAAAGTCAACAGCCTATCTGCAGGTAATGCGTTTGAGGAATTGCCAATCGCCCGACTTTTTGAGACCTGAGGATCATTCACATCGTAAAAGAAATTTCCGCCAAACTCATCGTTTAGATTAATTCCCTGACGGTGAGTAGTATTAAACGTTTCGGCCATTACCACAGCCACTCTACCGAGTTGATTGTAGGTGTCCTCCATTATCGTATCGCGAAAACGTACGAGGCCACCCAGCTCACCTCCCGAAATAAGATTGGTTATTACCTGGCCACTTTGGCTGTTAGTATTGCCTAAAAATATCACATCTGTTTTGGTTGCATCGGAAGCACTTTGTGTCAGTGCAATTTCTCGAAATCCCGAACCAATAACCAAGTTTGAGCCACTGCCAACAACCACATTCACCTGGCCAAAACCCTGATCGAATGTTTGTACAGATATTAATTCCGACAACTTTCGAATGGCTTCATCGCGCTGGTCGATAAGGTCGTTGGGAGTGCCCCCTGTACCCATAGCATCTGCGACTTTTTGATTTAAACCAGCGATATTTTGCGACAACGCATTTATCTGCGATACTACCGATGTCATTTCGCTGTTTACATTTTTTTCAATAGACTCGATGCGCGCGTAAATGGTATTAAAACGATCAGCCAAGTTTTCGGCCTCACTAATAATTAGCTGGCGAGCTGGAATAGATGTCGGATCGTCTGCACCGTTTTGCATGGACGCAAAAAAAGACTCCAAACCGCCTGCCAGACCAGTGGAAACATCCGACAACAGCGTATCCAATTGACTTATGTTGCCGTAGTACACATCAAGATCTTTGTTTAGGGTAGTATCGACACGCACTTGTGCACTTATAAATTCGTTTGCAACCCGCTCGATTGAAGCAACGTTAGTGCCATTTCCTATATAGCCACCACCACCAATGGTGGCTGGATTTGTTTCTGTTAATACTCGCTGACGGCTATAACCTTCCACACCAGCATTGGCAATATTGTGGCCAGTTGTATTGAGTGCAGTTTGCGCCGCGCGTAGACCGGTAACACTGATACCTAGCAAGTTACTTGTCATAATCTATCTCCACTGGTACCCTCGCGATCCGCATTGCCATATTGGTCGGTACTGGTAATTTTTTGATAAATTGCCAGTACCTTTTCGCTATAGACAGGGTCAGTGGCATAACCCGCTTTGTGGATTTGTTGAATGTAATGCGTGCTATCACCGGGTTTTTCAAATGCATTGGCATAGCGATCGCTGCCCGCAATAAAACTCACATAGTCACTAAAACTATCGGCAACGTTTTCGTAAACTCTAAACTCTGAACGCTCTTGAGCGAGAACACCCTGTTTGTATTCGAGAACTTTCTGGGAAACCTTTTCACTTCCCCACTGATTACCAATTTTAATATTGAATAAATTATTGCTACTTTCGCCTTTACTATTGGCCAATACGTGTTTTCCCCACCCGGTTTCTAATGCGGACTGGGCAACCAAGATATATTTATCTATGCCTAGCAGTTGAGCTGCTGCTTTTGCATGGGGCAGTATTTTTTCAATAAAATCTTTGGGTGAATCGGCGATACCTACACGATCGGTAACAGAGACGGCGACGGATGGAGAACTAGTGTTTTTCGTATTGCTAGCCGTATTTTTTTCAGCTGTATAGGTCTGCAGTTCTGACTCAACTTTTGGTGCAATGGACATTTGCATGTTTGCCATATTTTTTCTGGGCATTACAGTGTTAAGAGGATAAGTATCGGGGGTAGATAAACCATCTGAATCTTGATATTTATCGCGAGTCATCTGTCTATAAAGCACATCGGCAATACCAATCCCTTTTCCATGGGCCATGGTTAAGGCCAACTGGTTGTCGTGCATGTCTCGAAAAAATTCGGTTTCCTTGCTATTAAAAGGGCTGTCCTTTTCAAACACCGCATTCGCTGCACGCATATTTTTCATCATCATATTAATAAACATGGACTCGAATTGCTGGGCAACTTTTTTTAAGGCCTCGTCTTTATTACCTTCCGTTTTTAGCTGTTGCAAGCCATTGAGGTCGGTATAAACATCGGTTACAGCAGGCAGCGAATGAGGAGAAGAAAGAGGGTTCATTAGATCACCATTATCTCGGCGCGAAGTGCTCCGGCTTGCTTTAAGGCTTCAAGGATTGCCATAAGGTCACCGGGGGCTGCGCCCACTTCATTGACAGCCTTTACAATATCGTTCAGTGTTGGACCAGGAGCAAACTTAAACATTGGCCCCACCTCTTCCGCAATTTCAACTTCGCTATCGGGTACGACCACGGTATTCCCCTGCCCCAGTGCATTGGGTTGACTGACCTCTACGTTTTCACGAACCGTTACCGTGAGAGACCCGTGTGTAACAGCAACAGGCGATACGCGAACATGCTGCCCCACCACTATTGTTCCCGTGCGTGAATTAATAATAATTCTTGCTGCGGCTTCACCCGGCACCACTTCAACATTTTCTAGTAGCGAAAGGTAATCAACGCGATGTGCTGGATCTTTTGGTGCCTGTACAGAAATAGAGGTTGCGTCTAAGGGCTTTGCAACCCCCGGCCCCACCAAGTCGTTAATGCTGTCGGCAACCCGTTTGGATGTGGTAAAGTCAGGCATATTTAAATTAAACACTATGGCTTCGTTGCCGCCAAAGGTGGTGGCAATCGCTCGTTCCACCATCGCTCCGTTGGGTATTCGCCCCACGCTTGTCATATTTACCGTCACCCGTGAACCGTCTTTACCTTCAGCTCCGAACCCTCCAACAATTAAACTTCCCTGCGCAATGGCGTAGACATTTCCATCTAAGCCCTTAAGAGGCGTTAGCAACAATGAACCGCCTCGCAAACTAGGTGAGTTGGCAATCGAAGATACGGTGATGTCAATTTTTTGACCAGGTTTTGCAAAAGGCGGAAGTTCCGCGTGCACGGCAACTGCGGCAACATTTTTTAATTGAAAATTAGAATTTGGCGGCAAGGTAATACCAAACTGTTTCAACATCGAGGCAAAGGACTGCGCGGTAAAAGGCGCTTGATTGGTTTTGTCACCGGTACCTTCAAGGCCGACCACTAAGCCATAACCCACTAATTGATTGACACGCACGCCTGCCACGGAGGCAATATCTTTTATGCGTTCGGCATGCAGGGGCACGCACAGCAAGGCCAAAAAAAATGCGATAACGAAACTTTGAGTTTGGAGGGCCTTAATTTTCATGTGTTTTCTCTATGGTTTGCGCACGCTTTAAAATGGCCATATCGCACTATTAAAAAATCTGCTCAACCAGCCCATTTCACTGGAATCTGCTATATCACCAGTGCCTGAATAGGTGATGCGCGCATTGGCAATTTTTGTTGAATCAATACTGTTTTCTGGCGATATATCGTCTGATCTTATTAGACCGCTTATGCGGATAAATTCGTTACCGCGGTTTAAGGTGATCCATTTTTCCCCGCGAATCACCAAGGTTCCATTGGGATAAACATCCACAACCGTTACTGAAATACTACCGGTTAAACGGTTGCTTTGATCGGCATCGGCTTCGCCTTTAAATTCTCTTTCGCCATTAAGACCGGTACCTAGCCCCAAGTTTCCAATTCCAGGAACCGTACCAAATAAAGTGCCCGTTGCCGCATCTGTTGATACGCCGATGTCGTTGTCTTTTTTGATTGCCACATTGGAAGATTTACTGGAGGATGTTCGCTCTTGCAATACCACCGTTATGATGTCGCCAATACGAGAAGCCTTTCCGTCAAAAAACAGGGTAATCGCAGCATTGGGCTGATATAGCGAACCATTTAAGGGCGTATCTGCCTGCGGATTTGTTCGCAGTACGGGTGCATAATAAGGATCGTTGGGCTCCGCCGGACGCTGCACCACACAAGCGCTTAAACATAGGGTAGATAGTGCAACTAGGAGTAGAATACTAGCGCGAAAGGAGTCGATTTTTTTTGATCGCTTAATACGGCTCATAATTTTCACCTGACCTCCACTTGCTGGTAGATTTATACGATAGTGGGTATAAATACTTTGTGATTTCCCATGTTAAAGTTTTGCTTAACATAGTGTTAAATCTCAAGAGGATTAAATGTTTTGCGATAAGAACTGCAGCATCTGATCGGCGGTCGATACCACTTTTGAGTTCATCTCGTAGGCTCGTTGAGTTGTAATCATATTCACCATTTCTTCAACGATGTCGACATTGGAATTTTCCAACATACCCTGCTTTAATTCACCCAAACCATTTTGCCCCGGTGTTCCGGTAATCGGATTACCGCTGGCGGCGGTTTCCACAAACAAGTTGCCGCCAATGGCTTGCAAACCGCCAGGGTTAACAAAGTCCACCAATTGAATATTGCCCAGAACAACAGCCGCAGGCTGGCCAGAAATAAATGCGTTTACTATTCCATCGGTACCAATGGTGACATTTTCTGCGTTGTCGGGGATGGTGATATTCGGATCCAGTAATTGACCACTGGCATTTACCAATTGGCCTTCACCATTTAGGTGCAGCTGCCCGTCTCGGGTATAGCTGAGAGTGCCATCGGGTTGTTCAATTTGTAGAAAACCTCTTCCGTCAATGGCCACATCCAATGCCTGGCTGGTTATTTGTAGACTTCCTGCGGTAAATTGTTTTTGGGTTCCCACAACGCGTACACCTGTCCCCAATTGCAGTCCACTTGGCAACTGGGTGTCTTCGGTTGTCTGCGCTCCGGGCTGGCGTTTAATTTGATATAGCAAGTCTTCAAACACGGCCCTATCTCGTTTAAAACCAACCGTTGAAGCATTGGCCAAATTGTTTGATATGGTAGTCAACTGCATATCTTGTGCGGAGAGGCCCGTTTTACTTACATAGAGTGCTGCGTGCATAGGTCACCTGTTTTAACATTCTGTAGCCGATTTAATTGGCGGCATGTTGCGAATAAAATTTAGTAATGCTGTTCTTAAAAAAAGTGATAAATAGTAATAAAAGTAATAAAAGTAATGAGGCGTGCGGCTGCCATTTATCCATTGGATTGCAATAAGCCCGCAGATGCTTCTGAATTTTTTTCAATGGTGCTCATCATCTTCACTTGCATTTCGTACTGTCGAGACAAACTCAATATGCTGGTAAGTTCATTCACAGCATTAACGTTGCTACCTTCGACAAAACCCGACACCAATCTTACCGACGCATCAGCTGGAATATCTTCTTGAAGATTTAATGAGCGGATAAGACCATCTGGAGATTTTTTAATACTGTTTATAGGTGGATTAACCAGTTTAATTCTTTCGATTTGAGCGGGAGCATCGGCGCGCTCCCCAAGTGGAATAATGGTGATGGTGCCGTCTAGAGCAATATCTACTTTTTCAGCGGCGGGAATAGCTATAGGTCCACCATTGCCGAGTACCGGAAGATTGTTGCCGGTTCGCAAGATGCCAACGCTGTCGATATAAAGAGACCCTGCCCGAGTGTAGGCTTCACTACCATCGGGGGCCTGTACGGCAATAAACCCTTCCCGCTCGACGGAAATATCCAGCTCGCGACCTGTTTCTATAAGTGGGCCATGAGAAAAGTCTGTGGCGGGGCTTTCTACCAAAGCATAGGCCCTTGTAGGCTGACCATCGCCGTATAAAATTGGCATGCTGCGCGCTTGCGCAAAGTCCGCTTTAAAGCCTGAGGTATTTACATTTGCCAAGTTATTGGAATGATTAACCTGGGCCATCATATTGTTTTTGGCCCCGGTCATAGCAATGTATAGTGCTTTATCCATGGTAACTCCGTTAAAAAAATGTCACATTTACGGGTGTTACTATAGACTTAGCAAGATAAGTGCCAATACGAGTTTTTTGCTTGAAATAAAAAGACGTGTTTTAGGGCTTTTAACGGTCCCAACAATTATCACTAGTTTGTCGGCGGGATTTGAAGCTTCCCTGCTTCGTAGCTGAATAATATAATTGAGTAATTTTTCAATAGACCCAACATACGATCCAGTAATAGACCCAATAATAAACTCAACGAATTTCCTAAGCCGAGGCATTTACACCAAACTATTTGCGCTAAGCCAATTACCTTAAGTTTATTATTGTTTGCGTCACAGTATCGGCCGTTTCGATTGTTTTTGCATTGGCTTGGAAGTTACGCTGGGCAATAATTAAATTAACCAACGCAGCTGATAGATCTACGTTAGATTCTTCCAATGCGCCCGACTGAATAACCCCTAACGACCCAGTATTTGCCCCCGCTACTCGAGGTTCGCCAGACTCAAAATTTTCCACCCACGTACTATTTCCCGTGGGTTGCAAGCCCTCTTGGTTTTGAAAGTCAGCCAAGGCCACCTGCCCCAACACTTGCGACTCACCGTTAGTAAATCTCGCAAATATTATTCCACTATCATCGATACTCAAACCCGACAAACGGCCAGTGGCATACCCGTCTTGATCGACATTATTCACAGAAAATGCGGAGCCGAATTGGGTTGTGCCGTCAAATTCAATTACAAAGTTTGAACTGGTAGGTGGCTCTGGAATGGGAACGGAACCACCCGCCAGAACATTTTGCGGACCTGCCGCCGAGTTGGACTGCCCATCTTCATTTACCGGCAACCAGTTTGACACCAGAATTACGTCGGTGGCCACGTCGTTAAACGTACCATCGTCATTAAAAAACACATCGTAGGTGGCCCGCGTTGCCTCAGTGTTTTGAGGCGGCGGTAAGGTGGTATCGGGGTCGCTCACATCTTGCCCGTCTATTTGTATGTGAACCTGCCAATGGTTGGGAATTGAGGTTGGATCAGTAGGATCGTACTCCTGCCTTACAAAATATTGTGTCATAACATGGGAAATACCCAAGCTGTCGTATACGGTCATGGAGGTAGCGCTATTGTATGTAGATTGATCTCCCACAGTAAAATCATTAACAATGATATCGGTGAACTGATCGGGGTTTAGGGGTTGGAACAAGCCGCCGGATGTTTGCGGTAAGATGTCGTAACCCTCGTCCAGAACAACCTCGATGCTACCACCAACCACCACAGAATTTAATCCTGCATCCTCGTTGGTAGCCGCACTTAAGCCATCGTTAAGGGAATCCACTTCTAAAGTCACGGCAGCCGCATCGGGATCACCCAATACGGTCAAGCTATCACCGTCGTCGGTGCTGGTTATGGCAATTTCGATATCATCACCACCCGCTGAATTCATTCTAAATACACCTGTAACAAGATCTAATTCGGCGGTTATTCCCGGTAATGTAGTGTTGGTCAAGGCATTAACTCCGACTTCAATAGCCGCCAAAGAATCACCGGTTAAGGTAATCCCATTCACCGACATCAATAGATTTCCAGCGGAATTATTGTAATTGGATAAGGTGAGATTGGTCACGGCTGTTGCCGTTAAGCCTTGCAGGGCATTAAGCTCCGAGGCTGTCGCTGAAGCCGTTGCGCCGGCTGAAGCGTTGTAGGTAATAACGGCTCCTGAAGGAATTGTAATATCAATGGCTTGGGCGGGATAACCGTTGGTCACTTGGGGTATACCTGCTGTTGAAAGCAAAGCAGCACCTAGGCCAATATCGCCCGCATTCGCGCTTTCATTACTTATTACGATGGAAGAATTAAGTCCCTCTTCAACCGCTGATACTTCAATGGCGAAGTTACCGCCACCCAAATCCACAGCGTCGGCCGCGAGATCTATAGAGGTTTGCGGTGCAGTAGGCGCAAAGATTTGTGCGTT
>JBLHGN010000008.1:0-34109 GCA_047616325.1 Lentisphaeria bacterium
TTCAAGTTGAGATCGTGGCCCGCGTTTACCCCCAAACCTTCTTGTTGGGCAACCTGAGCGGCCAGACAGTGTTGTTCGAAGATATGTTGCGCTTCCACTGAGTTGTTTTCAAAGGAGTAAGCAAAGGGGCCGGTATATAATTCTATTCGATCAGCGCCAATTTTTTTTGCCAGTTTAATTTGCGCGGGATCGGGATCCACAAATAGGCTCACCCTAGTTCCGAGTTCTTTTAGCTTTTGCACTAGCGGCGCCAGCTGTTCGAAATCTCTTGTGAGGTCAAAGCCGTGATCCGAGGTTTTTTGGCTGTCGCTGTCCGGCACCAAGGTGCATTGGTTTGGACGTGCATCTCTGACCAGTGCCACCAAACCTGGATAGTCGTTTACTGGCGCAGCGAAAGGATTGCCTTCGATATTGTATTCGATGTGTGGATACAGCTTAACAAGTTTAGACAATTCCCTTACATCGCTAGGGCGAATGTGACGCTGGTCCGGCCTTGGGTGAACAGTGAGGCCATTGGCGCCAGCCTCAATGCACAGCTTGCCAAACTCCCTAACGTTGGGATAGTTACCATCTCGCGAATTGCGAATGAGCGCAATTTTATTGAGGTTTACGCTTAAGGATATGCTAGGTGGCGTGTTAATAAAATTATTCTCAGGTAGGTTAAATTCGTGAGGCTTTGTTTATGATTACCGCAAAGTTTGGCGCTTCGGGCTGTGCGCGGTGAAGGCCACGTGGCTCTTTCTCAATTTTCTTTACAATGTCAAACCCTTCAACTACTTTACCAAAAACCGCATAGCCAAATCGTCCTCCGTTGTGATCCAGGGGAGTATTTTTTTGTAGGTTGATAAAAAATTGTGAGGTGGCGCTGTCGATTACATTGGTTCTTGCCATAGACAGGGTGGCGATCAGGTTTTTTAAGCCGTTGTCAGATTCGTTTTTAATTGGGTCTCGCGTTGTTTTTTTCTGAAAATCAAAGGTATAACCGCCGCCTTGCACAACAAATCCAGGAACTACCCGATGAAAAATAACGCCATTGTAAAAGCCGTCGTCGACATACTGAAGAAAGTTTGCCACTGTGATTGGCGCTTTGTCAGGGTAGAGCTCAATCACCATGTTTCCCGAAGTGGTTTCAAACAAAACGCGGTTGGATGAAGCTTTTTTTGCTGGTTTTTCACTTTCGTTTAGGTTTTCATTTGCCGAGAAGCTCAGCGCAGATAAGGCCATTAGAACAAAAAACAAGGAGGGTATTAACCTGCGGCGGATATATTGTGATGTTTTCATAGGGCTGGATTCTACTGGTTTTGTGTGGTTAGCGTTAAAATAATAAAATGTATGGCTGTGCAGTGTTTGCACAAATTAATACACGGGTCGATATCGCTTACGCCCATTCGGAATGGCGTTTTTTGGGTTTTAGTACAGGTAAAATTACCGAAAGCATCATACCCAATATTAATATTCCGGCCCCGTAAAATAAAAAGCTTAGTCGCTGATCGTCTCTTAGGTTTTCGTTTTCGGCGATGAGTGAGTCTCGTTGAGTTTGTGTCAATTGGTATGTTTCGAGTAACTCTCGATAGCGCTGGTCTACCGCAATTGCATCAGCTGAGAGCTGCTTTATCTTTTCAAGTTCACTAGCCATTTGTTCGCGTGATCGGGTTTCTGAGCTTGCCTTCGAAGATAAAGCGATATTGGTGTTGGATAGTGTTTTGTTTTTGGTTTTTAACATTCCATTTTCTTTATCAATGATTGCCCGCGTTGTTAGTGCCTTGCTTAACTTTAATTGCGCGGTCATCTCTTCGGAAATAAACTGATTTCGCACCCAGCCCTCTACACCTGTTTCAGTGGTCACAAAGGACCATTCCCCGTCCCCACTAATTTTATTTCGGGTGAGCGGAGTGCCGCTCTTCATGCCTCTATTTATGATGCGGTACTCATTGCCCATACCGCTTCTAAGGGGTACATATAGAACGTCGCTTATATATACGGTTTCCGCACTTAATGCCGGCAGCGATATTGCCGTGCTCAATAATGCAATAAAAACAACGAGGCGGCCATGTGCCCGAGTTTTACAAGGTTTTGTCCACGAAAATATACTGATTGTAGCGTGTACATTTAATTGCACAGGTAGATTGCGAAAGTTAAACATAAGTATGTCAAATTAAATTAGAAAGAAATGGATTAAGGGAGTACTTTTTTAAACGGTTTCACTATCACTTTTGCATAAACCCCAGCCTTTACATAGGGATCTTCGTCCGCCCAAACCTGGGCTTCTGCTAGTGAAGCAAATTCGGCAACGATCAAGCTTCCACTAAACCCCGCATCACCTGGATCCAAACTGTCAATGGCGGGGTGAGGGCCGGCAAGCTCCAGTAGGCCTTTGGCTTTTAGTTGTTGCAGTCGCGCAAGATGATTTGCGCGTGCACTAGTTCGCAGAGGGAGGCTGTTAACAACATCTTGGCTGATAATCGCGTATAGCATTTGGTGGTTCCTGATAGTGGTTGCTGGCAGTAGGTATTGCCAATAGGCTCTAGTTTTTATTGTTTTTTGTGGTCAGCATCCGGATCATTGAAAATGTCTTCAATCGGCAATTCTGTGAGACGTGTAATACGGTTGAACAAATAAAATAGGGTGCCCATTAATATCAGCATCGCCGGCAAGGCAATAACGGGGTAGCTTAGTGCCGTCATGCGGCCCAGTTCAGCGTTGAAGGCTTCGGTGCCCGGTGAGCTTACAAGTATATATTTAGCTAGCCCATAATTTAAAGCCGACGACAGAAAAAAAGACCCCGCCACCATGAAAGAGGCCGTTTTTAAGCATTTGGCAAAATCTGAGCTTCTCCCTTTTTCGTCAAGAATCTGATTGACCTTGTTTGTTTGTATGATTTTGTCGTTATACAGGAAGGTTTTTACCAGTGGGTAGCGAGTATAAAGAGAAAGCACCGTGGCGATACCAAATAATGCCGGTATGGCCGCTTCTTTTACCGCTATATATTTCGCTTCAATCTCCAGGAGACTCATGCCGCCGGTAAGTAATATACTGATTACGCCTAAAGCAGAAAAAAAGTTAATGCGTTTTACCCGAAAAAAGTCAAAAATGCCGTAACCTATAGGGAAGGCGAGAGCAACCACAATGCCCATTTTTACGCCAAGGTAATTGTCGCCACTCAACTTGGTTAAAATGACGGTGGGAACCACAATATTAAGTAGGATATTTAGAAGTAAACTCTCTTTCTTTTCCTTCTTGTGGTGTATTTCAGTCGTTTGCTTTGTTTCTGTAGTCGCTGTCATGTCGCCCGTTCAATTTTGTTGATAATACTAAGTGAGATACTTTTTGCCGCCAGTACCGATTTATGACCTTCATTGTCACAGTGACCAATCCGACGGTATTTTAAGCCCTGAAGAGCTGGTGTCGAGAGCTAAACTTCACAATGTGTCCGTTTTGGCTTTAACCGATCACGATACCGTCGCCGGGTTGGCGCGTGCTAAGCAACAAGCCCAATTAATAGACTTAGAGCTTATTTGTGGTATTGAGTTCTCTAGTCAGTGGCAAAATAGGGGTATACATGTTGTTGGCCTGAATGTCGATGTTAACTCTGAGGCTTTACGCTCAGCCGTGCAAGCACAAGAGGCCCTTCGATGCCATCGCGGGCAAGTTATTTCAGAAAAACTGGCCGCGCTGGGTATACCTGGCGCCCTTGCAGGGGCATTAAAGCACGCTTCTAGTGGGGTTGTCGGACGTCCACACTTCGCCGCATACTTAGTTGAAACCGGTGTTTGTCGCAGTGTTCAGCAGGCATTTAAAAGATACCTGGGCACCGGCAAACCTGGTGATGTGAAGCAATTATGGCCAGAAATCGAGGAGGTGGTGTCGTGGGTGCGTGCCGCCGGGGGAGTGGCAGTCTTGGCACACCCCGATAAATATAAAATGACCCGCACCAAATTATGCACATTGGTGGATGAGTTTAAGGCGTCGGGTGGGCAGGGCCTAGAGGTTGTAAGTGGATTTCAAAGCGACGTCACAACTCAAGACCTTGCTAAAACAGCCATTAAATATTCCCTGCATGCATCATGTGGTAGCGATTTTCACGCCCCCGGAGGCTCATGGCAGGAGTTGGGGCGCTTTCCAGCTTTGCCTGCAGGGCTCACTCCGGTGTGGTCTTTGTGGGAATAAGGCCTATGGCCAGCCTTAGGATATAAAAATATGACTAAACCAGAGCAATTCAACAAAACCACTGGATAAACCAAGTAAAATACCTACGCGTTGAACCGTTGTTGTACGATTCTATTTTGCGGTGCTCGGGCTTCACATATACAATTGCTATGCTCCATTAGGGGTAAAAATGATAAGGCGAGTAACTTGGCTCAGTTTTTTACGATTCACCCAGAAAATCCTCAGGCGCGACTCATCGCCCAGGCGGTAGAGATTATCCGCAAAGGGGGGCTTATCGCCTATCCCACAGACTCGGCCTATGCCTTGGGTTGTCATATAGGCGATAAATTTGCTCTGGATAGAATTCGCGCTCTAAGGCATCTGGATAAGAATCATAACTTCACCTTGATGTGTCGAGATTTATCGGAGTTGGCAAATTACGCTCGTGTGGACAACAGCGCGTTCCGATTAATCAAGAGTCACACGCCGGGTCCTTACACTTTTATCTTAAATGCAACCTCTGAAGTGCCTCGGCGGTTGATGCACCCCAAACGTAAAACACTTGGCATGCGTGTTCCCAAAAATAATATTGCCTTAGCCTTGATGGAAGCTTTGGGTGAGCCGCTCATGACTAGCTCACTTATTCTTCCTGGCGACAGTGTGCCCCTTACCGATCCATACGATATTCGCAAGACCTTAGAGCACCAGTTGGAGTTGGTCATAGATGGTGGGTATTGCGGTATGGAGCCCACGACGGTTGTGGACCTTACCGGTGACGAGCCAGAAATTTTACGTTATGGGTGTGGTGACACCCAAGATATCTAAGGCAGCGATGATCAGCAGTGTAATCGTGCGTTTTCGGCTCGTTTTTATCCTGGGCCCCCCGTTGTGTGTCGGCAAGTAGTTTAAATTGAGTGACGGTAGTCTGTTCATTTGACTTGCCCGCTGCAGCGGTCTCTAAACTTTCATAGCTTAAGCCACCTAAGTCCCGCTATAATGCGCGGTCATATTTTCCGTAGCGCTATCCATTAAGTGTAAGTAAAGTTAGGTGAGAGGTCACATTGTCTGGTGTTGAAAAATTAGAATCGGATGCAGACCCAAAGGCTGGCGTTGATACGATGCAGGCTGGCAGTCCCGATGTGGAGACCGAGGTGAACGGAGAAGCATCATCCGCAATTGCTCAAAAGACTGTTGGTGAAGAAACTGCCGATCTGGTTTTAGATCTTCACAGCAGCACGTCGCCCTCTCAGGAAGAGATGCCGTTTGCCATTGTGCAGGGTAAGGCGTACACGCAGCTCCCCAAAGACCTTTATATCCCGCCAGATGCATTAGAGGTCATTTTGGAAGCCTTTGAAGGCCCGCTTGATCTGCTTCTCTATCTAATACGACGCCAAAATCTCGATATTTTAGAGATCAATGTTTCCGAGATCACACTTCAGTATGTTCAGTATGTTGAAGTGATGGAGGCCGTTCAATTCGAGCTGGCCGCTGAGTACCTCGTTATGGCAGCCATGTTGGCGGAGATTAAGTCGCGTATGCTATTGCCGAGATCATCTGAGGTAGAGGAAGACGAAGAAGATCCTCGTGCAACCCTCATTAGGCGATTGCAAGAATATGAACGCTTCAAACAGGCAGCTGAAGGTATAGACGAGTTGCCACGTCAGCACCGCGATACTTTCATCGCTAAAGCTCAGGGGTCAGATCGAAACTTGACGCGCCCAGAACCCGACGTTGATTTGAAAGAATTGCTGTTGGCACTTTCCGAAGTACTGCGCCGTGCAGACATGTATGAAAGCCATCATGTGTCGAAAGAAAAACTCTCCACTCGTGAGCGAATGGCTCAGGTGCTGGACCGCTTGCAAGGCCAGCAATTTGTGCCATTTGTAAGCTTGTTTTTGGTAAAAGAAGGGCGTTTGGGTGTAGTGGTAACCTTTTTGGCGGTAATGGAGCTAATTAAGGAGGCGCTTGTCGAAATCGTGCAAACTGAGGCTTTTGGGCCTATACACGTAAAAGCGAGAGTGGAATAAAAAACGCTCATGCTAGATAGTGTCCTCCAGTAATTGGCGAACGTATACACATAAACTGTTAGGCGTCGGGTTTGCTACACTCTGGCGCCTGTTCCAGTAAATTTATCTTCACAATGAAATTATGATAGAAGAAAAAACATACTATAAACGAATTATCGAAGGATCTATTCTGGCCGCGGGAGAACCGCTCACCGTTGAGCGAATTCAGAGCCTGTTTGATGAAGAAGATGCTCCCGACAAGGCCGCTCTACTAGTTTTTTTAAACGAAATTACGGTTGACTGCGAGGGCCGGGGTTTTGATTTGGTTGAGGTGGCAAGTGGCTGGCGTTTTCAAATTCGTGAAGATGTCGCCCTTTGGGTGAATCGTTTGTGGGAAGAAAAACCGCAAAAGTACTCCCGCGCAATGCTCGAAACCCTCGCCCTAATCGCCTATCGTCAGCCGCTGACGCGAGGCGATATTGAAGAGGTTCGCGGAGTAGCAGTTAGCTCATCGATTATTAAAGGTTTGGTCGAGCGTAACTGGGTTAAGGTTGTTGGGCATCGCGATGTGCCTGGAAGGCCTGCATTATTCGCAACTACGCGATTATTTCTCGACTACTTTAATCTAAAAAGTCTCGATGAATTGCCATCTCTTGGTGAGTTAAAAGACATTGATGGCTTAACCAGCACCTTTGATTTTGAAGGCACTGGTAACAGCGCTGATGTCGCTGATGTCGCCGCCTCTGAAACGGCTAATGATGGTTCGGCTGAGCAGCTTGAACTTGGTGATGATGCCGGCAGCAAGCAAATAAATGAAGTCCAATGCGATGATAATGTCGCAGAAATAGCTGGCGATGATACCCAGGAAATAAAAACCTATGACGAAGAAACCGACCGAGACTCAGATCAAGACACCGACCAAGACCTCGCAAAAAATGAGCAAAGAAATGCCGAGCGAGAAATTGACAGCGGGCAGGAAGGCCAAGTCGGGACTGGTGCTCAAGCCCAGGAATAAATCCAACCCGAAGCCGCTTGTGATAAACGAGGAGCCAGCGAAGGTCGAGTCCACCGATACTCTCGAAGAGCAAGAAGCGTTGGCGTCTGACGAAAAGCTGCAAAAGGTGCTGGCGCGCGCGGGTATTGGGTCGCGGCGAGAGATGGAAAAAGCGATTTCAGATGCTAGGGTTTCGGTTAATGGTTATGTTGCCACTTTAGGGGATCGCGTCTCTGATGTGGATAAAATCGAGTTCGACGGAAAAAGTTTGGTCGGTATTGCCAAAACGTCACAGCGCCCCAGGGTTTTGTTGTACAACAAGCCAGAGGGGGAAATATGCAGTCGCACTGACCCTGAAGGGCGGCCTACGGTATACGCGCGTTTGCCAAATTTAAAATCGGGACGATGGATCTCGGTTGGTCGCTTGGATTTTAATACAAGTGGATTGTTGCTGTTTACCAACGATGGTGAGCTTGCCAATAAACTTATGCATCCCTCATCAGGAATCGATCGCGAATATTTAGTGCGCGTACAGGGGGACATCGACGACGACATGTTGGCTAGGCTCAAAAGTGGCGTGCAATTGGATGACGGGACGGCAAAGTTTACCGATATTGTGGCCGGTTCCGGCGAGGGCAGTAATCTCTGGTTTTACTGTGTAGTTATGGAAGGTAAAAACAGGGAGGTGAGGCGGTTGTGGGAGTCGCAGGGTGTTAGGGTAAGTCGCTTGAAGCGGGTTCGATACGGCAATGTTTTTATTCCCTCCCATGTGAGGGTAGGGCAATGGATAGAGTTGGAAGAGTTGGAGGTTTTCAGTCTTTATGAGTCTGCGGGTTTGCCAAAGCCGGCAAAGCAGCAGTTTTCAGAGCAGCTAAGCAGTACCCGAGAGCGTCACCAGAAAAAACTGCGATCTACGCCTAAAGGCCGATCGGGAAATCCGCTACCACGTAAAAGATAATTTCGCTAAGGTTTACATCTCACCAGTGTTCGCACATGGCGCAGACTTTATTTGCATTTCATCTGCGCTAAGCCATTTTTTATCTATAGCCGACTGTTTGCTGTCGAGTTCGGAGGAGGTCATTACTCGGTTTCTACCAGCATCTTTTGCTCGATACAATGCGGAGTCGGCCTTTTCAAATAGAGTGTCGGTGGTATCGTCTGCGTTTAAGTCACTTACTCCAATGCTTATGGTTAGCATCAGCTCCTGATCTTCAAAGGCGATGGGTGACATCGCAACGTTGATTCGAATTCTTTCAGCGATGAGTTTCGCCTCTGTAAGTCCTGTGTTGTTAAGTAGGGCGACAAACTCCTCTCCCCCAAAACGAAAAATTTGGTCGGTTTCTCTTAGGGTGTTTTGAATGTTCTTGGCGATACATTGCAAGGCTTTGTCACCGCTGCGGTGGCCTGCGTTGTCATTAACTTGTTTGAAGTAATCGATGTCGATCACCAGCAGTGAAAGTTCTTGCTGGTGGCGCTGGGCCAGTTTTATTTCACGAGAAAAGCTCATGTCCATGGCGGCGCGATTGCCTATGCCGGTCAATGTATCTCTCAAAGATGACTCTAGCGCTTCGCGATACAGTAGGGCGTTGCGAAGTGGAAAAAATAAAATACCTATTAGCATTTCCAGTACTGCAAGCTCGGGCTCTACAAAGCAGGCGCTACGGCAAAAAGTGATTTGTCCTAGCTGGGTGTTAGTAGAGGCAATTTTGTAGGCGGCTGTATGTATTTGTTTTTCGCCTACTTCAATTTCAATACCGGCGTCTTTGTAGCTATAGGTTAAGCCAGGAACTTTAACTAAGTCTTGGATGTTGTCGAAGAAGAGCTCTATCGCTGTTTGCAAGTCCAGCGTGCTTTGAAGGTTGTAGGCAAGTTTGAATCTTAAGTCTTTTAATTCATTTTCGCCGGGGAAGCCGTTGACACCAGTAGATATTTTACGGAGTCTTTGTGGGTGAGAAGAGGCTAACGTCACCATAGCATGTGTTCCTGGAAGTGAAAGATTTAGAGCCCAAGGCAAGCTCTATGTCGTCTATATTATATTCAAGCTAAATCTGTGCCACAATGGTATTGTTTAAAATATATAAATAAATCAATGTGTTGAGAGGTTTTTTGTGACGTACGCTCTAGGGTGAGTCAAAGGCTTGGCGGAATTTTGGCTTGTGTTAGAAATTAGAACCGGATAATTATTGCCGTTGAATGCTGAAACTTGCCTGAAAGGGGGAGTTTTTAGTCGGGCTTGTGTTGATGTGGTTAAGTTGAGAAAATACGCTTCAAATTTTACCGCTTTGGTCTCTCCCTCTGTTAATCCTGCTCGCTTAAGATCTTGTGTTGACATCTATCGCGCGCTTAGGAGGGGTGGGGGAGGCGAAAGTACTTTTATAATTGGAGAAACCGTGGCAGAGATTGGTTTGTTTTTTGGCAGCGATGATGGAAATACAGAGAGCGTTGCCTACCGCATACAAAGCCGCTTTGGTTCGGGGGTCTGTGATGTTTACGATATTAGTAATGTCACACAGCTGGAATTTACTGAGCACAGCAAGATTATTTTGGGTATTCCAACTTGGGATTTTGGTCAGATACAGTCTGACTGGGAAGATTTTTGGGGCGATATCTCTGAAGTGGATTTTAGTGGTGTTAAAGTGGCTCTTTTTGGGCTTGGTGATCAGTTCGGCTACGGCGACTTTTTTCTAGACGCCATGGGTATGTTGCACGACCTCGTGCAGGAACGCGGCGCTAAAATCGTGGGTCATTGGCCTACAGGTGACTATGAGTTCGATGCATCGAAAGCCCAAATACCCGGTGAAGACTTATTTGTAGGTTTGGGTATTGACGAAGATCAGCAGTCGGAA
The DNA here is from genome assembly GCA_047616325.1 of Lentisphaeria bacterium. Lineage (GTDB taxonomy): Bacteria > Pseudomonadota > Gammaproteobacteria > Pseudomonadales > Cellvibrionaceae > JBLHGN01. The sequence goes on from JBLHGN010000008.1 coordinate 9,993, forward strand.
CAAACCGCAGAGCGATTAAATCTATGGTGCCAGCAGCTCGCGGAAGATTTTGGTATTGCGTCACCCGTTGAGAAGTTGGACGATTGACGGTTAGATGATTGATTTTTAGGTGGTTGATGCTTGGGCCGATACGCTCGATTGTCACCGCTCGCCCTTGTGATGAATCAGTTGCCTTTGATAGGCGGTCAAAAAAACAATGCTACATCACAGCAATTCCCATATGGATGGTTGAGTGGTTATGACAGAAAAGAATACAGGATTTACGCGGCTATTTAAGGCGTTTTATTATTCATATAAAGGCATTGTCGCGGCGTTCCGGCACGAGGCCGCTTTTAGGCAAGAGCTTTTATTGGCGCTGGTGCTAATCCCCGTTGTCTACTGGTTTCCCGTTTCAAAGTTAGAGCGCTTAGCCATGGTAGGTGTGGTGGTGCTGGTGCTAGTAGTCGAATTGCTGAACTCGGCGATAGAGGCAGTGGTTGACCGAGTCGGTTATGAAAAGCACGAATTGGCTGGCCGGGCAAAAGATATGGGGTCTGCGGCGGTATTGATCAGTTTGATGTTGTGGGTGTATGTATGGGCTAGTATTTTGTTTTTTTAATAAGAGAGTGGGTCTACCCCCATTTGAAGCAGCATGTCGGTGAGCGTTATTAGAGGGAGCCCGATTAGGGCGGTGGGATCTCTGCTCTCAATTGATTCAAACAGTGCTATACCCAGGCCCTCACATTTAAAGCTTCCCGCACAGTCGAGCGGCGAGTCGCGGTCGATGTAGTGTCTTATTTGCTGCTTGCTGAGTGAGCGAAATTTAACGACAGTGGTCACGGTTGTTTTTAAGCACAGATTGGTGACGCTGTTTAGCACGCAGATACCTGAATAGAATATTACCTCTTGTCCGCTACACTGTTCAAGTTGCGCGATAGCGTTTTCGATACTGTGCGGTTTTCCAAGAATCGATCCATGCAATTCGGCAGTTTGATCTGCCCCTATAATAATTTGCTCATCGCGATGCTTGGCAGCCACGGCGTGTGCTTTTTGGCTGGCCAGTCTTATGGCTGTAGCTTGCATTTCTTCATTGGCTAAGGGGGATTCATCGATATCTGGACGCTCACAACTAAATTGTAAATTCAGCTGTTGCAGTTGTTGTTTTCGGTAGTTGGAGCTGGAGGCTAGTATAATAGACCCCACTTTGTTTGGTGGTTCTGCTTGCATATGCATTTAATCCCCGTAATACGTAAAAAGTTGGTCCATATTTGGTTGTTTTTCTTTGACAGCAATGGGACAACTCCCTATTATGGCGCGCTTATGTCAGATGGCACCCCTTTACAGCGACTTCCCAGGAAGATCGATCCGCGAAAACTCGCTCAGTTGGGCGTTGTGCTAGAAGGTCTTGTGTTGGCTGAAAACCTGGACATATTTGCGCAAGCGGCTCATATTATAGGTGGAATCAAGGTGCGTCTCGCATTTTCTACCAATGAGCAGCATAAGCGTCTGATCTCAGGATCTGTAGATGCGACAGTAAAGCTGGAATGCCAGCGATGTTTGCAGTTGACTGAAGAGCGGGCTTTGCATTCTGAGGTTAGCGTCGCCGTGGTTTGGGATGAAGAACAAGCCAAAAACCTCCCCATTCACATAGATCCTTGGATCGTAGGCGAAGATGACGCAGATTTATATGCGCTAATAGAAGAAGAGCTACTATTGAGTTTACCCGTCGCGGCTTACCATGATTATTCGTGTGTTGACGAGAGTTTTTTTTCCCGCGGCGACATTACGACAGGCAAGCAAGAAACGGGGAGTAATCCCTTTAGCGTTCTGGCTGGTATCAAGAATCGAAACCCAAAAGACTAGCGTGAGCCAGGCTTTTGGACTTATTTATTAGGAGTAGACCTTATGGCAGTACAAAAAAGCAAGAAAACACGTTCACGGCGCGGAATGCGCCGTTCACACGACGCATTGGTTGGCCCAACGCTTTCTTTGGACCCCACCTCAGGTGAAAAACATCTGCGTCATCACGTTACTGCTGACGGCTTCTACCGAGGTCGTAAAGTGGTTTCTGTAGGCGACGAAGAGTAAGTTTGTCGCAAGACATTCGCATAGCCGTCGATACGATGGGCGGGGATTTCGGTCCCCGCTTTTGCGTTTCCGCAACATTAAAATTTTTGCATGACCACCCCACCATCAGTGTCTCACTTTTTGGCCCGATTGAGCGGTTAGAGCCTTTATTGGGTGACTCTCCCTTTAATAAGCGCATAAAGATAGTAGACGCAAAACAGGTGGTGGAGATGACAGACAAGCCTGGCAGTGCATTTCGGCACAAAAGACTCTCTTCCATGTGGCTCGCTTTAGGAAGTCTTGCTCGAAACGAGGCGGATGCCTGCGTAAGCGGTGGCAATACTGGCACTCTTATGGTTATGAGTCGGCAGTTGCTTGGTGTAATCGATGGCATGGATCGGCCGGCCATATGTAAGCCTATTCCCACCAAGCTGGGGCATAGTTTTGTTCTGGATTTGGGGGCTAATCTAGATTGTGAGCCAAACCAACTTCTTCAGTTTGCCATTATGGGGTCGGCCTTGGCAAAGGTGAGTGGTTGCGCGTGCCCTAGTGTGGGGCTCTTGAATGTGGGCACAGAGGCAAGCAAGGGAAGTAAGGTTATTCAAGCAGCCTATTCTCTGCTAGATCAGCATAAAGGCATACGCTTTAAGGGCTTTATCGAAGGCAATTCACTCTACGATGGTGATGTCGACGTCATTGTCTGTGATGGTTTTATTGGCAACGTCGCTTTAAAAGTGAGTGAAGGCGCTGCATCCTTTATATTAGGCACCTTAAAGCTCGAATTTAGTTCCAGTCTGTGGCGAAAGTTTCTCGGGCTGGTCTTGCGAAGTGCGCTTAGAAAATCGCTCGGTCATTTTAATCCCAGTAAATATAATGGTGCTGCTCTATTGGGGCTCAATAAGGTGGTTGTGAAAAGCCATGGAGCGGCTAACGAGCAGGGTTTTTATTTTGCATTAGAGACGGCTAGGCGGCAGGCCGAAGGTAATATTCCGCAAAAAATCACACAATGCTTAGGTTGAATATCACTTAGGTATTTTTAGGTAGACAAGCAAGCACATAGTTAAATATTTAGATAGATAAAGAGGGCAGCATGAGCAATCTCACTAATATCGCATTTGTTTTTCCTGGACAGGGCTCACAGAAGGTCGGCATGCTGGCTGATTATGCCGATAATTCGATATTTAAAGGCACGTTTGAAGAGGCCTCTCAAGTACTTGGTTACGACCTTTGGGCGGCAACCTGTGAGGGCCCCCAAGAAAAAATTAATCAAACGGAAGTTACTCAGCCCCTGCTGCTCACGTGCAGTGTTGCGCTTTGGCGTATATGGCAAGACAAGGGAGGTGCGCGTCCTGCTTACATGGCAGGGCACAGTTTGGGTGAATGGTCGGCGTTAGTTTGCGCCGGAGTGTTAGCCTTTAAAGACGCAGTAAATTTGGTGCGCCTGCGAGGTAAGTATATGCAAGAAGCGGTACCTCCTGGAGAGGGCGCTATGGCGGCTATTATCGGGATGAGTGACGAAGCTGTAGAGAAGGCCTGCGCTAGCGTCGTGTCCCGTCATGTTGTTGCGCCGGTCAACTACAACTCCCCCGGTCAATTAGTTATCGCCGGTGGCGTTGCGGCTGTTGAATTGGCAATTGCTGCATGTAAGGAAGCTGGCGCAAAAAAAGCGATGTCTCTACCCGTTAGTGCGCCTTTCCACACCTCCTTAATGAAGCCTGCCGCCGATCGATTGGCGGCAGAGATTGAAGCAACATCATTTGTCACTCCAGAAATCCCGGTTATTCACAATGTTACTGCTAAGCCAGAAGTGGATCCTGTCGTAATTAAGCGTCTTATGATCGCGCAAATATATACTGCGGTTCGCTGGGTTTCCTGTGTTCAATACATTGTTGATGAAGGTGTAGTAAGTGCCGTTGAGTGCGGTCCAGGAAAGGTGCTGTCTGGTTTGAACCGGCGCATAGATAGTTCGCTGCGTTCTTTCGACGTAAATTCGTTGTCAGCTTTGGAAAGTGCTTTACAAGACTTATAAAATAATTAAAAGAGGATATTTATATGTCGCTAGAAGGTAAAATTGCCCTAGTAACCGGAGCAAGTCGAGGAATCGGCGCTGCAATCGCGGACACGCTGGCTCAGGCTGGAGCAACTGTTATTGGTACGGCAACGTCGCCATCGGGCGCAGATATAATCAGTGCGCGTTTGCAGGCTTTGGGTGTGTCGGGCATGGGCATGGTGTTGAATGTGACCGATGCAGAATCTGTAAGTCAGGTGCTAAAAGCCATTCAGGATCAATTTGGTGCCCCGCAAATTCTCGTTAATAATGCCGGAATTACCAAAGATAATTTGTTGATGCGGATGAGTGAAGACGAATGGTTTGACGTTATCAACACCAATCTAAGTGCTGTGTACCGCCTAAGTAAAGGTTGTCTCAGAGGTATGATGAAGGCGCGCTGGGGTCGTATTATTAATATTGCGTCAGTGGTGGGGCAGATGGGAAATGCCGGGCAAGTCAACTACGCGGCGACTAAAGCGGGTGTGACTGGCTTTGCACGTTCCCTGGCCAAGGAGGTGGGCTCCCGAAATATCACCGTAAACTCTGTGGCGCCTGGATTTATCGATACCGACATGACCGATGTGCTCACTGAAGACCAAAAAAATATTATGTTGGGAGCAATACCCATGGGTCGACTCGGGCAGCCGAATGAGATTGCTAACGTAGTTAAATTCTTAAGTAGCGACGATGCAAGTTACGTAACCGGTGAAACACTGCACGTTAACGGCGGCATGTATATGTGCTAACTTATTGATAGATATATATAAATGATTAAAACTAAACTTTTTTCGATTCAAACGTTACAAAACGGCGAAATACACGCTAAAATGCGCGCACGTGCAAGCCGGACCACATCTGGAAGCTGTTACAGGCATCCGGGGCGGCTTCATAATCTTTTATACGGCTTTACACGAGACCACATCTAGGAGTTAACACCGATATGAGCAGCATCGAAGAACGCGTAAAAAAAATAGTTGCAGAACAACTTGGCGTCAAAGAGGAAGAAGTTAAAAATGAGGCGTCTTTTGTTGAAGACTTAGGGGCAGATTCTCTCGATACAGTTGAACTTGTAATGGCTTTGGAAGAAGAATTTGAAACTGAGATTCCAGACGAAGAAGCCGAAAAAATTACTACTGTTCAGTTGGCCATCAACTACATCAACGAAAATCTAGCCTAGTATTAGACGCTTGTTTTTTGTTGAAGTATGTTCGCAAAAGCCGTACCTATTTTTAATAGTGCGGCTTTTGTTTTTGTTGAACTCCGCAATTCATATTGATAGAGGCTGCGCGCGAAAAACGCGTCAGCCGCATAATATGTATTTTACTTATTGTCTTGTGAAAATACGATGATGCGAGGCGGTGGGCGTGCCGAGTTCAATAGGCCGTCCAGCGTAAAGTCATTGCAGTATTAGTGAGCGTGGTAGAGAGCTCGTCCAATGTTTTAGCTTGGTGCTCTATATTCCAGATAATTTGAACCTTTCAGACTTCGTGTGGCCGGTTCACATTCGATCGGCAGCACAATTTGCCTATACTGGCTGTCGGGCAAAGATTTAGTTAACGGAGGCAGAAGTGAATCGAAAGAGAGTAGTTGTGACGGGGCTCGGAACTGTTTGTGCCGTTGGTCATAATGTTAAAGATACCTGGGGTAATATCCTTAATGGTAAGAGTGGGATAAGACCCATAACCCGTTTCGATGCCTCTGCTTTCGGAACTAAGATCAGCGGTTCAGTCTTAGATCTGGATATTTCGCCCTATCTGCAGGATAAAGAAGCCAGAAAAATGGATTTGTTTATTCAATATGGCATGGCTGCAGGTATTCAGGCGGTTGAAGATTCTGGTATTGAAGTTACCGAGCAGAATGCGGGCCGAATTGGCTGCATTATCGGTTCTGGCATTGGTGGTTTGCAGTCTATAGAAGATACAGCAATTACCATTAAGGAAAAGGGCCCGCGGCGTATTTCTCCCTTTTTCGTTCCCGGAGCCATTGTAAATATGATTGCTGGAAGCCTATCTATACGCTACGGGTTTAAGGGAATCAACTTGGCGGTGACCACCGCCTGTACCACGGGTACGCACTCTATTGGCTTGGCCGCTCGAGAGATAGCTTACGGCATGGCGGACGTGATGGTGGCTGGTGGTGCTGAAATGGCCACAACGCCAGTGGGCATTGGTGGCTTTGGTGCGGCTAGAGCGCTTTCTAAGCGCAATGATGACCCCGAAGCCGCTAGCCGTCCATGGGACAGAGATCGAGACGGCTTTGTGTTGGGCGATGGAGCGGGCGTAATAGTATTGGAAAGCCTTGAGCATGCGCAACAACGCGGCGCAAAAATTTATGCTGAGCTGAGTGGTTTTGGCACCAGTGGAGACGCCTATCATATTACTTCTCCTTCCGGTGCCGGGGCGGAGATGTCAATGCAAAACGCACTTAAAGACGCACAGCTTTCGATGGAAGATATCGACTACATAAACGCCCACGGCACATCAACTCCCGCTGGAGATAAAGCCGAATATGGCGCCGTTAAAGGCGTTTTTGGAGATCATGCCAATACACTGGCGATAAGTTCAACAAAGTCCATGATTGGTCATTTATTGGGCGCCGCAGGTGCGGTAGAGGCAATATTCACCACCTTGGCTATTCGCGATCAGGTAGCACCTCCAACCATTAATTTAATGAATCCGGACGAAGGTTTCGATTTAAATTTTGTTCCTCATACTGCACAAGAGATGAAAATTGACGCGGCCTTGAGCAACTCGTTTGGATTTGGTGGTACCAACGGAAGTTTGATTTTTAAACGCTTTCATTAGTGCCACGTGTAAATTACTTTTTGAAAATAGCGGCTTGTGACGCAATCTTTTGTGATTCTGCAGAATGGAGCCTCCAGTTAATCTGAATAAAGTAGACGCAACCATGGGCAAGCCAAATGTACTTTTGTTCAATGGCGTAGCGATAGACGCACCCTGTTATTACGATAGGGGCTTTGCCTACGGCGACGGTTTATTTGAGACTATTCTTTGTCGCCAGGCGCGGTATCCTCTTCTATCCTATCATCTTGAGCGTTTGTCCCTCGGCTGTGAACGTCTAGGTATACCAATCGATCGCGACATTCTCTCCAACGCTTTAAATGACAATCTCAGGCTTATAAAAAAATCAGATTCGCACGACGGCACCGCGAAAGTAGTGGTTACACGTGGCTTTGGGGGCGAAGGCTGTTACCCCCCCGATGATGCAAATAGCAATATTTATGTATCGTTTAACGCGCAAGCTAAAAGGGACGATTCTGGAACGCCTAAACAATTAATTTTGGCGTCACAGCGCTTGCCAGAAAATCCTGCATTGGCTGGTTTAAAGCACCTAAATCGTTTGGTCTACATATTAGGTTGCCAAAATCTAGCGAGAAGCACTGAAGAGGTGCTTTTTTGTGATACTTCAGGTCGGGTAGTTGAAACCATGCACCACAATATATTCTTTGTGGATGGCGGGATTGTTTATACGCCAAGACTTAATGTGTGTGGCGTTGCGGGTATTATGCGAAAAATTGTGATGGAAAAACTATCGCCACCGAGCGGCATTAAAGTGCAGGAAGCCGAAGTATCTCTAGCGGATATTGCGCAATTTGATGAGGTTTTTATCTCTAATGCCCTGAAAGGAATACAATCTGTTTCGCGTATACACGAAAGTACATTTAAGTCGTTTGACGTTTGTACTGAACTCACTTCAAATTATGACAAGCTTTTAACTTCGCTATGAAAATTAATGTACTTAGTGTTTTTTTGACGATACTTATATGGGGTCTGTGCATAAGTGCTGCAGTATCCATATATGCGCTGCAGTGGGTGCATGGGGAACGCACAATTTCGTGGGAGAGTGGGATATATATTATTAAGCCTGGGGCATCGCTCCATTCGGTTGCCGAGGACTTGTCAAATAAAGGGATAATACATTGGCCAAAGGTCTGGGTGATGTATGCGCAAATTGCCGATCTCAATAAAATAAAAGCAGGTGAACACCAACTAGATACCTTGGAATCTCCTGCATCACTTCTTGAAAAGTTTAATTCTAATAATGTGGTTCAATATGCCGTAACATTCGTTGAAGGCCGTGGGTTTTCTGATGTAATGATTGCATTGCGAGCGAAAGAAAATATAAAAAAAACCCTTGTTGCCGATCGCGTGCTAGAGCAAATAAATAAGGCCGATATTCACATCGCTTATGTGGAAGGCTGGTTTTTCCCAGACACATATCACTATATGGCGGGCGACACTGATATTTCTATACTTCAGCGCGCTTATAAAAAAATGGTGGCTGTACTTTCAGAGGAGTGGATAAGTCGGGCTGAGAATCTTCCTTACGATAGTGCTTACGATGCCCTGATCATGGCTTCCATAGTTGAAAAAGAAACCGGTGCCGCTTACGAACGCTCGGAGATTGCCGGTGTATTTGTTCGCCGTTTAGAGCGGGGTATGCGCCTGCAGACCGACCCTACCGTTATATACGGTATGGGTGAAGGATACACAGGAAATATAACCCGAAAAGATTTAAAGACGCCTACACCCTATAATACCTATACCAATAGTGGTTTACCGCCTACGCCTATAGCAATGCCAGGGCGCGAAGCTATTCACGCCGCCATGCATCCAGCTCAAGGCCTGTCGTTGTATTTTGTTGCCAAAGGTGACGGCACGCATTATTTTTCCGCTACGATAGAAGAGCATAACGAAGCTGTGCAAAAGTTTCAGAAAAAACGTGTGTCCGATTATCGTTCTTCGCCTGAGCCGCTTGAACTTAAAACTCATAAAAACGAAGATGTCGAGGAGGTGAGTGTCGATGACTGAGAAATATAAAAACGACGTCTCTGAATACGGTAGCGCTTTACCTAGTACGAAGAAAAGGGGGAAGTTTATTACCCTAGAAGGATCCGAAGGCGTTGGTAAATCTACTAACTTGTCTTTTATTCGCGACAGCTTGGTCGCTCACGGAATTGACGTTGTTACTACTCGTGAGCCCGGCGGTACACCACTTGCGGAACAGCTGCGCGAAATATTGCTGGCAAAAAGAGATGAAGCCTTTAACCCAACGGCCGAATTGTTGATTATGTTTGCTGCTAGGGCGCAGCATTTAAGTGAGGTTATTTTGCCGGCCTTAGCCAAGGGTTCATGGGTATTGTGTGACCGTTTTACCGATGCCACCTTCGCCTATCAAGGCTTTGGTAGAGGGCTGGATCTGCATCATATAGGCATGCTCGAAACTATTGTGCAGCAGGGCGCCCAGCCGGACAAAACATTTTATTTGGATATTGATGTGACGATTGGTCTTGCTCGAGCACAGCACCGAGCGGAGCTCGATCGATTTGAACAAGAGCAGATAGCATTTTTTGAGCGGGTAAGAGCTGGATATTTAGCGAGAGTGGCTGGAGCTCCAGCGCGTTATGTTGTAATCGACGCCTCGCAAACTCTAAGCGCAGTTCAGGTTTCTATCGGTGAAAAGTTGGATGAACTGTTCGAGACACTGTAAGTATCTTAGAGTTTTAAAAGCCGTTAAAACTCTGGTTCTGATTGCAGTGTCAGCGCCCGATTTGTAACAGGGTGATCAAACTGAAGTTGTTGGGCATGTAACAATAGTCTATTTTCAAGATTGCGAGAATCGCCATCAAAATAAAGTTGGTCGCCTAATATCGGATAACCTAGTTGCCACATATGAAGACGCAATTGATGGGTTCTTCCTGTATGGGGAGAGAGGCATAGGCGTGTACAGTTGCGGTCTTTGTTGCGCGATAGAACGGTAAAAAATGTTGTGGCAAGCTTTCCCGTTAACCAATCAATTTTTTGTTTTGGTCGATTGGGCCAGTCACATAACATCCTGCTGTGAATCTCCCCCCTTGTGTCTTGCACTATCCCGTGGACGATTGCGGCGTAACTCTTTTTGATTTTGCGCTGTTCAAATAATTTTCCCATATGCTTCTGTGCTTGATGGTGCAAGGCGAAAATCACTAAGCCCGACGTGGACATATCGAGTCGATGAATGACTCTGGCGTTGGGCGCAATACATGTAACATTGTCATACAGATTGTTGGGGTCGCTAAGTCCTGGAACACAAAGTAAGCCTGGTGGTTTGTTGACCACTAGAATATGTTCATCTTGGTACACGATTACATGTTTAAAATTCACGACTTTAATTCACTGTGCATTTGAAGTTAGTGCGGTGTTAAACTGGGTGATTGTTCAATGATCACATTCATCGTATTTCAGGCGATACACTTGTTATGGCTAATGCTATTTTACCTATGCCGCCTTTTTCTTGGCAACGCTCCGTGTGGGACGAATTTTTTCGTCGTGTAGAAAATGACCAGCTCCCCCATGCTTTTTTATTATCCGGCCAGGAGGGGCTGGGTGCGGAGCCCCTGGCAATGGCGATGGCGCAGTATATATTGTGTTTGTCTCCTGCGGGGCAAATGGTGTGTGGAAAATGCCGATCGTGCCAGCTGCTAGCTTCTGCGTCTCATCCAGACCTCAATAGCGTCATTCCCGCAGATAAAGGGAAGCAAATTAAAGTGGATCAAATTCGCGATATTGCAGATTTTGTTTCCAAAACGGCGCAGCAGGGGGGGTATAAGGTGGTTCTTATCTTTCCCGCAGAGTCTATGAATAACAACGCAGCTAATGCGCTACTGAAAAATTTAGAAGAGCCGTCGGGTAAAACCGTATTTATTCTCGTAAGCCAAAATCCTAGTAGACTGCTGCCAACCATTCGTAGCCGCTGTGCAAAAATAGTATTGTCGGTACCACCAAAAGACGAATCACTGGCCTGGCTCGAAGCGGTGGGTGTCAAGGACGACGCGGAAGCCTTATTGGCCGAGACTCATGGCGCACCCATCTTGGCGAAAGAATGGCACCACCAAGGGGTGATGCAAGAGCGAAATGAAATACTTAAGGGCTTGCTTGATATTGCAAAATATACGCTAGAGCCAATGGTTTTTGCAAAGAAGTTGGGGAGCGGTGCCCCAATGGCGATAGTGGAGGTGATGCAGAACAGCGTAGATATGATGTTGTCCAGTGTGCTTGCCGGTAGGCCTTTGGCCAATAACTACCTTGCATTAGCTGAGATGCTGCCGAATTGTTCACACTCTACACTGTTTCGCTTGCGAGACCGCTTATGTGAAAAAAAATCGCAGTTATTGGGTCCATCTAATCTAAATCCTGTCTTATTTATCGAGGAGTTAGTGCTGGATTGGACTGCGGTAACCAAGCCGTCAACGCAGCGTTGAAAATAACGCCAAGACAGGTTTTGTGTGGGTGGACACATGGTATAGAATTTACTACTGTAGCGAAGCCATAAATTCGGTGTCATGATAAGTGCTGTTGGTTTTGCCGTCTATACTGCATAAGCGCGTTCACAAAAAGTCACAGCGTCTAAAACTACGTTTACAAAGTCCGAGCAATCTACTCGGTGTTACTCAGGTAAATTGATGAAAGGTCTAGGTGGTTCTGCCAGAAACGGAATACTGTCCCTAACAATTCGGGATAAGGCTGTGCTGTATGCTGCGTATATGCCGTTCATTCAGAATGGTGGTCTTTTTATCCCTACCAACAAATCCTACAGCCTGGGCGATGAGGTGTTTATGTTGCTAAGCCTTATGGACGAGCCCGAAAAGATTCCGGTGGCGGGTAAGGTCGTTTGGATCACGCCAAAGGGGGCTCAAGGAAACAGGGCCGCAGGAATAGGGGTGCAATTTAATGGTGAGGACGATATAGCCAACAATAAAATTGAAAACTATCTCGCCGGCTCGCTCGATTCAGACAGACCCACACATACAATGTAATCTCCCGTATATCTGACGCTGTATTTATGGCGTATTAGCTTTTCCAGTATTCGTTATTTGATAAGACCATCCAGTAAGGCTAAGCCTTGCAAACCATTCATTTATCTTTCATTAAGAGTAAGCCATGTTAGTCGATTCCCATTGCCATTTAGATAGATTGGAACTTTCGAAATATCCAACGGGGCTCGATGGCGCCGTTGAGGCCGCGCATGCACAGGGTGTTAGCCACATGTTGTGCGTCTGTATCAGCGAAAAAAACAAAAATGACGTGTTGGCTATCGCACACAAATATCCCAACATTTACGCTTCGGTGGGGGTTCACCCCACCGACGTCGAAGGAGAAGTGGTTTCGTGCGAAACACTAAAAGAATGGGCTGAGGCATCCAAGGTGGTGGCGATTGGAGAAACCGGGTTGGATTATTATCACTCTCAGGACTTTGTGGCTAAGCAGCGGCAAAGTTTCATCCATCATTTAGAGGTGGCGGGAGACTTGGCATTGCCTGTTATAGTACACACTCGAAATGCCCGCGAAGATACAATTGCTTTGATTAGAGAGCACGGGAACCAAGACAGTGCTGGGGTTATGCATTGTTTTACCGAAGATTGGGGTATGGCGCGTAAAGCACTGGATTTAAACTTTTATATTTCCATCTCTGGAATAGTAACCTTCAACTCGGCGGCAGAATTAAGAGATGTTGTGCGCCAGGTGCCTATCGACCGCCTCTTAGTAGAGACCGACTCTCCCTACCTAGCTCCTGTACCGTACAGAGGCAAGCCAAATGAGCCCAAATACGTGAAAGAGGTGGCGCAGTATATCGCCGACTTAAAGGGCCTTTCGTTTGACGATCTCTGCGAAGTTACTAGCGCCAATTTCTTTAGATTGTTTCCTGGGGCACAGGCGAAGCCTTAGGGTCGTGGGATTAATAAATGACCCCAGATAGCGAACGATTTTGACTTAGATTCACGGCGCTTCAAACAGCGCAGAGTTATTCTACGCAAGGTTTTAAACAAGACTGAAGCTGAGTCACAAGACAAGCCAGGTGGTAGCATTTATTATTTCCTCAGCGCTTAAGTTAGGTCTCTGGCTGGGTGGCTCGAAAATCGATTTCCTTGGCAGAGATGGCTTTCGTTGTTGGCGGGCAAGGGTTAGCTGTAAAGCTGGTCACATCGGGGGCTAGAGTTTCTCGCCATAAGTGCTCGATTAATTTTTCCCGTGATGCTGGGTCTTTCCATTCGGCATTGGCTATCCAGTGAGCTATAGCCTTAGCTACGTCGGGGTATAGTACTTGTTTACCCTTCCACTGCTCTAGCCAAAACTTCAAAACGTTAGCGTCGAGCGACGCCATAGTTACGCCCAGGCCCAATTCTTCCAAAGCCGTAGCATTAGATAATTGTTCCATCTGGCCTTGTAATGGTTTTATAAGCAGTTTGATGCCCAGTTGAATTGCCTCGCTGGATAATTCAAAGCCAGCGTTACAGATAACGCCCCCAGCGGTTGAGAGATCCTGTTTAAAGCCTCTTAGCGAAAGCGGTTTAAGCTGTATATGGCCTCGGTTTTCATACTGAGCGAAAGGTCCATAAAAAACAAAAAGGAAGGAGTCAAAGGGCTCCAGCATCAACATAACCTCTTCGGGGTCTTCAAACCCCAGATACACAACTATTTTATTGGGATCGCTCACTCTGCCAGATGCATGCACCTCTGCAATTGGTGGGAGAATCTGTTGACCAAAGTGATGCCAGTGCAAGCCTAGGGAGGTGGAGGCTGGAGCAAAATACCGCATTATTGTTTTAGATATAAAGTTGGCACCACTTTTCGGTACGTCATGCTCGAATGCGTATTGATGACCTATGCCCACGCAGTGGCGCTTTGCTCGCTTTGCTGCCCATGCGGCAATTGGTTCAAAGTCGGTGATAATTAAATCGTATTCATCCAGAGAAATGCTATTAATGTCCTTCAATAACTGGTGAAATTTGTTGAATCTAATCGTTTTACCAATGCTGAGTTTACCGGCCTCATGGACAAAAGATAGACCCGAGTAGCATCGCCAATCGCCAAAGTCCTCCATGTCGAAGAAGTTAGCTTTATCTCGACCTGAAAAAATATAGTCGACCCCGATGCCTAAAGACTTTAAATGCTTATTTAACGCACGCGCTCGCGTTATATGGCCGTTTCCCGTTGCTTGAACACCGTAGAGAATTTTCATGGTTTTGTGATTATCCTGTAACAAGTAGGCATACGGCTGTACCTAAACAAGCGCCGGCCAGAATATCAGTAGGGAAGTGCACACCCAAGGTGACCCGAGCCACCCCCGCACCGCATGCCCAAGGATAGATAAACCAAGCCACCCACGGGAAGGCAATGCTTAAGCAGCCGGACATAAAAAAAGCTGCCGAGGTGTGCCCCGAGGGGAAGCTAAACGTATCCGAGGGCTGAATCTCACTCTGGTAGCCTGTTATCACAGCCGCCGGACGATTCCGGCGAAAGTATGATTTTAGTATCGTATAACAGATTCGTTCCACTATAAATCCTAGCGCGAGTACCTTTGCCAGGGCCGCCTGGCCAGCAAAAAAAAGTGCTATTCCGCCAAGTAAATACAGTGGCCCATCTGCGCTGTGGGATATTAAACGGCTGAAGCGCACAGCCGTTTCGCGGTGTTTGCGTCGTAAGCACCAAGCAAAGGTCCTAACATCGCAATAATGAACACTTTGTAAAATACTCATGTGATCTCCTCTGTTTTGAAAACAGTAGCGAGGTTTAATTACAAGAATATTACGATCGGCGGGGAAAAGCGTAAAAAACAACCAAGGGGCACGAAGGGCGTCGTATATAGCCATTGCGCAGATATTGTATTTGTACCTAGTAGCAATACAGAGGTAACAATCTTCGTCAAAATTCCAGAGGAAGGCTGTTAATAGTGCTTGCTGTGCTACTATTCACCGCAACTTTTTCACTCGCCTGGGGGGTACAATGAAACAAAAGATATTAACTATGCTTGAAATGCAGGATGCCATGAATACGCGGGTTCACCCCCAATGGAAAGAGCAAGATTTTGAGTGGTATAGGGCTATTTGGGTAGAGTGTGCCGAGTTAATGGATCATTACGGTTGGAAGTGGTGGAAGAAGCAAGCGCCCGACATGGAGCAAGTGATTTTAGAGCTTATTGATATTTGGCATTTCGGCCTAAGCATCTATTTATCTTCCGCAAAGGCCTTGCCAGAGCTGGTTGGCGATATTGAACAAGCCTTAGACCTCAATGCAAAAACAACATGTTTTAAAGATGATCTAGAGACCTTTGCTTTATCCACGTTATCGTCAAAGTCTTTCGATATTCCTACATTTTCGCGCCTTATGCTTGGCGCTGGGCTGGATTTTGACGAGCTATATCGTCAGTATGTGGGAAAAAATGTGCTCAATTTTTTCCGTCAGGACAATGGCTATAATGATGGTAGCTATCGAAAGATATGGTCCGGCAAGGAAGATAATGAACACCTAGTAGAAGTTGTTGCAGAGTTGGATGTAGGGCATGCAAATTACCGTCAACAGCTCTATCAGGCATTGCTTCAGCGCTATCGAGCCTCAAGTTAAATATGGCAAAGTCATAAGTTGGTGTGAGTTGTTAATGACTTTTCCTGTGAGATCACTATAATTGCGGGCCTCATGAGATCTTTGTTAATTTACCCAGCTTTTTAATCCGTCAAGCAATTGGAGAATTATTGTGAAATCACCCGTTCGTGTAGCCATAACAGGCGCCGCAGGCCAAATTAGTTACTCTTTATTGTTCCGAATTGCAGCAGGCGAAATGCTAGGCAAAGACCAACCGGTAATTCTTCAAATGTTGGAAATAACCCCAGCGCTAGGGGCTCTTGGCGGTGTTGCAATGGAATTGGACGATTGTGCTTTCCCTCTCCTCGCCGACATGGTGTGCACCGATGAAGCCTCCGTTGCCTTTAAAGACGCAGACTATGCCCTTTTGGTTGGTGCGCGGCCACGTGGACCAGGCATGGAAAGAAAAGATCTACTAGAAGCCAATGCGGCGATATTCTCGTTGCAGGGAAAGGCCATAAATGATCACGCCTCGCGGGACATTAAAGTGTTAGTAGTGGGTAACCCCGCCAACACCAACGCTCTAATAGCTCAGCGTAACGCCCCTGATATCGATCCCCGTCAATTTACCGCAATGACTCGACTCGACCACAATCGCGCTATGACCGGATTCGCCCAAAAATTGGGCACCACTATAAATGCAGTGAGTAAGATGACCATATGGGGAAACCATTCCTCTACCCAATACCCAGATCTTTTCCACGCCCAGGTGGACGGACATGTTGCCGCTGAAAAGGTAGATAGTGCATGGTACGAAGGCACGTTTATTCCCGATGTTCAGCAGCGGGGCGCAGCAATTATTAAGGCCCGTGGCGCTTCTTCCGCAGCTTCTGCCGCAAATGCGGCGATATTCCATATGCGCGATTGGACACTGGATTCACCAGAGAATGATTGGGTGAGCATGGGAGTTTATAGCGACGGCAGTTACGGCATTGAAGAAGGGCTTATTTATTCATTTCCGTGTGTATGTAAAGGCGGCAAGTGGGAAATAGTTGAAGGCCTTTCCATAAATGAATTCTCTCAAGTGAAGATGAAGGCAAGCGAGCTGGAATTAATGGAAGAACGCGACGCTGTTAAGTCATTGTTGCCCTCCTAGGGCACAAACTAAATTTGCACAAGGGCAAATGAAGCAGACTCAAATGCTCTTAAAGACCTACACATATACAATGCGTACGTTTTTTTGCCCGTCGCAGGCAATCCCTAGTCAATACAGGAATTCTAACCATATGACATTTCCCAAAATTGGTGCAAAGGCACCCGCATTTACAATCTCCAACCAGAATGGAGAAAAAGTAAGTCTCGCATCCTTTGCAGGAAAAAAAAATGTAGTACTGTATTTTTACCCTAAAGCCATGACACCTGGTTGCACCGTGCAAGCTTGCGGTATTCGAGACTTTCGTGATGCGTTTGATCAGCTCGAAACCGTTGTTTTGGGTGTTAGCCCCGATCCAGTGCCGAGGCTACAAAAGTTTATTGAAAAGCAATCCCTCAATTTCGAGCTTTTGTCAGACGAAGATCACTCCATAGCTGAAAAATATGGCGTTTGGGGGCTTAAAAAGTTTATGGGAAGAGAGTTTATGGGAATACTCAGAACCACCTTTATCATCGACAAACAAGGCAAAGTCGCTCACGTTATGGATAAGGTAAAGACAAAAAGTCACCACGATGACGTTCTAAGCATTCTAGGTAAATTGGATTCTGTGGTCTAGAGGTATGTGTTAGATCGAAAATGTCTAAGACGTTGTATTTGTAGATTTTGGTGACAAAAGGGGCGGTTTAACGCGAAAGTTTATTGAAAAGTCTACGCGCCGGAATTTTGTGTCGCTTAAAAAACAAGTTGGCGCGTTAGATTCTAGTTTAGTGGGCCACAAACGCATAGTTTAGCACCCTGGGTCTTTTGTGCTAATGGTTCATCAATATTGCACGAATTTGTTAGTGATAAAAGATAAAAGATAAAAGATAAAAAAACAGAATGGTGATATCAGTGGCACTTCCAGAAAATACAGGTTCGAGTTCAGACTCTTTGGTGAATAGTTTGCAAACAAAGGTCTTAGTACCAAATGCAGGGAGTTATTTTCAAGATGAGGTCGAGCGCGCAGAAAGAATGGGGCTAGTAACTCGGTTGCGACGCACCCCTTTACATACTACGGAAGACTTTCTGCGCAGTTTTTATCAGATTGTGGTAAATAGTCATGTGTTTGAGTCCCATAACGAAGCAATAAACCTATTGCTTGACATCGGTCGTGTGAAGTTTAAAGCCCAGCATACGCTGGTACTGCGCCAAGTATCCGAAGCCGTATACGAGGTTCAGGCTTCCACTAGCGGCGATCAACGTTTTTACGTAGGGCAGCATATTTCCACGGCGAGGGCCTTGTGTCATAAGGTGTTGGTTTCAGACGAACCCTGCGTTCAACTAAACATTGATCGTTTTAGTCTCGATATTCCGCTTGAAGCTTACAATGGTCTAGATGTGCGTGCTTATATAGGTGTTCAGGCTAAAACATATGCAAGTGGGCGTAGTGTACTGTGTTTTATTTCTACAGTGGGTGCCCAGACAACATTTTTCGGTGAAGAAGACCAGCAAATTCTGGAACGATTGTCTGAGGGCGTGGCATTTCTGCTAGATCAACAAAAGAACGCATCGCAGAGAAAAGTGGCAGACTCATCGATGTTCGCCTCCGGTTCGGCAAACACTCTTGAGGAGTACTTGTCTCATGCGAAGTTGCCTGAATTATATGGTATTCCGGGAAGAGTAGTGGAAACACTTGAAAAACGTGTGGGCGAATCTCCCTTGAGCATCGGACATATTGCAGAGTCTCTTAATTTGTCGAAACGCACATTGCAAAGACGCTTGCAGCAACAGAGCCTTAATTTCGCCGAACTACGAGATCAAGTTCGCTACCATTTTGCGATTGAGTACCTCATCAAAAACAGAAGAAGCATCGACAGTATTTCGATAGCACTTGATTTCTCTGATAGAACAAGTTTTACCAACGCATTCAAACGTTGGACAGGGCTATCTCCAAGCATTTTTAGGAAGCTATTTAGGGATTTTGTGTAGTTATCAGAAAAGGTGTTATTTGACGTAAGGGCTTATTATTATTATTGTTCTACTGCAGAGTAGTCAGGTGGGGTAGTAATCGGCCCTTTGTTACTGCGGCAGAATAAAGTAAATTAAAATTGAGTGGGGTATAGTTCTTAATGGTCTATGCCCCATTTTTTTATGCAGCTTTTGTGATTTATCTTGCTGCGGTTTCTACCCATTTGTAGGTGAATTTACTGTTTATCTGATTGTATTGGAAACAAAACATCGAAAAAAATGCTACTTTGTACATTCAATTGTTGCGGTTCGTGACAGTCATCAAGTGTTTGGTTTTCAACAAGCTTATATTTTCGGTAAGGCACTGTTGCTCTTTTCTGTGTGTAATGTGCCGTGATACACCCGCTACAGCGCTTTTTCTGTGTTGGTCTCAAGTTCTGAATGTGATTGAATTAGACCCAGATTTGATTTGAGTGAGTTTTTCTGGGTTTTTATGGTGCGAGTTATTTCATAAAATGAGACGCATGTACGGTTTGCTTGTGGCGTGGAGGTTTTCAAAAAAGTGGATTGGCGTATAATCGCATTACTAAATCGTATCACCCTAGGTTGGTTCCTTTGTAGTTGAATGGATCTAAGTATTATATAGAATAAGTGTTTGGCGCTGTGTTTTGATGGTGTTTTTTCTCCGGTAAACTCTAACCGGTTAGAAACAGAAGTGCTGACCGGGTTGATATTTTGTTTGTTTGCTGGCAGAAGGAATCGGATAAATGATCACTAAATTAAACGCGCAGCAAAAATTTGTGGATACGGACAAGCTTAGCGGCGCAGAAGCGCTCGACGCTTATCTTGAAAAGGCGCGACTTCCAGACGTTATTGGCGTACCTGCTCGTGTTGTTGATAGCCTTGCCAAGCGCGTTGGTAGCGCTCCGCTCAGTATCAGTCATATTGCTGAAGATTTGAATTTCTCCAAGCGTACATTGCAGCGGCGCCTTCAAAGGCAGAATGTAAGTTTTGCTGAGTTAAGAGATCAGGTGAGGTTTCACAATTCTATCGATTACTTAATCCTGCAGCATATGAGTATTGATAATATTTCAGTGGCGCTGGATTTTTCTGATAGAACCAGTTTTACCAATGCGTTCAAGCGCTGGACTCATCTATCGCCGAGCACCTTTCGTAAATTATTCAGAGATTATGTTTAAAGCGCACCCTTTTCGCTTTTTTATTCTGTGCTCGGCCTCCTGGCATAAATCGTCGGGTTTAGCTTGACGTCAAAGTGCGTTTAACGCGCAGCTGGGGCTGTTCAGTTCGGGCAATAATACTCTCCCATTGCCTCTAGGGCCCAACTCTTGTAGAGTTGTCGCCGCGCGGGCTAAGCCCTTTGCCTGTGGCGCCCAGCCTTCATTGTATTACAGGCTATCAGTAGTCATATCGCGTTTATTTTTTTGATTCTACGCATGACCGTGGATAGCTTCTGTGTGTGCTCTGGCAAGTACTAGCATGTCGAACAAGGTTTATTTTGACGTGAAGTTGGTGTTATTTGGGCCTTGGGTGAGCGATATCTAAAGCTTCTCTCTGGGTGTTGTTGGTCGCTAAATAGGCTGATTTGTGCGTGACTCGCTCAATAAGCCGCCTTGTCGCATTAGTCATTCAAATGTAAACATAAATCATTTTTGGGGTATTTAGATGGGATTTTTTATAGCAGAAGCAGCAGCACAAACCGAGGCCGTGGCTGCACCGATGGGCGGTCAATTTGGTAGCTGGATCATGCTGGGCGGTTTGTTTATATTCATGTACTTTATCGTCATTCGTCCACAAAGAAAACGTCAGAAAGAGCATCAAACTCTGGCTAATGGTCTCGCGAAGGGTGACGAGGTAATTCTCAATAGCGGTATGCTGGGTAAAGTCGTTGAGGTAGACGAGAGCTACATTACACTCAAGGCCAGCGACAGTGTCGAGCTAAAGTTTCAGAAAACTGCAGTGCATGCGGTGCTACCCAAGGGAACCATTAAGTCCTTGTAATTAATGACTTTTAGTATAAGGAGCTAGACTAAGTCTATCTCCTTATATTTAGTGATTTCCCCTTTATCCTCTTCCATACTGACTTTTTCACGCGCTTGTTATCCTATTAGCACTATTTGGCTTTAATTCTATCATGCTGCTCTAAATCTCTTTGGTGCAAGTATGCTATATTCACATTTTTGTCACCCTTTCGATCACGGAACCACCGTATGTTTGAATCGCGGCCAACAAAACTTAATCTTGCTCAGCTTCCAACGGAATTCAGGCCGCTCGATAGGGTGTCTGCAGAATTGGGTGGCCCTCGGATTTGGCTAAAAAGCGATGACCAAACCGGAAGCCTTCTATCGGGAAATAAAATACGAAAGCTAGACTATTTGCTTGCCGATGCTAAAAGACAAGGCGCTGACACGGTTATCACCTGTGGTGGTATGCAGTCAAACCATTGTCGGGCCACGTCCGCAGCAGCAGCCCGGCTGGGCTTGCGCTGTCATCTCATTTTACGTGGTCCGCAATCCCTTAAATATGTGGGTTCTAAAGAATTTACCCTGGCAGAGTTGGCTCTACCTTCGCTTGAGGGTAATGTGCTTCTCGATGCCGTACTGGGAGCCAGCATCTCTGTTTATTCACCATCGTATTACGCGGAAAACCTGCAGAGGATTTTTGATGAAGTAGAGCAGAGGTACGCCGAGCTTGGTCGTTCCTGCTATGCCATTCCTACGGGAGGCAGCAATGCCCTGGGGCTTTGGGGGTATATAGATGCCGCGCAAGAGCTGGCAGATGACTTTTTGCGGGAAGGTATCGAACCATCTGCGGTAATATGTGCAACGGGTTCTGCGGGTACTCAGGGTGGTCTCTCCCTTGGCTTTTACTTGCTCAACCATGAATGTTCGGTTATCGGAGTAGCGGTATGTGACAGTGCCGACTATTTTTATCAAAAAATTAGGCAAGACCTTGGAGTGTGGCAAGCCCAGTATCCGGGAGCTCACGATTCCGTAGGCAGCATTGCCGATGCACTGAGAATAAACACGCTTGAGCAATATATCGGCCCTGGCTATGGTTTGGGGTATCCGGCATTATTTGACGCTATAGCGTGGTTGGCGCGAACAGAAGGTGTGGTGCTCGACCCTGTGTATACCGGAAAAGCTTTTTATGGAATGGTGTCGGAAATTAAAAATGGTACCTTTAAGGGCTGTGAGCATATTGTCTTTGTTCATACCGGCGGCGTATATGGATTGTTTCCTTATGAAAATAAGTTCCCCGCAGCATCGCTGCCTTAGCAGTCCAGCTTTCATTATGAATTTAACGTATTGGTGCTTCCCAGCGCAATTTGGTTGTGTGTTAGTTGTTCATGGCTATTCTCTTAATGTCGATCAGTAACTCTTTTAAAGGAAAAATGGCTTATGCCTTCGGGTTTTGGAAAAAAATTGGTCATTGCCATATCGTCGAGAGCGCTTTTCAATCTCGATGAAAGTCACCGTGTGTTTGAAACAGAAGGGCTCGCCGCATATTCTAAATATCAAATCGAGCATGAAGATGTGGTGTTGGAGCCGGGGGACGCCTTTCAAATGGTGGAAAAGTTGCTGAAAATCAACGAACAGCTTGAAGGAGATCCGCGCGTCGAGATTATACTGCTATCGAGAAACAGTGCGGATACGGGCCTGCGTGTTTTTAATTCCATTAATCACTATGGCCTTAAAATTACTCGCGCTGCATTCACCGGTGGGCAGAGTCCCTATCGTTATATTGCGCCGTTTAATGGTCATTTGTTCCTTTCAATAGATGCGGAAGATGTTCGGCGCGCGCTCGAACACGGCGTGGCGGCGGCCACTTTGCTGGCTTCAAATAAAGAAAATCAAAATGCTTCCGAACTAAGGTTTGCCTTTGATGGTGACGCGGTGTTGTTTTCAGATGAGGCCGAGCAGGTCTACAAATCGCAGGGCTTGGATGCATTTACAAAGAGCGAAATCCAATCGGCTAAAACGCCTTTAAGTGGCGGTCCCTTCAAGTCTTTTTTAGCGGCACTGCAGAGGCTGCAAAGTGAATTTGGGGAGGGTCAGTGTCCAATACGCACGGCGCTGGTTACTGCGCGCTCGGCACCGGCCCACGAGCGGGTAATTCGAACCTTGCGAGCATGGGAGATTCGCATCGATGAATCGTTGTTTCTGGGAGGGCTGGAAAAGGGCGCGTTTCTAAAAGCCTACGGCGCCGATGTTTTTTTTGATGATCAGCAGAGTCACTGTGATTCTGCACGTGGTCACGTGGCTACAGGTCATGTGCCCCACGGCATCGCTAATACTCCCCGTTCGGGGAAGTAAATATAAGAAAGTGTAAATTAAGACGTAATCCATCTAGCGAAAACCCTTCGAGTGTCTCGTATACTTCGATATGGCTGCTAGGCTTAGAGCAGATGGCGTCATAGTCTGCTCATTGCACCGAGGTCAGTAGCGTCAATCATTCTGTTCCACTATTTTAGGGTGTTGAATGATCCAAAAGATTTTGTTTGCCACTGACCTGGGTGTTTATACACCTTATGCGCTCACCCATGTCGAATCTCTCGCGCAACAGTTCGATGCCAAAATATGCCTTGTTCACGTTGTGCCACTACTAAGTGAATTCACGCATGCTGTGGTTAAAAGTTATTGCTCGGAACAGGTGAAGCGGGAGCTATTAGAAACAAAAAACATTAAGGGTTTATTAGAGGCCGTTCGGGACGAGGTTTTTGAGGTTGTCGCGTCAAGCCAAGTAATAGAAGATGATCTTCTAGATCGCATTAGCGATATTATTATTGTGCCGGGCAAGGCGGCAAACGTAATATTGTTTGAATGTGAGCGTTTGGGGGCGGATCTAATTGTTATTGGCAATCGCGGCTCCGAAGCAATCGATGGACGTATTTTGGGTTCGGTGGCAAGTAAGATTCTTCAGTTGGCAAAAGTGCCTGTATATATGGTGCCCATGATCAGTTCAATAGAGGCGCGCACCTCAGTGAAGCATTCCACAAGATCAGGTTAATTTTAAAAATAATTCCCCTTTCAGCTGCTAGTGCCTTAGTTTTCCTTAATGTTTGTTCTCTAATTGCTTGGCTCCCTAACCCAGCTTCAGTGACGCAAGACTTTTTAGACGCCAAAACCAACTATTTTTCCTGAAATTAAAAATAAAACATTTGAAATCAACGGCTTAATTTTTCGGGCTAGAGTGTGGTGCCATAAAATAACATCAAGCGCTATACAAGCACTAAGAAATAGTGCAATCTCTTACTTCATGTTTATACGAAAATCCCCCATAAAAAGTAAAAAGAGCGGAGGCAGCTACTTTAGCTATCGCCTCGTCGAAAGTGTTCGCGTGTGTAGGGGCAACTATTTTATCAAGAACCCGCCAATCTAGTTGACGCCAACCCGCCAGTCTAATTGTCGTCTAATACCCGCCGCTTTGAAGAAAAGCTCAACACCCTCAATGCTGGATTAAGCAAGAAGGGTACGGTCAAAAAATACGAAAAGATACTAGAACGGCTCGGCGCTATGAAACAGAAATACGCACGTGTATCT